>NZ_JBFADM010000046.1:0-67359 GCF_040641355.1 Streptomyces sp. NPDC020996
TGGGGGGGGGGGTGGGGGGGTGGGGGGTTGTTTTTTGGGGGGGGGGGGGGGGGGGGGGGGGGGGCCGGGCACGGGGGTGTCCGTCCTCGGAACGGCGCGGAATCGGGGGTTCGAGAGGTACTGGGGTTGACGCGCCAACCGCTGCGGGCGAACACCCCCGTCCCGTCCCCTTCCCGCCGTGCGCGGCTGTCAGCCGTCCGTGGTTTCCGCCTCCAGACTCGTGCGGGTCTCCGCGCCGTAGACGCCCAGCCCGTCCGCGGTGATGCCGCGGGTCCACTGGTAGACGCGTACGGCGTTCTCCACCCGGGCGTCGAAGTGGCCGTTCACGTCGCCGTCGTAGAGGTAGAGGCTGCGTAGGCGGAGCTGGAGTTCGGCCACCCCGGGGCCCTGGTCGCCGAGGCGCAGGACCTGGGTCGGCTGGGGGGTGGTGGTGGCCGACTGGACGGTGCCGGTCGCGGTGACCGAGGGGGTGCCGGTCGGTGTGGGCGTGGCCGACGGGGTGGTGGTGGGGCTCGGTGAGGCGGTCGTCGCCGACGGGGACGCCGAGGGGGACGAGGGCTGGGAGGGGGGCGTGGGTGTCGGCGGGCGGGTGGCGGTCGACGGGGGCGGCTCGCTGGTCTCCGTGTCCGGCACGCTCGCGCGTATGCCGTCGGGGAGGGCGGTGTCGCGGGACGGGGTGTCGTACGAGAACAGGCCACTGGCCACCGTTGCCGTGGTGACGGCGGAGACCGCCGCGGCGGCGATCAGCAGTACGGTTCGGCGTCCGCGGTGGGGGCGGTTCTGTGGCTCGGGGGCCGGCTCGTCGTCGAGGGGTGTGGGGTCGTCCAGGGCCGGCTCGTACGTCAGCGGCGGCAGGCGCGGCGGCGCCTCCGTGGGGGCGGCCAGGTCCACGTACGGGCGTATCCGCAGCGGGTCGAAGTCCTCCGCGGCTGCCGCCTCCGCCCGGCGTGCCTCCCGCAGCGCCTGGGACGCCCGCCGGCCGCACGGGCAGGACGGAGTGTTGTCGGCCGTCCTCGGCGCGCCGCATTCCGGACAGTCGTTCGGTTCCTTCACGTGTTCGTCCCTCCCCCTGCGGAGATTATGCAGATCTCCTTCACGGCTGGGGCTCGACAGGCCATAACCGGCCACCCGGACGACGATGGAAGCCGGCGTCTGATCCCCGGGAGGGCTCCATGGCCGTGAGCGCGCAGGGTGTCACGGACGTGCGGGACACACCGCACGTGCCGCGGAACGTGCTGGCGTCGATCGGCGCCCTGCTCCTCGGGATGCTGCTCGCCGCACTGGACCAGACGATCGTGTCGACCGCGCTGCCGACGATCGTCAGCGACCTCGGCGGGCTGGAGCACCTGTCGTGGGTGGTGACCGCCTACCTGCTCGCCTCGACCGCCGCCACCCCGCTGTGGGGCAAGCTGGGCGACCAGTACGGGCGCAAGAGGCTGTTCCAGGCCGCGATCGTGATCTTCCTGGTGGGTTCCGCGCTGTGCGGCATGGCGCAGGGCATGGGGCAGCTCATCGCCTTCCGGGCGCTCCAGGGGCTGGGCGGCGGCGGGCTCATGGTGCTGTCCATGGCGATCGTCGGCGACCTCGTCCCGCCGCGCGACCGGGGGCGCTACCAGGGGCTGTTCGGGGCCGTGTTCGGGACGACCAGTGTGCTGGGGCCGCTGCTCGGCGGGCTGTTCACCGAGCACCTGAGCTGGCGGTGGGTCTTCTACGTCAATCTGCCGGTCGGCGTGGTCGCGCTGGCCGTGATCGCGGGTGCGCTGCACATTCCGCGCAGGGGCGCCCGGCACACGATCGACTACCTCGGTACGTTCCTGATCGCGTCCGTGGCCACCTGTCTGGTGCTCGTCGCCTCGCTGGGCGGCACGACGTGGGCGTGGGGGTCGGCCGAGACCGTCGGGCTCGTGGTGCTGGGCGTCGCGCTCGGCGTGGCGTTCGTGCTCGTGGAACGGCGGGCCGCCGAGCCCGTGCTGCCGCCGAAGCTCTTCCGGATCCGTACGTTCACTTTGTCCGCCGTCATCAGCTTCATCGTCGGCTTCGCCATGTTCGGGGCGATGACCTACCTGCCCACCTTCCTTCAGGTCGTCCACGGCGTGACGCCGACCATGTCCGGTGTGCACATGCTGCCGATGGTGGTCGGCATGCTGCTGTCGTCGACCCTCTCCGGGCAGACCGTCAGCCGCACCGGGCGGTGGAAGGTGTTCCCCGTCGCCGGCACGGCGGTCACCGCGATCGGGCTGATGCTGCTCCACCGGCTCGACGAGACCAGTTCCACGGCTGAGATGAGTTCCTGTTTCTTCGTGTTCGGGCTGGGGCTGGGGCTCGTCATGCAGGTGCTCGTGCTCATCGTGCAGAACGCCGTGTCGTACGACGATCTCGGCGTCGCCACCTCCGGCGCGACCTTCTTCCGGTCCATCGGGGCCTCGTTCGGCGTCGCCGTCTTCGGGACCGTGTTCGCGGGCCGGCTGGACGACCGGCTGACCGGCGCCTTCCGGGGCGTGGCGGGGGTCTCCGTCGACGCGCTCAAGTCCGACCCGCGGGGGATCGCCGCGCTGCCCGCCTCCCTGCGCCCGGCCGCCCTGCACGCCTACGCGCAGTCCATCTCCGACGTCTTCCTCTACGCCGCCCCCGTCGCCCTCCTCGGGTTCGTGCTGGCCTGCTTCCTGAAGGAGGACACGCTGCGCGGGTCGGTCACCGCGCCCGACGTGACCGAGACGCTGGCCAGCAATCCGGTGGAGCGGTCGTCGTACGACGAGGTGTGCCGCGCGCTGTCCGTGCTCGGCACGCGGGAGGGGCGGCGCCAGATCTACCGGGAGATCACCGAGCGGTCCGGGTACGACCTGCTGCCCGCCGCGAGCTGGCTGCTGCTGCGGATCAAGAAGCACGGGACGGTCGAGCCGGGTCTGCTCGCCGAGCGCAGTTCCCTGCCGCTGGCGGTGGTGATCGCCGCCGTCCGGCAGGTGGAGGAGCGGCGGCTGGCCGAGCGAGAGGGCCTGGACCTGGTCCTGACCGAGCAAGGGCGGGAGGTCGCCGAGCGGCTGGCGCTGGCCCGGGAGGAGTCCCTGGCCACGCTGCTCGGCGACTGGTGGGGGCCGGGCCGGCCGACCGATCTGACGCAGCTGGTCAGGGAGTTGACCGGGGAACTGTGCGGATCGGACCGTGAGCAGCCGCAGAACGGGGCGTCGGCGCGGCTCGGTTGAGCAGGTCCTTGGCGAACCAGTGCCCGGCGTAAGGGTCGTCGTTGTGCGGCTCGGTCTCGGTGTAGCCGAGGCGGGCGTACAGGGCGCGGGCCTCCACCAGGTCGCTGCGGGTGTCGAGGATCATGCGCGTGGCGCCCAGTTCACGGGCGGCCTCCTCCGCCGCGCGGACCAGCAGCGGGGCGCCACCCCGGCCGCGCAGCTCCTCGCGCACGAAGACGCGGGTGAGTTCGGCCGTGGCGGGGTCCAGGATGCGCACGCCCGCCGAGCCGGCCGGTTCGCCGTCGTGCCGGGCGATCAGCAACTCGCCGGTGGGCGGGACCAGTTCGGCGCCCGTGGCGGCGGCGATCTCGCGCTCGAGTTCGGCCGGGTCGGTCCGGCGGCCCTCGTGCAGCAGGTACCAGCGGTCGCTGACCTCGGTGTAGTACGACCGCCACAGGGCGACGGCGGCGGGGGAGTCGGGGGGTTCCGCAGAGATGGTCCAGGTCATGCCGTTCATTCTGCGGAGGCGGGGGGCGGGGGGTGCAACCGGTTTCGGGGCGGGCGCGGCGGGGGTGCGCCGCGCTCGCCGTTTGAGCGGTGCCTTGCGGGCAACCCGATGACAGAACCGGCCCGTTGGGCCGACACAACGGAAGGCATCCATGTCCACAGGCATGATCGTTGCTTTGATCGTGATCGTGGCGGCCGTGGTCGTTGTCGCGGCCGTCCTGACCCTGCGTTCCCGGGGCCCGCGCGGCGGCCGGGACCTGAAGCGGCGTTTCGGGCCCGAGTACGACCGCGTCGTGGCCCGGCACGACGGGGACGCCAAGGCCGCCGAACGTGAACTCACCGAGCGCGTGGAGCGGCACGGATCGCTGCGGGCACGGCCGCTGGAGACGGCGCGGCGCCAGCAGTTCGAGGCGCGCTGGGCGGCCGCGCAGGAGCGCTTCGTCGACTCGCCGCGTGAGGCGGTCGCCGAGGCCGACCGGCTGATCGCCGAACTCGCCGCGGAGCGCGGCTTCCCCGACGGCGGCCAGTACGAGGAGCAGCTCGCCGCCCTGTCCGTCCACCACGCCCACCACGTGCACGGCTACCGCCAGGTGCACCGAGCCGCCCACCTGCCCGGGAACGCCGGGGACGCGGGTGAGCGGGCCGGCACCGAGGAGATGCGCGCGGCCATGGTCGAGGCGCGCGCCCTGTTCGAGGAACTGATGACCGACTCCGGCCGCGACGGCGGCCTGCGCCGCGACGAGGCGGGCAGCGCGGGCAGGGCTCCTGCCCGCAAGGCCACGCCTTGGGCGTTCGGCCGGCGTCACCCGAAGGAGGGCTGAGACAGATGTCCGACGTGACACGCCCGACGGGCGGCACACCGGCACCGGCGGAGCGGGGCGGTCCCCCCGAGGGCAGCTCAACGGGCAGTTCGACGGGCAGTTCGACGGGCGGTTCAGCGGGCGGTTCAGCGGGCGGCTCAACGGGCAGTTCAGCGGGCGGTTCTCGCGCGGCCGGCGGTCCGTGGACGGGCGGCGACAGGGGTGCGGGCAGCGGTGCGTACACCGATGGCGGCACGCACACCGGCACGGACGGGCGGGTTGGTACCGGCGCGCACGCCGGTGTCGGCACCGGCGCCGACAGTGGCGCGCACGGCCGTGGTGAGGAGGGGCGTGCCCGCTCGCGGCTGCTTTCCGCCGACGAGTGCGACACGTTCTCGGAGCGGCTGCAGCACGCGGTGGCGGGGTTCGTCGACGCGCCGCACACCGCCGTCGAGGAGGCCGACCGGGTCCTGGAGGAGATCGCCGGCCGCTTCGCGGAGGCCGTGACGCGGCGCCGCCGTACTCTGCGCGCTTCCTGGCAGGGCGAGGACGGGCGGGCCGGGGAGTCGGCGGCCGCCGGCGACACCGAGCGACTGCGGCTGGCCCTGCGGGACTACCGCGCGCTGGCCGAACGCCTGCTACGCGGGTGACCCGTCCGCCCGGCCCTCCCGCCACCGGCGTACGACCTCTTCCACGTCGTACGGCTTCTTGCCCAGCGGGGGGCCGGGCGGCGGCTTGAACATCATGTCGCGGATCTTCACGTTGATCTCCGTGATGATCTTCCGGACGATCCGTTCCGAGGGCGCCGCGTACGCCGCTTCGAGCGCGTCCTCGGCCTCCTTGCGCAGGGCCAGGGTCGGCGGCAGGACCGACAGGCCCTCGCGCGCAATCTTCCGCCTGACCCACCACAGCTCGTCGTACGAGGTGTCCGCGCCGTCCGGCAGGGGTTTGCCGGCGCCGGGCAGCGTGGCGAAGTCGCCGCGCGCCTGCGCGTCGCGGATCTGTTTGTCCACCCAGGACTCGAACGGCACGCCGGGCGGCTTTCGCTCGGTCATGAGCTCATTGTGCCGGACGGGACACGGCCGGGCGATTTATCATTCCGCGGTGCGCCGACCAGGCAGGCGTACGAGGCGGTTGCAGGCCGTCGAGGGATCGTTCAGGAGGAGCGCACGTGCTCGAACTCACCATGGCCACCGTCTCGGGGGAGCAAGAGGGTGCCACGGCCGGCATGGTCATGGCCGACGCGCCGAGTGAGCCCGGCGCCGTGCTGCGGGTGGGGCGGGACAAGTCGGTGTGCCGTCTGGCGACCCCCGACGACTGGCTGTTCGTCTCCCGCGTGCACCTGGAGTTCCGGTGCGGCCCGGAGGGGACCTGGCAGGTGACCTGGCTGCGCGGTTCGCAGCCCGACCCGTCCTCGGAGGTCCGGCTGATCGTCGGGGAGTACGCGCAGACCATCGCCTACGGAGGTCATGTGGCGCTGCCCCCGGGCAGCAACGGCGAGGTCGTCATCCAGGACCGCACCGCCCCGCGCAGTGTCAACGTCGGCTTTTACCACGAGGGTTAGTCGTGGGTTAGTCGTAGGTTAGTCGTGGGTCAGCCGACCACGCCGATCGGCTTCGGCCGTCCGGTCCGTTCCCGTGAGGGGCGGGCGGGGCGGCCGATCGGTTTTTCCGCGGGCTCGTCGTCAGCCCGCGTCGTCGGCGAAGAGGCGTCGCAGTGAACGGCACGCTCCGTCGAGGTGGGCCTCCATGCGGCGGACGGCCTCCTCGGCGTCCCCGGCGCGCAGCGCCTCCAAGCACCGCTCCGTGCTCGGCGACGATGCGTTCGCGTCCGAGGGTGTGCCGGGTCTGCACCATGCACAGGTGCATCTCGCCCTTGATGTCCCGGTAGAGGCGGCTGAGCCGGGGGCCGCCGACCGCGTCCGCCAGTGACTGGTGGAAGCGCAGGTCGGACTCGACGAAGGTGCTGTGCGGCGCCTCCGGTCCCAGCCGGTCGAGATCGGTGATGGCCCGCTCGGCCGTGGTCACCGGCACGGCCCCGCGCGCCACCGCCCTGACCGGCTGGCACTCCACGCTCGGCGACCGGATCCTCGGCGCGCTCGGCCTGCCCCCGCGAGGTCCCGAGGGTACCGAGGGTCCCGAGGGCCGAGGGCAGGATGCCCGCCGCGCGGCCGTCCGGCTGGGAGGCCCTCGGCCTGGTGCGGCGCCGGACGGAGGGGGTCCTCACCGCACTGTCCGGCCGGCCGTACGGCGGCGCGGGTCTGTCCCGGCGGCTGGAGCTGGTGGAGGACGCCTTCGCCGGTGCCCTTCGCCGGTGCCCTGCGCCGGCTGGGCGTGCCGGCGCGGGAGTCGGCCGGCCATGCCGCCGAACTGGCCGCCGACATCGGCTCGCTGTTCGGCCTGCACCTGCCTCCCCGGCGCCGGGCCGCCCCGCCCGAGCCGCAACCGCAGCCTGCCCCGGTCCCGCCGCAGACGCCGGGAACACCGTTCATGTCCTTCCCCGGATGAGCGACTGGTCCCAGGGCGGCCTGCCCTGACGGACACCGCCCGCGTGCCCGCTCGCCCTGCTCGGCGCGGGCGGTGCGGGCGGTGCGGGCGACCCGGTCAAGCAGGTGCACGGGGCAGGTGAACGGGTCCTGAGCCGGGTCGATTGCCGTTCCTGGCAGGTTCCGCGGGGGACTCGGATGTGATCCACCTCGCGCCCGCCGGCAGCGGCACAACCCCCGGCCGACTATCGTCATCCCGATAAAAGGGGGATCGACGCCAGGTGAAGCAGGGGTTGCCGGCGTCTCCCTCCGGGGGAGGTGCGAGCCATAGGGTGCGCACAGGAACGACGGGGCGGGAGGCCGACCAGGCGTGGCGAACGTGGAGCACAGCGGGCGACCGGCGGAACCCTTCGGGACGACGGCCGTCGGCGGGGCCGGAGGAGGCCTGCGCGCGACGAGGCTGGGCCTGTGGCTGATCGCGGCGGTCCTCGCGGTACGGCAGGTGGCCGTGGTCCTCGGCACCCCCCGGGGCGAGCGGCTGACGGACCTGGAGACCTGGGTCGGCCCCGACGGCGTCCTGCACGTGAAGGGGTCGCTGTACGACTCCACCCGTTTCACCGGCACACCCTTCGGCGGCCTCGTCATGAAGCCGCTCACCCGGGCGGCCGAACAGGCCCTCGGCTGGGGCTGGACCTTCGGCACGCTGCTGCTGGTCGTCGCGCTCGGCCTGGTCACCGCCCGCGCGCTGCCGCCGCCGGTGAGCAGACGCACCTCCCTGCTCGCCGCGCCCGTCGCGATCAGTCTGCTGATGCTGTCGCTGCCGGTGCGCAACACGCTCTGGCTGGGCCAGACCAGCATCATCCCGGTCCTGCTGGTGCTGCTGGGCTGCTTCGTCGTACGCGGCCGGTACACCGGCGGGCTGCTCATCGGCTTCGCCGCCGCGCTGCAGCCGACGGTCCTGCTCTTCGCGCCGCTGCTGTGGTTCACCGGCCGCCGCCGCGCCGCCCTGACCACCGGTGCCGCCTTCGCCGGCTGCACCGCGCTCGCCTGGGCGGCGATGCCGCACGACTCGTACACCTACTGGGTGCACCACATGGCGGGCACCGGTCTCGGCGGCGCGGCCGACGACCTCGCCAACCAGTCCCTGCACGGCGCCCTGCTCCGGCTCGGCCTCGCCGGGCCGCTGGAGATCGCCCTGTTCCTCGTGCTCGGCGCCGCCGTCGCCTTCCTCGGGCTGCGCCGCGCCGTGCGCTACGCCCGCGAGGGCCAGCTGCTGCTCGCCGTCGCGATCACCGGCTGCGCGGCCATCGCCGTGTCGCCGACCACCTGGCAGCACCAGCTGCTGTGGGTGCTGCTCGCCGTCGTCGGCCGCGTCGGCAAACGGGCCTCCGACCGGTACGTGTGGCCGGTCGCCGTCGTCCTGGTGATGACGCTGCCCGCCAGGATGATGCTGCCGAACATGGCGGCCCTGTACGTCCTGCGCGACAACGTCGTGCTGCTCGCCGCCCTCGCCGCGGCGACCGTCGTGCCGTTCCTGTCCCGCACCTCGCCGCACTACCGGTCGCCGATCCCCACCGAGTACGCGGATCCCGTCCCGGCCCGTTTCCGCCACGTGCCGCTCCTGCCGGCCCTGCGCCGGGTGCTGACCCGCCCGAACCTGCTCCTCGAACTGCTCCTCATCCGCGTCACCTACGCCGCCTACCAGCAGGTCCGCCTCGCGGCGACCGGCGGCACCATCTCGGGCGGCCGGGCGCGGGCCGAGGCGCACGGGCACCAGATCCTCGGCCTCGAGCGTGCCCTGCACATCGACATCGAGCACTGGGCCAACCACGCGGTCGTCAAGGTCGGCTGGCTGCGCGACTTCTTCGACTTCTACTACGAGTCGTTCCACTTCGTCGTCCCGCTGAGCGTCCTCGCCGTGCTGTACTGGCGCCGCCCCGTCGACTACCGCTGGGCCCGGGCCTCCCTCGGCTTCGCCACGCTGCTCGCGCTGGTCGGCTTCTGGCTCTACCCGCTGGCGCCGCCGCGGCTGCTGCCCGGCCTCGGCATCATCGACACCGTGCACGGCGTGCAGGACTTCTCCAGGCCCGACTACGGCACGCTGACCGCCCTCACCAACCAGTACGCGGCGATGCCGTCGCTGCACTTCGGCTGGTCGCTGTGGTGCGGACTGGCCATCGCGGTCATCGCTCCCCGGTGGTGGATGAAGGCCCTCGGCCTGCTGCACCCGCTGTTCACCGTCTCGGCGATCGTGGCGACCGGCAACCACTGGGTGCTGGACGCGGTCGGCGGCGCGGTGGTCGTGGGCGCGGGCTTCGGGCTGGCGTACCTGTTGCAGGGTCCCCGTGCCGGCGCGGCCGCGGTCCCGGCGGCCGACGCGGAACGCGTGCCGCGCAAGGAACCCGCACCCAGCTGACGGCGCTGTCGCCTCCGGCCCGGCGACGGGGGCGGATCGGACGGCGGTGGCGGACCGTACGGCGGTGGCGGACCGTACGGCGGTGGACCGTGCGGCGGTGGACCGTGCGGCTGAGGCCCCCCGGGGGAGGCAGGGGCGGGGCGTCGGGACGAGGTGCGCTCCTGCCTCCCCCGCGGACGGGCCGGCGGCGCCGGGATGCCGCCGGCCCGAGACGGGTCAGCCCGCTTCGACGCGGAGTTCCTTCACGCCGTTGATCCAGGAGGAGCGCAGCCGGCGCGGCTCACCGGCCAGGGTGAGGGTGGGCAGGGCGTCGGCGATCGCGTCGAAGATGAGGTCGATCTCCAGGACGGCCAGGGACTTGCCGAGGCAGTAGTGCGGGCCGCCCCCGCCGAAGCCGAGGTGCGGGTTGGGGTCGCGGGTGATGTCGAAGCTGCCGGGGTCGTCGAAGACGTCGGGGTCGTGGTTGGCGGAGGCGTAGAAGAGGCCCACCCGGTCGCCCTTCCGGATCCGCTTGCCGCCGAGTTCGGTGTCCTGGGTGGCGGTGCGCTGGAAGGCGTTGACGGGGGTCGCCCACCGGACGATCTCCTCCGCCGCCGTCGCCGGGCGCTCGCGCTTGTACAGCTCCCACTGGTCCGGGTGGGTGAGGAAGGCGTGCATGCCGTGGGTGATGGCGTTGCGGGTGGTCTCGTTTCCGGCCACGGCCAGCATCAGCACGAAGAAGCCGAACTCGTCGGAGCTGAGACTGCCCTCGTCCTCCGCGGCCACCAGCGTCGTCACGATGTCCTTCGCCGGGCACTGCTTGCGGTCGGCGGCCATGTTCATGGCGTAGGCGATGAGCTCGGTGGCCGACTCGGTGCCGACCTCCTCGGTGATGGCGTACTCGGGGTCGTCGTAGGCGATCATCTTGTTGGACCAGTCGAAGATCTTGGCCCGGTCGTCCTGCGGGATGCCGATGAGCTCGGCGATCGCCTGGAGGGGCAGTTCGCAGGCGACCTCGGTGACGAAGTCGAACGGGCCCGGGTGGGCCACGGCGGCGCGTGCGATGGCGTCGGCGCGGGCGCGCAGCCGGTCCTGCAGGGCGCGGATGGCGCGCGGGGTGAAGACGCGCTGCACGATCTGGCGCACCCTGGTGTGTTCCGGGGGGTCCATGTTCAGCAGAATGAGCCGCTGGGCGTCGATCGCGTCGCGCTCGATGTGTTCGTTGAAGCGGATGATCGCCGTGTTGAGGGTGGAGGAGAACAACTCCGGGTGAGTGGAGACGTACTTGACGTCGGCGTGCCGGGTGACGGCCCAGTAGCCCTCGTCCCGGAAGCCGGCCACGTTGCCCGGCTGGGGGATCCAGCGCACCGGTTCGGCCCGGCGCAGTTCCGCGAACTCCGGCAGGGGCACACGCTGGTGCAGCACATCGGGGTCGGTGAAGTCGAACCCGTCGGGGAGCGCTGGACAGGGCATCGGCAACTCACTCCAGCCGTCTGACGGTCCATCAGGAATTGCGGTGAAGGTAATAACGGGTTCTACAACTGGCAAGGGGTGCGGCGCCGTCAATTGCGTGCGGGATCCGTGCAGATCTGCAGATCAAGACATCGGGCGCTGCACGACCCTTGCGAGGGCGCGTGCGGCGTCAGCACACTGCCCTTAGAACTAGAACACGTACTAGTTCTGCGTGGCGGGTGGGCCGGGACGCCCCCCTCGCGCGGGTACCGGAGGAGAGGATCAACCCCCCATGGCCGCGGAACCCGTGATCGTCGAAGCCGTACGCACCCCCATCGGCAAGCGCGGTGGCGCGCTCGCCAACCTGCACCCCGCCTACCTCCTGGGCGAGACCTACCGTGAACTCCTCGGCCGCACCGGCATACCCGCCGACTGCGTCGAGCAGATCGTCGGCGGCACCGTCACGCACGCCGGCGAGCAGTCCATGAACCCCGCGCGCACGGCGTGGCTGGCCATGGGACTGCCCTACGAGACCGCGGCGACGACGGTCGACTGCCAGTGCGGGTCCTCGCAGCAGGCGGCGCACATGGTGGCCAACATGGTCGCCACGGGCGTGATCGACGTCGGCATCTCGTGCGGCGTCGAGGCGATGTCGCGGGTGCCGCTGGGGTCGGGCTCGAAGCACGGGCCGGGCAAGCCGTTCCCCGACGAGTGGAACGTCGACCTGCCGAACCAGTTCGAGGCGGCGGAGCGGATCGCCCGCCGTCGCGGCCTGACACGGGAGAACGTCGACTCGCTCGGCCTGGTCTCGCAGGAGCGGGCCGCCGTGGCCTGGGCCGAGGAGCGGTTCAAGAAGGAGACGTTCGCCGTCCAGGTCCCGACCACCGAGGAGGAGCAGCAGGCCGGTCAGGGCATGTGGCGCCTCGTCGACCGCGACGAGGGGCTGCGCGACACCTCCATGGAGGCGCTGGCGCGCCTGAAGCCGGTGATGCCCACGGCCGTCCACACGGCCGGCAACTCGTCGCAGATCAGCGACGGCGCGGCGGCCATCATGTGGGCCTCGAAACGGATGGCCCGGGCGCTGAAGCTGCGGCCGCGGGCGCGGATCGTGGCCCAGGCCCTGGTGGGCGCCGACCCGCACTTCCACCTCGACGGTCCCATCGACGCGACGCGCGCGGTGCTCGGCAAGGCGGGCATGTCGCTGAAGGACATCGACGTCGTCGAGATCAACGAGGCCTTCGCCTCCGTGGTGCTGAGCTGGGCCCAGGTCTTCGGACAGGACCTGGCCAAGGTGAACGTCAACGGCGGCGCGATCGCGCTCGGGCACCCCGTCGGCGCCACCGGGGCCCGGCTGATCATCACCGCCCTCCATGAACTGGAGCGCACCGACAAGGAGTTCGCGCTGGTGACGATGTGCGCCGGCGGCGGCCTGGCCACCGGGACGATCCTCCAGCGGCTGTGAAAACGACTTGGCAGGGTTGACGCGAACTGATCAACTTGGCCGGTGCTGATCAACGTGATCCTCCGTGCCCTGCCCTTCTACATCCGCGAACCGGTCATGGTCGCCGTCTGCCTCGGCTTCGCCGGCCTGGCCCTCTACTGGTTCGTCATGGTGGGAGGCCTGGCCCGGGGCGGCTTCGGCCTGCTGTTCCTGGCGATCGCCGTCCTGCGCGCCCACTTGTTCCGCAAGGAGTGGAGATCCCGCAGGGCGGCGAAGGAAGGTGGCGTCACGCAGCAGGCGTAGCCCGTATCCGGTTGTTCCGGTTGTTCCGGTCGTTCCGGTCGCATGGGTTGTTCCGGTCGTTCCGGTCGCACGGGTCGTTCCGGTCGCACGGTCGCACGGTCGCTACGGTCCCGGGCCGCCGCCGCCCGCGTCCCCGGCCGGCCGGGACGCGGTGCACCCGGGTCCACCGTGGACGCGGGGGGATGATCGTGCGGTTCTCCGACGGGGTGCGGCGGGGCTGAGCGCTCGGCCGGAAGTGCCGCGGCGGGCCGCCTCCCGGCTGCGACGGCGTCGTGGCTGCCCGGTCAGTGCCGGCCGTTGGCCTGCCAGAAGGCCCAGGCGGCGGTGGGGCTGCGGTAGCGGGAGTTCATGTACCGCAGGCTCCGCTTGATCTGCGCTCACCGCTTGCCGGGGCCTCGAAGGTGACCGCTGTCTCGAACGCGGACCGGCGGGTGGCTCTGCGCAGCGCCCTGAGCACGGCCGGGCCCAGCGTCAGCGTCAGCACCACGGTGACCACGGCCCGGCCCATGTCCCAGCCCAGGGACGTGGCCGCACAGTAGGCGACGAAGCGGGCCAGGTTGGCGGGGACGGCCGCGTGCGGATCGAAGGCGATGCCCGAGGCGAGCGCGCCCATGAAGGGCCAGCCGGCGAGGTTCATGATCGTGCCGTAGGCGAACGCGGCGAGGAAGCCGTAGACGGCGAGGAGGCCGGTCTCGGCGCGGCCGCGCAGCCGGTCCGGGCCCGGCAGCAGGCCCGCGCCCATGGTGAACCAGCCCATCGCCAGCATCTGGAACGGCATCCACGGGCCCACCCCGCCGGTCAGCAGCGCCGACGCGAACATGGTGAGCGAGCCGAGGGTGAAGCCGAACCCGGGACCCAGCACCCGGCCGCTGAGCACCATCAGGAAGAACATCGGCTCGATGCCGGCGGTTCCGGCGCCGATCGGACGCAGGGCGGCGCCGGCCGCCGCGAGCACCCCGAGCATGGCGACGGCCTTCGGGCCGAGCCCGGACTCGGCGATCGTCGCGGCCACGACGGCGACCAGCAGCACCAGCAGGCCGGCGAAGAGCCAGGGCGCGTCCTGCGCGTGCGCGCTGAGCTGCGAGGAAGGCGGGGCGAGGAAGGGCCAGCCGAAGCCGGCCACCCCCACGGCGCTGACCAGGATGAGGGCGGCGACGGAGCGGGGGCCGAGGCGGACCGCTCTGGCTCGTCCGGTCATCCCAGTGCCTCCCGGACCTGGGCGACCGTCAGCCACTCCTGCGGGGCCAGGATCTTCGTGACCTGCGGGGCGAAGGAAGGGGAGGAGACGACGACCTCCGCGGTCGGGCCGTCCGCGATCACCTCGCCCTCGGCGAGCAGGACCACCCGGTGGGCGAGTTCGGCGGCGAGTTCGACGTCGTGCGTGGCGAGGACGATCGCGTGGCCCTCGGCGGCGAGGGAGCGCAGCAGGGTCACGAGGCGGGCCTTGGCCGCGTAGTCCAGGCCCCGGGTCGGCTCGTCGAGCAGGAGCAGGGGCGGGCGCGCGGTCAGGACGACGGCGAGCGCGAGCGTGAGGCGCTGGCCCTCCGAGAGGTCGCGTGGGTGGGTGTCGTCCGGTATGCCGGGGAGGAGTTCGGAGACCAGGGCGCGGCAGGTGCCGGGGTCGGCGTGGGCGTCGCGGTCGGCGGCGGCGCACTCGGCCGCGACCGTGTCGGCGTACAGGAGGTCACGGGGTTCCTGCGGGACCAGGCCGACACGGCGCACCAGGTCGGCGGGGGGTGTGCGGTGCGGGGGCACGCCGCCGGTCAGGACCGAGCCGCTGGTCGGGGCGACGAGGCCGACGAGGGTGCCGAGGAGGGTGGACTTGCCGGCGCCGTTGCGGCCCATGAGAGCGATGGTCTCGCCGGGGGCGACGGTGAGGTCGATCCGGCGGAGGGCGTCCACCCGGGCCCGGCGGACGGACAGGGAGCGGACCTCGGCGACGGTGGGCGCGGCGGTGACGGGGGCCCGGTGCCTGCGGAAGGCCGGCCGCCACCGGCCGGCGGGGGCGGGGCGAGGGGGCGGCACGCTCGCCGGGGCCTGCGGGGTGACCCCGGGCCGCGCCCGTCGTGACAGCCGCTCCCGGAGGTCGCCGGCCCGGCGCCGCGCGTCCCGTACCGTCAGCGGCAGCGGGGACCAGCCGGCCAGGCGGCCCAGGTCCACCACCGGCGGACACACCGGCGACACGGCCATCATCCCGGCCGGGTCGCCGAGGACCGGGGGCGCCGCGGGGGCGGGGAGGAGGACGACCTGGTCGGCGTACTGGATGACGCGTTCCAGGCGGTGTTCCGCCATCAGGACCGTGGTGCCGAGGTCGTGCACGAGGCGTTGCAGGACCGCGAGGACCTCTTCCGCGGCCGCCGGGTCGAGGGCCGAGGTCGGTTCGTCGAGGACGAGGACCTCGGGGTGCGGGGTGAGGACCGAGCCGATGGCGACGCGCTGCTGCTGGCCGCCGGAGAGGGTGGCGATCGGACGGTCGCGGAGGCCGGCCAGGCCGAGCAGGTCGAGGGTCTCCTCCACACGGCGTCGCATCACGGCGGGCGGCAGGCCCAACGACTCCATCCCGTAGGCGAGTTCGTCCTCCACGGTGTCGGTGACGAAGTGCGAGAGCGGGTCCTGCCCCACCGTGCCGACCACGTCCGCGAGTTCGCGCGGCTTGTGGGTGCGGGTGTCGCGGCCCGCGACCGTGACGCGGCCGCGCAGCGTGCCGCCCGTGAAGTGCGGGACCAGGCCGCTGACCGTGCCGAGGATCGTGGACTTGCCGACCCCCGACGGGCCGACCAGCAGCACCAGTTCGCCCTCCGGGACCTCGAAGTCCACGCCGCGGACGGTGGGTTCGGCCGCGCCGTCGTACGTCACGGAGACGTCCTCGAAGCGGATCACGACGGCTCCTCGGTCACGACGGCTCCTCGATCACGGTGGCTCCTTTGAACACGGTGGCTGTTTGGGAGCGATGGCTCCTTGGGGGCGAGGAAGGACGGCAGCAGGCCGAGCAGCACGGCCGCCGCGGGCCACAGCGGCAGGGCGGGGGCGACGAGCGGGACGACGCCGGGGTGCAGCGCCTCCGGGTCGCCGGCGGCGGCGAGGGCGAGCAGCGCGGCGACCGCGGCACCGGAGCCCGCGACCAGCCAGGCGCGGACGTCCCACCGGTCCGGGCGGTACCGCGTGCGCGGGCTGCGGCGGCCGCCGAGGCGCAGTCCGGCCAGGGCCGCGGCCGCCCCGGCGAGCAGCAGCGGCAGCCCGTAGGCGCCGCCCGCGGCGGTGAGCAGCCCGTACGTTCCGGCGCAGACGCCGAGCAGGCCGCCGAGGGTGAGGGCGGCGGTGGTGCGGCGCACGGCGGGCGCCACCTCGGCGGTGCGGCCGTAGCCGCGGGCGTCCATCGCGGCGGCCAGCGCGACGGACCGCTCCAACGCGCCCTCCAGCACCGGCAGTCCGACGTGCAGCAGGCCGCGGACGCCGCTGTCGGGACGGCCGCGCAGCCGGCGGGCGGCGCGCAGCCGCTGGACGTCGGCGATGAGGTTCGGCGCGAAGGTCAGGGCGACGACCACCGCGACACCCGTCTCGTACAGGGCGCCCGGGAGGGACTTCAGCAGACGGGAGGGGTTGGCGAGGGCGTTCGCGGCGCCCACGCAGATCAGCAGCGTGGCCAGCTTCAGGCCGTCGTAGCAGGCGAAGACGAGTGACTCGGCGGTGACCTCGCCGCCCAGGCGGACGCCCTGCGCCCAGTGCGGCAGGGGGACTTCGGGCAGGGCGACGATCACGTGCGTGCCGGGGATCGGGGAGCCGAGGGCGACGGCGAAGAACAGGCGGACGCTGAGCACGGCGAGCGCGAGCTTGACGAACGCGGAGTAGGAGCGCGCCCAGGGGGCCCCGGTGCGGCAGACGGCGACGACGTAGGCGGACGTCGCGACGAGCAGGGCGAGCAGCAGGGGGTTGGTGGTGCGGGTGGCCGCGGTGCCCAGACCGAGCGACCACAGCCACCAGGCGCCCGGGTGCAGCGAGGGCTTACCCGCCATGCCTGCGTCGCCGGGTCTGCCACACCGCCGCCGCGCCCAGCAGCGCGACCGCTCCCGCACCGGCGAACAGCCCCACCGACGGGCCGCCGCCGTCCGCCCCGTCCGCCTCTTTCATTTCGTCCGTCTTTGCGTCGGCCGCCGGCTTCTTCGCGCCGGCGACCTGCTCCCCGCACCCCTTCTGCGGATACCCGGCGATCGCGCACAACAGGGCGTTGGTGTCGTAGCGCAGCGGCTTCGCCACCGAGGCCAGGGCGTCCGCCGTGCTGGCGTCGGCCGGCACCCGCGCGCACGCGGTACGGCCGGCCGGCGGCGTCTCGCCGGACGGGGCGTCGGCCGCCGTGCCGAAGTCGAGGACGAGAGCCACCCGCTTCTCGCCCTCCCGCGCCGGAGTCCGCGCGCAGATCATCGAGAAGGAGGCGGCCCCGCGCGGCTTCGCCGCGTCGCCGGAGTCCTCGCTCACCGCGAAGCGGAAGCCCTGGACAGCGCCGTCGGCGGGGCGGGCGGTGGCGGGGCCCTGGGTGGCGTAGGTCCACCGGCCGGCCTCCGATTCCCAGAAGGACCAGTAGCGGTAGCCGGTGGCCCGGGCCTGGCCGGTGGCGGCCAGGGTCAGCAGCACGGTGGTCAGCAGGACGGCGAGGCGGCGCGTCACGGCTGTCGCCTCCTGTTGCGGCCACTGAGCAGGAAACCGACGCCGATGCCGGCGACGAGGAACACGCCGACGATCCACCAGACGCCGAAACCGGAGTCGTCCTTCTTGCCGGCCTCGGCCCTGTGGGCCTTGGCGGAGGCGGTGGCGGAGGCCGGGACGGACGCCGGCTCGGGGCCGGTGGCGTTCAGCAGCCCGACCAGGTCCTGGCCGCCGAAGTCGCGCACGTCGGCGCGCGCCGCGTTCGCGGCGAGGATCAGCTCCGCGTAGGCGGCCGGTCCGTTGGTCCGAGCCCACTGCGCGGAGTTCGCCTCCAGCCAGCGCACGGCGCCGGCCGCCTGGTCGCCCTGGCCCGCGGTGGCGAGGGCGAGGACCGCGTCGGCGGTGTTGCCGTAGTCGGGCTGGGGCTTGGCGCCGGGCATGGCCGAGGTCAGGTGGTGGCCCTTCGCCAGGGCCTTGATGAGGTACGCGGCGGCGTTGCGCGCGGCCTGCCCGGCATCGCTCGCGTCGACGCAGGCCGGGGAGGCGCCCGTCGGCTTCGCGGCGGCCCCGGTCAGCCCCTTGCCGAGGGCGCCCACCACGGCCGCGGCCGTCGCGTCCGCGTTGGCGGCGAGCGCGCCCTTCTTGTCGGGCTGGTAGGCGAAGGCGCCCGCGTCCTTCGCGTCGCACGGGAGGGCGAGCTTCAGCAGGGCGTCGTAGGGGGACTTGCCGCCCCTGGTGACCCGCGCGGGCTGCTCGCCCACGGCGGCGAGGGCGCCGATGACGACGGACGTCGAGTTGGCGTCGCTCGCCCCGCCCGGCGCGTAGCCCCAGCCGCCGTCCTTGTTCTGCACGGACTTCAGCCAGCCGACGGCCTTGCCGGTGGCGGCGTCGTGGCCGCCGAGGGCGGCGAGGGCCTGGACGGCGGCGGCCGTGCTGTTCGTGTCGACCACGACCTTGGCGTCGCAGGCCTTGGCGGCATCCGCGCGGAACGGCGCGAAGGCGCCGTTCGCGCACTGCTGGCCCACCAGCCAGTCCACCGCCTTCGCCGCCGGGCGCACGCCCGCGGTGTCCTGCGCGAGCAGCGCCAGCGACTGGCGCCAGACGCCGTCGTACTTCGGGTCGGAGGTGCCGTACAGGCCGTCGGGTATCGCCGCCGACGGGGACGGCGACGAGGTCGCGGCGACGGCGGGCGCGCCCGTGCCGATCACGGCGGTGGCTGCCAGGGCCGCGGCGGTGCGGCGGACGACGTTCATGCTCGGCGGGTGCCTTCCCCTACGGGAGCGGGCAGCACGGGACACCCCGGGCGGCTCGGCTCCGTATGCCTCGACGGTGCCGTGCGCCGGCGGACCGCCGACGCACCTGAGCCGGTCACGACCGTACGGGGCAGTCCGGCTGACCGCCCTCGGCGAGCGGTTCACGGTTGCGGGTCAGCGCCGGAATTGCACCGGCTTCCCCCCGTACGGGTGTGATGACGACCTGGCTACTGTACCGGCCCGTAGAAACGCCCTGAGCGGCGGCCGTGAGTGGCACCCGTCACCCCGGCACGGTCTCTCCATGGGCTCCGTGGGCTGTGTGGGCGCGTGTTCATACGTGCCCCACGGCCATGTACGCCACCGGGTCGCTCCCCGCCACCGCCTCCGCCCGGCCCAGCTTCACCAGGCGTCGCAGGTGGGCCTCGGCCTCCGAGACCGCGATGTTCCTCGATCCGTAAGGTATCTGCGCCCAGGGCCGGTTCCACTCCATGCGCTCGGCGAGCTGCCAGGGCGTGAGCGGCTCGGCCAGGAGGGCGCGCAGACCGGCGAGCCGTTCCTCGTGGTGCGCCAGCAACTCCCGTACGCGGGCGGGTGCGTCGGTGAAGGTGTGCTGGTGGGCGGGGAGCACCTCGGCGGGGGCGAGCCGGCCGACGCGTTCGAGGGAGTCGAGGTAGTCGCCTAGGGGATCGGTGGGGGTGGCGTCGTCGGGGTCCTCGTACAGGCCGATGTGCGGGGTGATCCCGGGGAGCAGGTGGTCGCCGGAGAACAGGCGGCCGTGGCCCGGAAGTCGGGCCGGGTGCCGGGCCGGGTGCTCCTCCTCCAGGTGCAGGCAGACGTGGCCGGGCGTGTGGCCGGGCGTCCAGATCGCGCGCAGGCGGCGGCCGGGCAGGTCGAGGAGTTCGCCGGGGACGATCTCGCGGTCCGGCAGGGCGGGGGAGAGGCCCGGGAGGGTGCTGCGGGGGACGGCGGCGCGCAGGGGCGCGACGTGGTCCTCGGGGGCGCCGGCGGCGGTGAGTTTGGCCGCCATGTAGGCGAACCAGCGGCCCGGCCGGGTATCGCGGGTGCGCCGTACGACGGCGGTGTCCGCGGCGTGCATGGCGATCCACGCGCCGGACGCCTCCCGTACCCGGCCGGACAGGCCGTGGTGGTCGGGGTGGTGGTGGGTGATCACCACCCCGTGGATCTCGCCCACGGCCGTGCCGCACACCGTCAGGCCCTCGGCGAGGGTGTCCCAGGAGCCGGGATCGTCCCAGCCGGTGTCGACCAGCACCGGGCCGCGGTCGGTGTCCACGACGTACACGAGCGTGTACCCGAGCGGATTGTCCGGGATGGGGACCTCGACGGACCGTACGCCGCCGCCGTGGTCGTGCACCTGCGCCATGGGCCGCCCCGTCCTGGTCGCTCGTCGACTGACCCCGCTGCGAAGCCATTGCTCACTATAACTAGAACTGGTATCAGTTCCTGAAAGAGCGTCAGAAACGGTGCCGCCCGACCCCGTAGGAGGCAGTCGGTCATGACCGAGCTCGTGGAACACGGACAGCTGTTCATCGGCGGGGAGTTGACCGATCCCCTGGGCGAGGACGTCATCGAGGTGATCTCGCCGCACACGGAGCAGGTCCTCGGACGGGTGCCGCACGCCTCGGCGGCGGACGTGGACCGGGCGGTCGCGGTGGCGCGGACGGCGTTCGACGAGGGCCCCTGGCCCCGGATGACCCTCGACGAGCGGATCGCGGTGGTCACCCGCATCAAGGACGGGATCGCTGCACGGCACGAGGAGATCGCCCGCGTGATCTCCTCCGAGAACGGCTCGCCGTACTCCTGGAGCGTCCTCGCGCAGGCGCTCGGCGCGATGATGGTGTGGGACGCGGCGATCACGGTCGCCCGGAACTTCCGGTACGAGGAGACGCGCGACGGCGTGCTGGGGAGGATCCTCGTGCGCCGCGAGCCGGTCGGGGTGGTCGCGGCCGTGGTGCCGTGGAACGTCCCGCAGTTCGTGGCCGCCGCCAAGCTCGCGCCCGCGCTGCTCACCGGCTGCACGGTGCTGCTCAAGCCGTCGCCCGAGTCGCCGCTGGACGCCTACCTCCTCGCCGACATCACCCGCGAGGCGGGGCTGCCGGAGGGCGTGCTGTCGATCCTGCCGGCCGACCGCGAGGTCAGCGAGTACCTGGTCGGGCACCCGGGCGTCGACAAGGTGTCCTTCACCGGCTCCGTCGCGGCCGGCCGACGCGTGATGGAGGTGGCCGCGCGCAACCTGACCCGGGTGACCCTGGAACTGGGCGGCAAGTCGGCGGCGGTCGTGCTGCCGGACGCGGACCTGGAGACGTCCGTCGCGGGCATCGTCCCCGCGGCCTGGATGAACAACGGCCAGGCGTGCGTGGCCCAGACCCGCATCCTCGTACCGCGTGCCCGCTACGACGAGTTCGCCGACGCCTTCGCCGCCGCGGCGAGCGCGCTCGTGGTCGGCGACCCGCTGGACCCGGCGACCCAGGTCGGCCCCCTGGTGGCCCGGCGCCAGCAGCAGCGCAACCTCGACTACATCCGCATCGGCCAGGAGGAGGGCGCCAAGATCCTCACCGGCGGCGGCCGCCCCGCGGGCCTGGACCGCGGCTGGTACGTCGAGCCGACGCTCTTCGGCGACGTCGACAACTCCATGCGGATCGCCCGCGAGGAGATCTTCGGCCCCGTCATCTGCCTGCTGCCCTACGGCGACGAGGCCGAGGCCCTGAAAATCGCGAACGACTCGGACTACGGGCTGAGCGGCAGCGTCTGGACGGCCGACGTGGCCCACGGCATCGAGGTCGCCCGGCAGGTCCGTACCGGCACGTACTCCGTCAACACCTTCAGCCTGGACATGCTCGGCCCGTTCGGCGGCTACAAGAACTCCGGTCTGGGGCGGGAGTTCGGGCCCGAGGGCTACGGCGAGTACCTCGAGCACAAGATGATCCACCTGCCGGCCGGCTGGGAGGCGTGAGGAGGCATGGGCGACCGCTGGCACGTCGACGTCGACCGCTCCCTGTGCATCGGCTCCGCCCAGTGCGTCCACCACGCCCCGGACGGCTTCCGCCTCGACGCGGGCCGCCAGTCCCAGCCCGTCGAGCCGGAGACGGACGCCGGCGAACGCATCCTGGAGGCCGCGGAGAACTGCCCGGTCGAGGCGATCAGGATCACCTTGCAGGGGAGCGAGGAGCCGGTGTTCCCGCCCGAGGAGTAGCGCCCCTGTGCGAAACTCCTTCCCGGCCTGTGTGTGCTCTGTGAAGAGGGAGAACTGTGCGAGGGGTGGGGGCTGTTGTCGTCGTGGCCGGAGCGGTCGTGGCAGCGGTGACGTTGACGGGGTGCGGCGGCTCGAGCGGGCGACCGGCAGGGGGCGGGGCGTCCGCCGTGGCGGCGGACGAGGCGACGTTGACCCCCGATGCCGTACGGAATGACGTCCTTGCCGCCGCCGACGTCGGGGGACTGGAGCAGCCCGAGTTCGCCGACAAGGCCTCCCTGCCGGGAGCCGGCCGCTGCTCGGTGTTCGGAGAGGTCGATGCGTCCGGTGCGTCGGACCGAGAGGCCGCGCAGCGCACCGTCGGCGAGCTGAAAAGGCGCGGCTGGACCGTGACCGGGCAGATGGCGAACGACGGCGGGGCCGGCTGGGAGCTCCACCGCTCGGCTTGGACGCTGAGCGTCCTGACCGGCACGGGCGGCCTGTCCGACCAGATCGTGATGTCCCCGACCGAAGGTTCGTCCCGGACGGGCGAGTCGGCGGGAGTGTCGTTCCTCGGGCTGGACGAGGCCTGTGGGAGCGGCCGAGGCTAGGAACCGTCTCGACCGGTACGGCCGTGAGCGGGCGCCCGGGGCGGCGCCGCCGGGTGGGCGGGACGGCGGAGCTGGTCCGTCTCCCTGACCTCCGTCAGGTCGATCAGGCGGCACACCGTCTCGATGTCGATCTTCACCTGGGCGATGGAGGCGCGGCCCGAGAGCCAGGTGATCAGGGCCGAGTGCCAGGTGTGTTCGATGACGCGGACCGCGGAGAGCTGATCGGGGGTCGGGCTGTCCAGACCCATCGCGTCCAGGATGATCACCGTCGTCTGGCGGGAGACCTGGTCGACCTCCGGCGAGACGCTGCGGTCGGCGAAGGTGAGCGCGCGGACCATCGCGTCGGCCAGGTGCGGCTCGCGCTGCAGCGCCCGGAAGGCCCGCATCAGGGTCTCCGCCACCCGCTCCGCCGCCGTCTCGCCCTGCGGCGGCTTCTTGCGCAGCGTGCCGTGCATGTGCTCCAACTGGTCCTGCATCGTGGCGACCAGCAGGTGCACCTTGGACGGGAAGTAGCGGTACAGGGTGCCCAGCGCCACCTGCGAGGACTCGGCGACCTCCCGCATCTGCACCGCGTCGAAACCGCCCCGGCTGGCCAACTGGGCGCTCGCGTGCAGGATGCGGCGGCGCCGCGCCTCCTGGCGCTCGGTGAGCGGCGCCGCCGCCGGCCGGGCGGAGGCCGGCCGCGCGGCAGCGGCTTCCGCCTTGGACACCTTGGACACCTTGGCTTCCGCGGACATGGGCACCGTTCCGTGACATTCGGTGAGGGCAGGTGATCGGACCGAGCATGACAGGGCGTCGGCCGTGGCGCGAATCACCTGATCCACTGGTCACAGCACCCCTACCTGCCGGTAGATTCAGAGCCTCCTGGACGATCAAGTCTGAAACTTGTTCTAGATTAGCGTCCCGGCGTAATCTCGCGGGACAGTGCAGCCAGAAGGGGGCCCAGAGTGACCGCTGAGGCCAGTCAGGCGGGCCCTCGGGGGGACCGTGCCGCAGACGGCGAGCGACCGCTCGACATCGCGCTCCTCACCTACAAAGGGAACCCGTTCTGCGGCGGCCAGGGCGTCTACGTACGGCACCTGTCGCGCGAACTGGCCCGCCTCGGCCACCGGGTCGAGGTCATCGGCTCGCAACCGTACCCCGTTCTGGACGATGCCGAGGACTATGACGGCCGGCTGTCCCTGACCGAGCTGCCGAGCCTCGACCTCTACCGTCAGCCGGACCCCTTCCGCACCCCGAAGCGCGACGAGTACCGCGACTGGATCGACGCGCTGGAGGTCGCCACCATGTGGACCGGCGGCTTCCCCGAGCCGCTGACCTTCTCCCTGCGCGCCCGCCGCCATCTGCGCGCCCGCCGCGGCGAGTTCGACGTCGTGCACGACAACCAGACCCTCGGATACGGCCTGTTGGGGGACGTCGGCGCGCCCCTGGTCACCACCATCCACCACCCCATCACCGTCGACCGGCAGTTGGAGCTGGACGCGGCCGAGGGATGGCAGCGCAGGTACGCCGTGCGGCGCTGGTACGCCTTCACCCGCATGCAGAAGCGCGTCGCGCGCCGGCTGCCGTCCGTGCTCACCGTCTCCGGCACCTCGCGCCAGGAGATCGTCGACCACCTCGGCGTGCGCGACGAACGCATCCACGTCGTCCACATCGGCGCCGACACCGACCTGTTCTCGCCCGACCCGTCGGTGCCCGTGGTGCCGGGCCGGATCGTGACGACGTCCAGTGCGGACGTGCCGCTCAAGGGCCTGGTCTTCCTGGTCGAGGCGCTCGCCAAGGTGCGCACCGAGCACCCGGCGGCCCACCTCGTCGTCGTCGGCAAGCGGCCCGCGGAGGGCCCGGTCGCGCAGGCGGTCGAGCGCTACGGCCTCGAGGGCGCCGTCGAGTTCGTCAAGGGCATCTCGGACGCCGAACTGGTCGACCTGGTGCGCTCCGCCGAGGTCGCGTGCGTGCCGTCCCTGTACGAGGGGTTCTCGCTGCCGGCGGCCGAGGCCATGGCCACCGGGACGCCGCTGGTAGCGACGACCGGCGGGGCGATCCCGGAGGTGGCCGGCCGTGACGGCGAGACCTGCCTGGCCGTGCCGCCCGGCGACTCCGGGGCGCTGGCGGCGGGACTGAGCCGGCTGCTCGGCGACCCGGAGCTGCGGGTGCGGCTGGGCCGCGCCGGGCGTGAGCGGGTGCTGCGGCGCTTCACGTGGGCCCGGGCCGCCGAGGGCACGGTGGCCCGGTACCGCGAGGCGATCGCCCGCTCCGCCGTTCCCGCCCCCGCAGGCCCCCGCCGCTCCGCGGCGGCGAGCGGCCGAGCGGGCGCCGTAAACGCTGCCGCCGCCACCGCGGAAGCGGGCGCCGAGGCGCAAGCCGGAACGGCCGCCCCGGCGAAGACGGAAACAGCCGCAGCGGCGAAGCCGGAACCGGCCGCCCCGGCGACAGCGGGTGCGGCCGCCGCCCAGCCGGAAGCCGCCGCACCCATGACCGACGTCGATACCAACCGCGAAAGCAGGGCCACGTGCTGACCGTCGACTTCTCCCGGTTCCCGCTCGCCCCGGGCGACCGCGTCCTGGACCTCGGCTGCGGCGCCGGCCGGCACGCGTTCGAGTGCTACCGGCGCGGCGCTCAGGTCGTGGCGCTCGACCAGAACGGCGAGGAGATCCGCGAGGTCGCGAAGTGGTTCGCGGCGATGAAGGAGGCGGGCGAGGCCCCGGAGGGCGCCACCGCGACCGCCATGGAGGGCGACGCCCTGGCGCTGCCCTTCCCCGACGAGTCCTTCGACGTCGTGATCATCTCCGAGGTGATGGAGCACATCCCGGACGACAAGCGCGTGCTCGCCGAGATGGTGCGGGTGCTCAAGCCCGGCGGCCGGATCGCCATCACCGTCCCGCGCTACGGCCCCGAGAAGGTCTGCTGGACGCTGTCGGACGCCTACCACGAGGTCGAGGGCGGCCACATCCGCATCTACAAGGCCGACGAGCTCCTCGCGAAGATCCGCGAGGCCGGCCTGAAGCCGTACGGCACGCACCACGCGCACGCGCTGCACTCGCCGTACTGGTGGCTGAAGTGCGCGTTCGGCGTCGACAACGACAAGGCGCTGCCGGTGCGGGCGTACCACAAGCTGCTGGTCTGGGACATCATGAAGAAGCCGCTGGCCACCCGGGTCGCCGAGCAGGCGCTGAACCCGCTGATCGGCAAGAGCTTCGTGGCGTACGCGACCAAGCCCCACCTGCCCCGGGTGGACGCCAAGTGACCACACCCCGGACGGAACACCTCGTCCTGCCCGGGGTCCTCACCGCCGAGCAGGCCGCCGCGACCGTCCGCGGCATCCTCGCCGAGCAGCGGGAGGACGGGGCGATCCCGTGGTTCAGGGGCCACCACCTCGACCCGTGGGACCACACCGAGGCCGCGATGGCGCTGGACGCGGCGGGCGAGCGCGAGGCCGCCGAGCGGGCCTACGAGTGGCTCGCCCGGCACCAGAACGAGGACGGCTCCTGGTACGCGGCCTACGCGGACGGCGACTTCGCCGACGTCACCGACCGCGGCCGGGAGACGAACTTCGTCGCCTACATCGCGGTCGGCGTGTGGCACCACTACCTGTCGACCGGCGACGACACCTTCCTGGACCGCATGTGGCCGCACGTGTACGCGGCGGTCGAGTACGTGCTCCGGCTGCAGCAGCCCGGCGGGCAGATCGGCTGGAAGCGCGAGGACGACGGCACGGCCGTCACGGACGCCCTGCTGACCGGCTGCTCCTCCGTCCACCATGCCCTGCGCTGCGCCCTGGCCATCGCCGAGCAGCGTGAAGAGGCGCAGCCCGACTGGGAGTTGGCGGCCGGCGCGCTGCGTCACGCGATCCGCCGCCACCCGGAGCGGTTTCTCGACAAGGACCGCTACTCGATGGACTGGTACTACCCGGTGCTGGGCGGCGCGTTGACCGGCGCGGAGGCCAAGTCCCGTATCGAGGAGGGCTGGGACCGATTCGTGGTCCCCGGCCTGGGGGTGCGCTGCGTCGTGCCCAACCCCTGGGTGACCGGCGGCGAGTCGGCCGAACTCGCCCTGACGCTGTGGGCGATGGGCGAGTCCGACCGGGCGCTGGAGGTGCTCAAGGCGATCCAGCACCTGCGGGACGCGGACAGCGGCCTGTACTGGACTGGGTACGTCTTCGAGGACGAGGCGATCTGGCCCCGGGAACTGACCACCTGGACCGCGGGTTCACTGCTCCTCGCGGTCGCCGCCCTGGGCGGCCACGAGGCGACCTGCACGGTCTTCGGCGGCGACCGCCTGCCGGCCGGCCTGGACCCCGACTGCTGCGACTGAGCCCGCCGCCGCCCGGGCCCCGGTGCCGCCGCCCGGTCACCGGGCAGGGTCGGCGATCCGGGCGGGGTCGGCGATCCGGGTGGGGTCGGCGCTCCGGGTGGAGGTCAGTGCCGCTGGGCGCGGTTGGCGATGGCGTGGCCCACGAACAGGTAGACGACCGCGGCCAGGCCGTAGCCGGCCACCACCCGTGCCCACGCCGCGTCGAACGTGAACAGGTCGTACGACCAGCCCGCCAGCCAGCGGGCGGCGTCGTGCACGAACTGCACGAAGTCGTTCGCCCGGTTGGCGTCCAGCAGGTACATCAGGATCCACAGGCCCAGGATGCCGGCCATGACGTCGGCGACGATCGCGATGACCGTGCCGGCCGAGTTCGTACCGTTGCGATATCTAGGCGACATACCAGTCGGGTTGCCGCCGGAACGCGGACGAAACCCGGCCCGGTCCCGCGAGTTCTCCCGTCGAGCGGCGGGGCCTAGGAGTTGAGCTCGGCCAGGACGCGCAGCGTCCGCAGGTCCGGGGCCAGCGCCAGCAGGTCCGTCACCGGTCCCGCGCGCCAGGCCTGAAGCCGCTCGGCGATCCGTTCCGGCGGTCCGACCAGGGAGATCTCGTCGGCGAAGGCGTCCGGCACCGCGCGGACGGCCTCCTCGCGCCTGCCGTCCAGGAACAGCCGCTGGATCCGGCGCGCCTGCTCCTCGTACCCCATGCGGGCCATCAGGTCGGCGTGGAAGTTGCGGGCGGCGTGGCCCATGCCGCCGATGTAGAAGCCGAGCATGGCCTTGACCGGCGCGAGGCCCTCCGCCACGTCGTCGCAGACCCGGACCTGGACCAGCGGGGCGACGAGGAACCCGGGACGCACGTCCCCGACGGCGGGCCCGTACGCCTCCGGCCGCGTCGGCGACCAGTACAGCGGCAGCCAGCCGTCGGCGATCCGCAGCGTCTGCGCGACGTTCTTCGGGCCCTCCGCGCCCAGCAGCACGGGCAGGCCGGGCCGCAGGGGGTGGGTGATGGGTTTCAGCGGCTTCCCGAGCCCGGTGCCGTCCTCACCCCGGTAGGGGTGGGAGTGGAACCGGCCGTCGAGCGCGACCGGCGCGGCGCGCCGCAGCACCTGCCGTACGACGTCGACGTACTCCCGGGTCGCCGTCAGCGGCGACCTCGGGAACGGCCTGCCGTACCAGCCCTCCACCACCTGCGGCCCGGACAGCCCGAGGCCGAGCATCATGCGGCCGCCGGAGAGGTGGTCGAGGGTGAGCGCGTGCATCGCGGTGGTGGTCGGCGGACGGGCGGCCATCTGGGCAACGGCCGTACCCAGCTTGATCGTCGACGTGTGCGCCGCGATCCAGGCCAGCGGGGTGAACGCGTCCGACCCCCACGACTCGGCGGTCCACACGGAGTCGTAGCCGAGCCGCTCGGCCTCCTGGGCCAGCGGCACGTGGTCGGCACGGGGGCCGCGTCCCCAGTAGCCGAGCGCGAGACCGAGCCGCATGGCGTCCACCTTTCTGACGGACCGTCAGTCGCCGTCCGGGGCTGCGACTGTACGACAACGGCCCCCCGCCCGGAAGGGCGAGGGGCCGCGCGACGGCTCGCGGCGGTCAGCCGCGCTGGATGCCTGAGGTGTCCTGCAGCACCCCGCGACGGCCGTCCTGCGTCTGCGCGACCAGGCTCGGTCCGCGCTGCTCGACCGCCAGGTACCAGGTGCCCGGCACGAGTTCGGCGATCGGCGTGGGCGAGCCGTCCTCGGCGAACAGCGGCCGCGCCACCGGCACGGCGAACCAGAACGGCGAGAAGTCGGCGGCCGGCGGCGGGGTCTGCTGCGGCTGACCGCCCACCGGCTGCCCCGGCTGCGGCTGACCGCCGTACGGCTGCGCCGGGGCGCCGGCTCCGGCGCCGGGGTAGCCGTAACCGCCCTGCGGCTGACCGCCGTAGGGCTGCGGGGCGACGGGTCCGGGAGCGGGGACGAGCGCGGCCTGCAGCGCCGGGACCAGCGGGGTGGCGACCGCCGCGCCGGCCAGGACGAGAGCGGCGATGAAGCCGAGGACGAGGCCCGCGCCGGCGCTGACGCCGTCCGGCACGTCCACCAGGGTCCAGAACAGCGTCCACGCGGTGAGAACCGCGAACGCCGTGCCCGCCGCACCCAGGTCGAGGCCCGCGACCTTGCGCGGCTGGGGCAGGGAGCGGTTGACGACGATCAGAGCGGCACCGATGACTCCGCCCATGTAGAGGCCGAGACCGGTGCCGAGGCTGTCCCACGCGTTCTGGTTCCAGTTGAACCCGTCGGCGGAATAGAACTTGAGGAACGACGCGATGAACAGCAATACCGCTGCTCCGATCACCACGCCGTCGCCTCGAGTGAGGGAGCGGATATTCACTTCAGGTCCTTCTCAGGTCGTCTCGTCGTCGGTAGACACTATCGTCCGCCGGGCACGTGTGTTCGCCGGGTCGCGCCGCCGGTTCACGAAGCGCGCAGGAAACTCACGATTCCCTCAGAGATCCCCTGCGCGGCCTTCTGCCGCCAGGCTCCGCTCGTCAGCAGTGCCGCGTCCTTGCTATCGCGCATGTTCCCGCACTCGATGAACACCTTGGGAACCGTTGAGAGATTGAGACCGCCCAGGTCCTTACGCGTGACGAGACCGGTGCCGTCGCCGATGTAATTGGACGGCGCGCTGCCCGTGGCGCGGACGAAATTGCCCGCCACGCGCTCGCCGAGATCGGCGGAGGAATCGACGATCGGACGGGTGTCGGCGGCGCCCGCGTGCACCGCGCCCGGCAGGATGACGTGGAAGCCGCGGTCGCCTGCCGCGGCGCCGTCCGCGTGGATGGAGATCGCGGCGTCGGCGTGGGCGGCGTTGCCGATGCGGGCACGCTCGTCCACGCACGGACCCCAGGGACGGTCGCCGTCCTGCGTGAACTTCACCCTCACGCCCTGCTTCTGCAGGATCGTCCGCAGCCGCCGGGCGACGTCCAGCGTGAAGCGGGCCTCGGAGTAACCCGCGTTGGTGGACGTGCCCGTGGTGTCGCACTCCTTGAGGTTCGTGCCGATGTTCACCTTCCGGTTGATGTCGGCGGTGTGCTGGAAATTGCCCGGGTTGTGCCCCGGGTCGATGACGACGACCTTGCCCTTGAGGGGGCCGGAGGCGGCGGGCGCGGACCGGGCGGAGGACGGCGCGGGCGAGGCCGGCCGCTCGTCGTCGCCGGTCGCGGACGCCGAGGACGCCGAGGACGCCTTGGACGTCGAGGGCGCCGTGGAGGCGGCCGGGCCGCCGGACGACGCCGACGCGGACGAGGCGACGGACGCCCGGTCCTGGCCGCCGTCGTCCCCGGAGGCGCCCACGGCCTGGTACGCCAGCCACCCGAGCAGCGCGCCCGGCACCAGCGCGGCGAGGGCGACGGTCAGCGGACGGCGGGAGCGGCGGGGCTGGGGCGGATCGAAGTCCGGGCCTACGTACGACACGTCTGCGACTCTAACCGCGCGCTCAGATCCCCGCCCCCGTTCGCCGCAGGACGCGCAACGAGTCGGTCGCCGAGACCTCGGTGAAGGCGCCGGACGCGAGCGCCCTGAGATAGACGCGGTACGGGGCCTGGCCGGTGAACTCGTCCTTCGGGTCCGGGAAGACGTCGTGGATGAGCAGCAGGCCGCCCTGGGCCACATGGGGGGCCCAGCCCTCGTAGTCCGCGGTGGCGTGCTCGTCGGTGTGCCCGCCGTCGATGAAGACGAGGCCGAGCGGAGCGGCCCAGACCTCCGCCACCTGCGGGGAGCGCCCGACCAGGGCCACCACGTGGTCCTCCAGGCCCGCCCGGTACAGGGTGCGGCGGAACGTCGGCAGGGTGTCCATCAGGCCGAGCTCCGGGTCCACCGTCTCCGGGTCGTGGTAGTCCCAGCCCGGCTGCTGTTCCTCGCTGCCGCGGTGGTGGTCGATCGTCAGCGCGGTGACCGACGCCTGGCGGGCCGCGTCGGCGAGCAGGACCGTGGAGCGGCCGCAGTACGTGCCGACCTCCAGCAGCGGCAGCCCGAGCCCGCCCGCCTCGGCGGCCGCCGCGTACAGGGCGAGGCCCTCGTGCACGGGCATGAACCCCTTGGCGGCCTCGAACGCGGCCAGGATCTCCGGCTTGGGTGCCGCGGGCACGGGCATCGGATACGCCTTTCCGTAGCGGTCGTCTCGGCGCCCCATGCTGCCGCACCCCCTGCCGCCGGGCGACAGGGGGTGCGGCGAGGGGCCGACGAGGGACCGGTGAGGGGCCGGCGAGGGGGCCTGCGAGGGCCGGGTCGGCTACGCCGAGACCGCGGTGCCCGGCAGCGGGAGGTCCACCTCCACCGCGCCCTCGTCGCCGCCGTGCGTCGCCGACGAGGCGAGCGGACCGTGCCCGGCCGCCCGCGCGGCGAGGACGTACGCGCCCCCGGACGGCACGGCGAGGGCGTAGCTGCCGTCCTGCGCGGACAGCGTCGCGCCCGCCTGGCGGCCCCGCCGGTCGATGAGCGTGACCTTGGCGCGGGCCACCGGGGCGCCGGAGGCGTCCAGCACCCGGCCGCGGAAGCCGCGCAGCGCCTCCTCGGCGCGCGCCAGGTTCGCCTCCTCCTCGCTGCTCGCGCGCAGCCGCGGCGCCCGGTCGGGCCGGGGCAGGAACACGGCCATCAGCAGGCCGACGGCCACCGCGCCCGTCGCGATCAGGAAGGAGACCCGGAAGCCGTGCAGGGTCGGGACCGGGACGCCGCCGACGTCGTTCGCGGTGTTGGCGAGCACCATGCCGATGACGGCGCTCGACACGGACGTGCCGATGGAGCGCATCAGGGTGTTCAGGCCGTTGGCGGCGCCCGTCTCCGAGGCCGGGACCGCGCCGACGATCAGGGCGGGGAGCGAGGAGTAGGCCAGGCCGATGCCCGTGCCGAGGATCACCGAGATGACGAGGCTCTGCCAGGGGGCGCTCATCAGGCCGAGGCCGGCGCCGTAGCCGATCCCGATGATCAGCATGCCGAGGATGAGCGTGACCTTCGGGCCGTACCGCGCCGACAGGCGGGCGTAGACGGGCGCCGTGAACATCATCGTCAGGCCCAGCGGGGCGACGAGCAGACCGGCGACCACCATCGACTGGCCGAGGCCGTAACCGGTCGCCTTCGGCAGCTGGAGCAGCTGGGGCAGGACGAGCGAGACGACGTAGAAGCTGACGCCCACCATGATCGACGCGAGGTTGGTGAAGAGGACCGCGGGGCGGGCCGTGGTGCGCAGGTCCACCAGCGGGGCCTGGACGCGCAGTTCCAGCACGCCCCACAGGAGCAGGACGACGGCCGCCGCGCCGAACAGGCCGAGCGTGGTGCCCGAGGACCAGCCCCAGTCGCTGCCCTTGGTGATCGGCAGCAGGAACAGCACCAGACCGGCGGACAGGCCGAGCGCGCCCAGCAGGTCGAAGGACCCCTCGGCGCGCATCGGGGACTCAGGTACGACGAGGAGGGTGAGGGCGATCGACAGGGCGCCGAGGCCGGCGGCGCCGTAGAACAGGGCGTGCCAGTCGGCGTGCTGGGCGACCAGGGCCGCGAGCGGCAGCGCGAGCCCGCCGCCGACGCCGATCGAGGAGCTCATCAGGGCCATGGCCGAGCCGAGCCGCTCGCGGGGCAGCATGTCGCGCATCAGGCCGATGCCGAGCGGGATCGCGCCCATCGCGAAGCCCTGGAGGGTACGGCCGGCGATCATCGGCAGCAGCGTGCTGGTGAGCGCGCTGACCAGGGCGCCGGCCACCATCACCGCGAGGCTGACGATGAGCATGCGCCGCTTGCCGTACAGGTCGCCGAGGCGGCCCATGATCGGGGTGGCGACGGCGCCCGAGAGCAGTGTCGAGGTCAGGACCCAGGTGGCGTTGCTGGGGGCGGTGTCCAGCAGCTGCGGCAGATCCTTGATGACCGGGACGAGCAGGGTCTGCATCACCGCGACAACGATCCCCGCGAAGGCGAGGACCGGGACCACGGCCCCGCTCGCCGCCCGGGCGGGCTGGTCGTTCGTCGTGTGGGTCATGGGGTGAGGCCTCCAGTGAGATAAGTGCCTGGTAAACCTCGTATGCATGAGCAACTATTCCGTTGCTTCGGGTCCCTAACGAATTCTTGACCGGCCCATGAATATCTGACTCACGGTCAGTTCCGCGGAGAACCTCGGGTCCGAGGCAACGGTCCGGGCGGCTCATGGACTCCTTATGACATCTAGGAGGTGCCCATGGGGGATCGCAAGCAGGCCCGGGACAGGGAGTTCCAGGGCTTTGTCACCGGCCGCTGGCCGCGGCTGATGCGGACGGCATTTCTTCTCACGGGGGAGCAGCACGCCGCCGAGGACCTGGTCCAGTCGACGCTCGAGCAGGTCTACGTGGCCTGGCGGAGGGTCGGCTCGGCCGACGACCCGGAGGCGTACGTACGGCGAGTGATGATCAACGCGCACGCCCGCAAGCACCGCAGAAAGCTCCGGGAGTTCCTGGCGCCGAAGGACGACTCCGGCCTGGTGCGCGAGGTCGCCGACAGCGGCGACCGCATCGCGCAGGCCGACGACCGGGGCGTCCTGCTGACGGCGCTCGCCCAGTTGCCCCCGCGGCAGCGGGAGGCGGTCGTCCTGCGCTACTGGGAGGACCTCACCGAGACCCAGGCGGCGCAGGCGATGGGCTGCTCGGTCGGCGCGGTCAAGAGCAACGCGGCCAAGGGGATCGCGAAGCTCCGCGCCATACCGGGACTGGCGGACATGGTCACGAGCGGGGGAGGGCGGCAGCGATGAGCGCATACCGGGAGACGAACCACGACATGGCGAACATGACGGAGAGGGACATCGCCTTCCTGCTGGCCGAGGCCGCGGACGAGGCCGAGGTCGGCATAGCCCCCACCCAGGCTCTGATCCGCGGCGGACGCCGCCGCAGGGCCCGGCGCTGGGCGGTCGCCACGGCGGCGGCCCTGGCGATCGTCGGCTCGACGGGCACCCTGGCGCTCGCGGGCCTGCCGGGCGGCGACGGGCGTGGGGCGGAGCCGGCGACCCGTCCACCGGCGCCCAGCGTCATGCCGGAGCTGTACGCACCTCGGCGGACCGTGCTGGCGGCCGGGACCGAGGACGGCAAGGAATGGAAGGTCACCCTCGACATGTGGCCGGCCCCGAGCGAGGAGGTCGATGCGCAGGCCCAGCTCGACGCGATGCGGGCGCGCGGCGAGAACCCGCCGGACGTCGACAGGGCTTCCGATCTGGTCGGCAAACGCGCGTACTTCGTGCACCGCAGCTACGGCGGAAAGAGCTCCCTGGTGATCGAGAACACGCTCCCCGGGACGGACGTCCAGGCGGGCACGGACCTCGACGCCGGCGCGCTGTCCCTGGTGCCCGGTTCCGGGTCCTCGCGCCTGGTGGTCGGCCGGGTCGCCAAGGCCGTCCGGCAGGTCACCTGCGTCTGGAAGGACGGCACGAGCACCAGCCTCCACCGCACCGCGGTGAACAGCGCGAACGGCGGCGTCCCGCAGGGCATCCGGTCCGCCGGAGGATCCCCGGACGACTGGTTCGTGTGCCTCGCTCCCCGCGGCACGGCCTACAAGTCGGCGGAGGTGACGGCCTACCGGTCACACGAGGCGACGGCCTACAGCTCGCAGGAGGCGACACGGTGAACCCGCACAGCCACCCGATGGTTGACTCCGACCGGGTCCTAGGTCCTACGGCCGAGGCGCTCCGGAGCGAAATCCCGATGCACCGTGCGCCGCCGGGTTGAGAGCATGGCACCCATGCTCGGAGCCGCAGCGGACACCCGCACCTCACCACCTCGCACCGCGCCTCCCACCTGGCTGGTCGTCGCGCTCGCGTGCGCCGGACAGTTCCTGGTCGTCCTCGACGTCTCCGTCGTCAACGTAGCGCTGCCGTCCATGCGGGCCGACCTGGGGCTGAGCGCACAGGGGCTGCAATGGGTGGTGAACGCCTACGCGATCGCCTTCGCCGGGTTCATGCTGCTCGGCGGGCGAGCCGGCGACCTGTACGGGCGTAAGCGGATGTTCCTGGTCGGGCTCGCCCTGTTCACGCTGGCCTCGCTGGGCGGCGGGCTGGCGGGGGAGGGCGCTCAACTACTGCTCGCGCGGGCCGTGCAGGGGCTCGGGGCGGCGGTTCTCGCGCCCTCCACGCTCACCATCCTCACCTCCGCCGTGCCCGAGGGTCCGGCGCGGGCCCGGGCGATCGCCACCTGGACCGCGGTGGGCGCGGGCGGCGGCGCCGCGGGCGGGCTCGTCGGCGGGCTGCTGGTGGACGGTCTGTCCTGGCGGTGGGTGCTGCTGATCAACGTGCCCGTCGGGGCGGTCGTCCTCGCCGGGGCCCGCAGATGGCTGGTGGAGAGCAGCGACAGCGACGGGCGGCGCCTGGACCTGCCGGGCGCGGTGCTGGCGACGGCGGGGCTCGCCACCCTCGCGTACGGCATCTCGCAGACCGAGGCCGAGGGGTGGGCGGCGACGGCCACCCTGGCGCCGCTCGCCGCCGGGCTCGCCCTGATCGCGCTCTTCCTGGCCGTCGAGGCGCGCACGGCGGCTCCGCTGATGCCGCTCCGGCTGCTGCGGCTGCGGGCGGTGTCGTCGGCGAACGCCGCCATGTTCCTGTGCGGCTCGGCGATGTTCTGCATGTGGTTCTTCATGACGCTGTACGCCCAGAACGTGCTGGGCTACACCCCGCTCCAGGCCGGTCTGGCCCTGGTGCCGAGCTCCCTGGCCGTGCTCGTCGGATCGAAGGCGGCCCCCCGCTTCATGCGGGTGCTCGGCGCGCGCACCGTGGCCACGCTCGGCACGCTGGTGGCGGCGGCCGGCTTCGGCTGGCAGTCGGCGATGACCCCGCAGGGCGCGTACCTGACGGAGATCATGGTCCCCGGCATCCTGATGATGCTGGGCGCGGGCCTCACGGCGACTCCGCTCGCCGCGCTCGCCACGTCCGGGGCGGCGCCGGGGGAGGCGGGCCTGGTCTCCGGGCTGATCAACACCTCACGCACGATGGGCGGCTCGCTCGGCCTCGCGGTGATGTCGACGATCGCGGCGGCCCGTTCGGCGGGCGGCGACACCCCGGCAGCGCTGACGGACGGATACGCCCTGGTGTTCCGCACCGGGGCGTGCGTGCTGCTCGCGGGGACGGTGCTGATGCTGGCGTGGCTGCCGCGCCGGGGCTCCGCCAGATGAGGCGGGGAGGCCGGGCGGGCGGGGCCCGACGGAGGGGGTTTGACGGGAGGGGCCCGACGGACGGGGACTGACGGACGGGGCCCAACGGGCGGGGTCTGACGGACGGGGCCTCACGAGGGGGCGCTCACAGCCACCCCTGCTGCCGTGCCTCCCGCATCGCCTCCATGCGGTTGCGGCTGCCGGTCTTGCCGATCGCGGAGGAGAGGTAGTTGCGGACGGTGGACTCCGACAGGTGCAGCCGGGCGGCTATGTCGGCGACGGTCGCGCCGTCCGCGGACGCCCTGAGGACGTCGCACTCCCGGGGGGTGAGGGGGCTGGGCCCGGCGCTCAGCGCCGCCGCGGCCAGCGCGGGGTCGATCACGCTCTCGCCGGTCAGCACCCGGCGGATCGCGGCCGCCAGCTCCTCCACCGGCCCGTCCTTGACCAGGAACCCCGCGGCTCCGGCCTCCATGGCCCGCCGCAGGTAGCCGGGGCGGGCGAAGGTGGTCAGGATCAGCACCCGGCAGTCGGGCACCTGGTCGCGCAGTGCGGCGGCGGCGTCCAGACCGCTCATGCCGGGCAGCTCGATGTCCAGCAGGGCGACGTCCGGGCGGCGGAGGAGGGCGGCGTCCACGATGGCGTCGCCCGTCCCGACCTGGGCGACGACCTCCATGTCGTCCTCCATGCCGAGCAGCAGGGCGAGGGCGCCCCGCATCATTCCCTGGTCCTCGGCGAGCAGGACCCGCACGCACTTACCCGGCCGGCGATCCGGGGGCATCTCGTCCACGGCCCAAGCGTAGAGCGCCCGCGCCGCCCCGGCCCGTCCGAGCCGGGGCGTCCGGCTGGCTGTGGTCTCGGCCGGCCCGGGTCCGGTCCGCGGCATCCCGGTCCGCGGCCCCCGGCTGGCTGTGGTCTCGGCCGGCCCCGGGTCCGGTCTGCGGCATCCCGGTCTGCTTGCCCGGTCCGGTGTGGCCTCGGTCCGGTGTGGCCTCGGTCCGTCCGGCCTCGGTCCGTCCGGGTTCGGTCCGTCCGGGTTCGGTCCGTGATGCCCGGTCCGCCTGTCCGGCCAGGTGCGGCCCCGGCCCTTCCGAGCCCGGCCAGGTGCGGCCTCGGCCGGTCCGGGTCCGGTCAGCGACGCCCGGCCCGCTGCGACCCGGTTGGTCCGGCCCCGGCTCCTCCGAGCCGGGCCCGCTTGTCCGGCTATGTGCGGCCTCGGCACGTCCGGGGCCGGTTCGCGATACCCGTGCCCGCTCGTCCGGCCCGCGCAATCCGCCCGGCTCATGACATCCCCGACCGTCCCTCCGGCCCGTGACATCCCGGCCCGCCCGGCCGATCCGCGGTTTCCCGGCCCGTCCGTCCGTCCGGGACGCGGTGCCGTCGGCGGCGGTGGCCATGCCGCCCGGTCTCCCGCGGCCGTGGTGTGGCTCCTCGCCGCAAGGCGACGGGTCGGCTGCTCGGCCGCCACCGCTCACCCGGCCGCCGGTCACCCGGCCGGTGGCGACGGCCGCCGGGCGGCGGGCGGTCACGGCGTCCCGGCCGCGGTGCCCGTCGGCAGCGGTGACCCCGTCTGCGGCGGAAGGGGCGCGGACAAGGGGGGCTCCGCGGACTCCGCCGGGTCCGCCGGCAGTTCGGCGGTGATCGTGAAGCCGTGCGGTGACGCGGTGGCCCGTAGGCTCCCGCCCGCCATCGTGAGGCGTTCCATCAGGCCCTTCAGGCCCGTGCCACCCCCCACGCTGCCCGCGCCACCGATGCCGTCGGCACCCCCGACACCTCCGACACCCCCAGCGTCCCCGGCCCCGCCGACACCCGGCGCACTCCCCGCCCCCGCCGTCCCGGCGTCCCGGGTGCCGCCGTTGTCGGTGACCGTCAGGCTGACCCGCTCGGGGGTGCCGTCGAGGGCGATCTCGCAGCGGCTCGCCCCGCTGTGCCGTAAGACGTTCGTCACGGCCTCCCGCACCACCCACCCCAGCAGCGCCTCCGTCTGCCGGGCGAGCGGCGGTCCGGACCGCGTGACCACGGGCTCGACACCGGCCGCCGTCAGCACCGAGCGGGCCCGGTCCAGTTCCGTGGCGAGGCTGCCCTCGCGGTACCCGGTCACCGCCTCGCGGATCTCCGTGAGCGCCTGCCGGCCCACCGACTCGATGTCGGTGATCTGCGTGAGCGCCCCGTCCAGGTCCCGCGGCGCGAGCCGCCGTGCCGCCTCCGACTTCACCACGATCACCGACAGCGTGTGACCGAGCAGGTCGTGCAGGTCGCGGGAGAACCGCAGTCGCTCCTTCTCGACCGCGCGCCGGGCCAGTTCCTCACGGGCGGCACGAAGTTCCCGTACCGCCTCCGACAGCGACAGGATCGCCGCCGTCACCATCGTCGAGATCCAGGTGGCGTACGCGATGCCGAGACCGCTCCAGCCCTCGCGGGCGCAGCAGACCGACGCCGCGAGGACGGCGACGCCCGTGCCCGTCCAGCGCAGCCCGGGCCCCCGCAGCGCCGCCCCCGTCGCGAGGCCGAGCAGCGGGAAGAACAGCAGCCAGTTGCCGCCGTAGCCGATGGCGAGACCGCAGGTCAGCAGCGCCATCACCGCCAGTGCCGCCCGCGTGGACACCGCCGCCCGCGTCTCCTTCACGAAGGAGCGGAACGCCACGTAGATGTAGAGGGAGTTGAAGGTGAGCAGGCCCAGGCCGCCGATCCACGGGTTGGGGGTCTCGCCCTGGAAGAGGTTGGAGAACGCGCCCATTCCCATCAGCAGCCAGGGCAGCAGCGAGAACCCGGAGGCGGGCGGCCCGGGATCCTCGGGCCCCCGCCCGCCCGGCCGCACGGCGCGCCCGCCGGCCCGCCGCGTCGCGTCCCTCGCGTCCCCTCGGCACGAGACCCTGCGAAATCCGCACGATTTCCTGCGGAACCGGTCCATCACTCTGCTCCCCGTTCGTACGGCGGGGCCCGGCCCGCCGGTACGACGGCACGGCCCCCTCGGTCGTGCCGACGACGCTACGCACCGGCCGCCCCGTCCGGCAGGGGCACCCGTACGGACTCCCACGGGACAAATGTCCCGGCATCCCGCCCCGGCGACCTGACGTGCCGTCAGGAGCCTTCACAACTGCGGGACCCTCGGCTATACAGAGGGCGCCGGACTGGAACGCGTTCTAGGTCGGCCCGCAGCGACCCCGGTGCGGCCGACGGTGCGGACGGCCGCACCGGGGTCTTCCCGCCATCACCTCCAGGAGCCCCATGCCCATCGACGCAGCCAAGGCCCTCGCCGCCGGACCCCGTTCCGCGGAGATCGCCTGGGACCGCAAGGACGTCCAGCTCTACCATCTCGGCATCGGCGCGGGCGTCCCCGCCACGGACCCCGACGAGCTGCGCTACACCCTGGAGTCCCGGCTGCACGTCCTGCCGAGCTTCGCCACCGTCGCGGGCGCGGGCGCCCCGGGCGTGATCGGCGGCCTGTCCATGCCGGGCGTCGACGTCGACCTCGCCAGGGTCCTGCACGGCGGCCAGGCCCTCACCGTCCACCGCCCCATCCCGGCCGAGGGCACCGCCACCGCCACCTCCCGCATCGCCGCCGTGTACGACAAGGGCACGGCGGCCGTCCTCGTCCTGCGCACCGAGGCCGCCGACGCCGAGGGCCCGCTGTGGACCAACGACGCCCAGATCTTCGTACGCGGCGAGGGCGGCTGGGGCGGCGACCGCGGCCCCTCCGCCCGCCTCGAGCCGCCCACGGGCGAGCCCGACCGGACCGTCGAGCGGCCGGTCCGCGAGGACCAGGCCCTCATCTACCGCCTCAGCGGCGACTGGAACCCGCTGCACGCCGACCCCGACTTCGCCAAGCGCGCCGGATTCGAACGCCCCATCCTGCACGGACTGTGCACCTACGGCATGACGCTCAAGGCGGTCGTCGACACGCTGCTCGACGGCGACACCGGCCGGGTGCGCTCGTACGCCACCCGGTTCGCCGGGGTCGTGTACCCCGGCGAGACCCTGCGCATCCGCATGTGGCGGCAGACCGGCCGGGTACGGGTGACCGTCACCGCCGTCGAGCGGGCGGACGCCCCCGTCCTCGCCGACACGATCGTCGAACACTCCTGAACCCCGGATGACCTGTGAACCCTGGATGACCTGAGGGGAGCCGCACCATGCGCGCAGCGGTACTGCACGAGATCGGCCAGGACAAGCTGGAGGTCCTCGACGACGTCGAGGCGGTGGGCTTCGGGCCCGGCAAGGTCAGGATCCGGGTGCGCGCCACGGGGCTGTGCCACTCCGACCTGTCCGCGATGAGCGGGGTGCTGCCGCAGCCGGCGCCGTTCGTGCCCGGGCACGAGGGCGCGGGCGAGATCCTCGAGGTCGGCGAGGGCGTCGGCCACGTCAAGCCCGGCGACCGGGTCGTCGTGTGCTGGCTGCCGGCCTGCGGCAGCTGCCCCGCCTGCGGGCGCGGCCAGACCGAGCTGTGCCTGGCCGGGTTCATGAACGCGGGCACCCCCAACTTCCGCCGCCCCGCCGGTGACGTGTTCGGCTTCGCCGGGACCGGCACCTTCGCCGAGGAGGTCGTCGTCGACGCCGGCTGCGCGGTGCCGATCCCGGACGACGTGCCCTTCGACATCGCCGCGCTGATCGGCTGCGGGGTCACCACCGGCCTCGGCGCCGCCCTGAACACCGCCGACGTGGAGGCCGGTTCGTCGGTCGCCGTGATCGGCTGCGGCGGCGTCGGCATCTGCGCCGTCCAGGGGGCGCGGCTGAAGGGCGCCGCCGAGATCGTCGCCGTCGACCCCGTCGCCTCGCGCCGGGAGGCCGCGCTGCGGTTCGGCGCCACGCGGGCCGTGCCGCCGGACGAACTGGCCGACGCCAGGCAGCAGGTCACCGGCGGCGAGGGCTTCGACTACGTCTTCGAGGTCGTCGGCAGGTCGGCCACCGCCCGCGCGGCGTACGAGAACACCCGGCGCGGCGGCACCCTGGTCGTGGTCGGCGCGGGCGCCATGGACGACTTCCTCCAGCTCAACATGTTCGAGCTGTTCTTCGACGAGAAGCGCATCCTGCCCTCGATGTACGGCGGCGGCGACATCCTGCGCTCCTACGAGCGGACCATCGCCCTGTGGCGGGCGGGCCGCATCGACCTCGCGGGCCTGATCACGCACCGGGTGCCGCTGGCCCGGATCGACGAGGCGATCGAGCAGATGCGCACGGGCACCGCGCTGCGCACGTGCGTCGAGATCTGACGGGACGACGGGATGACGGGATGACGGGAGTGTCCGTGTCGCTGCCACTGGAAGGACTGTCCGCCCTGGTCACCGGCGCCGGCCGGGGCCTGGGCCGCGCCGAGGCGCTGGAACTCGCCCGGCTCGGCGCGGCCGTCGTCGTCAACGACTTCGGGCAGCCGGGCCGGGACGGCTCGGGGAACGCCTCCGCGGGCCCCGCCGAGCAGGTCGCCGCCGAGATCCGCGCCGCGGGCGGCACGGCGCTGGCCCACACCGGAGACGTGTCCGACTTCGCCCAGGCCCGCGAGATGATCGAGTCGGTGATCGCCGAGTACGGCCGTCTCGACATCCTGGTCAACAACGCGGGCATCCTGCGCGACCGCATGGTCTTCTCCATGACCGAGGACGAGTGGGACTCGGTGATCCGCGTCCACCTCAAGGGGCACTTCAACACCACCCGCTTCGCCGCGGCGCACTGGCGGGAGCGGTCCAAGGCGACCGGCGCGCCGGTGTACGGGCGGATCGTCAACACCTCCTCGGAGGCGTTCCTCGCCGGATCCGCCGGGCAGCCCAACTACGCCGCCGCGAAGGGCGGAATCGTCGGGCTGACCACCTCGACGGCGCTCGCGCTCGCCAAGTACGGGGTGACCGCGAACGTGATCTGCCCGCGCGCCCGCACCCGGATGACCGAGGACGTCTTCGCCGGCCTCGCCCGCCCGGCCGACGGCGGCCTCGACCCGCTCGCCCCCGAGCATGTCGCGCCCCTCGTCGGCTACTTGGCGTCTCCGGCCGCCTCCCGGATCAACGGCCAGCTGCTCGTCGTGCACGGCGGCATGGTGGCCGTCGTCGAACGGCCGCGGGTGCGTGCGAAGTTCGACAGCAAGCAGGACACCTTCAGCCACGACGAACTGGACGCGCTGCTCACCCCGCACTACGCGGAGCGGCCGGCCGGGGAGACGTTCGGGGCGGCGGAGGTGCTGCGGCTCAGCCGCGAGTAGTCGCGAGTGGCCGCGAGCAGCGCCGGGACGGCCCGGGGCGGACACGCGGAGGGGCCCGCACGCCGTCCGGCGTGCGGGCCCCCGTCGTGCATGTGTCAGGCCGCTGCTTCCGCGTCCTCGGCGGGCTTGCGGTGCCGGCCGTGGGGGGGCCGTGTCACCGTCCTGTGCCGAGATCGGGCCCCGGTGCCGGCCGTGGCCGGTGTCCTCCCGGGCTTCGGCGGGCAGCGGCTGCATGATACGTGCGTCGCTCATCGGAACTCTTCACCCCGTCAAAACATGATCTCTTTACAGCCCGGCGAGTCTATCCAGCCCCCCGAGGGCCGGATCCAGGCGACCAGCCGACCGGGACGATTTCGTTACAAGGCCCCCCAACGGCGCCTGCTGCAACGGCACCGGACGCGGCGCGGCGGGCTCCGGATCGTCGTCCCGCGGAGGCGAGCCGCCCGGCGGTGACGCGCCGTCCGGCGGAGGCGAGCCGTCCGGCGACGCGGGGTTCGCGCCCTCCGAGGCCGGGGAAGCGCCCTCCCACACGGGGTTCGCGTCCTCCCGCGCGGGCTTCGCGCCCTCCGGGGCCGGGGTCACGCGCTCCCACGCTGCCCGTACCGCCGTGACGTCGCTCTCCGGCTGCCGTACGGGCGCCGGCACCCGCGCCACGCCGCACGGCACCTCGCCCGTCGCGTACGGCAGCAGCAGCACACCGTCCGGCGTGTACAGCCCAGCGCCCGCCAACCACCCCTCGGGCGCCGGGAGATGGTGGATCCGCCGTCCCTCCGGCCGCCACACCCCGACCCAGCCGCCGGCCGGACCGTCGATGCGCAGCGCCACCGCACAGCTCTCCGGCGTCAGCACCTGCCCCGGCTGGATCGCGAATGGCGTCACCGCGCAGCCGGGCAGCCGCAGGCTCTCGGGGAAGCGCACCGGCAGCGTGCTGCCGAGCACACCCCAGCCCAGCCGCTCCTGTCCGGGCGAGGGCGCGTCCGAGCTGATCAGCAGCAGCCCGCTGTCCAGGTCGGCGAGCAGCAGCCGGTCGTCGCTGTCGGCGGCGATCTGCAGCAGCGGCGAGATCTCGCCGCCCCGCTCCAGGTCGGCCACCACCGTCTTGGTCCGGCCGCCGGTCTCCCGGTCCAGGGCCAGCATCCGTCCCGACCGCTCCAGCCACACCCCGCCCGAGCAGCGCCCCGGGACCTCCGCCACGGGCTCCGGCCCGAAGGCGCCGCCCACCACCCGCCACACCGTGCTGGAGCGCCGGCCCACGACGAGGGCGTACGCCCGCTCGCCGCCCGGCGCCGGCGGCAGCAGCCGCAGCCGGCTGCCGGGCTCCGGGCACTCGACCGTCCCGAGCGGCAGCTCACCCGTGCCCGGTCCGGTCGGGTACAGCAGCGCGAAGACGTGCCGCCCCTCGGCCGCCCGGCGGATCAGCACCCGCCCGTCGCCCATCGGCTGCACCTCGCTGCCCGGCTGCTCCGGCCGGCTGCCGGGCAGCGGCACGGCGTACGGCTCGGGACCGTCGAGTGTCCAGCGCTCCGGGAACCAGGAGTCGCCGTCCGGCGCGAGGCGGGCGGCGTAGGAGCCGTCCACGGTGATCGTGCAGCAGCCCGCCCGCGGGGCGCCGTCCCCGGGCGCCGTCCCGGGCTCGATCGCACAGGCCGTCATCGTCTGGTCACCTCCTGCGACGACGCTAGTTTTCGTACGCGCAGGCGGGGACAGGCTGGCGGCCGCTTCACACATAAGGGTGGCCCAGGAACGATTCGCCTGAGGACGCGACGGCCCGTGTGCTGAAGGCGGGCCCGGCCCCGCAGGGTCCCCGGCGCCGGTCCTCGGAGCCGGTCCCCGGCACCGGTTCAGCGGCGCGGTGCAGGCAGGTAGCCTTTTCCCGTGCCCCGTCTGTCTGAAGTCATCGCCGCGCTGGAGAACCTGTGGCCCGCCGAGCGGGCCGAGTCCTGGGACGCGGTCGGCACGGTCGTGGGCGACCCCGACCAGGAGGTCACCCGGGTCCTGTTCGCCGTCGACCCCGTCCAGGAGATCGTCGACGAGGCGGTGAAACTGGGCGCCGGCCTGCTGGTCACCCACCACCCGCTCTATCTGCGCGGGACGACGACGGTCGCGGCCTCCACCTTCAAGGGCCGTGTGGTGCACACGCTGATCAAGAACGACATCGCCTTGCACGTCGCCCACACCAACGCCGACACGGCCGACCCGGGCGTCAGCGACGCGCTCGCCGGCGCGCTGGACCTGCGGGTGACCGGCCCCCTCGTCCCCGACCCGGGCGACCCGCACGGCCGCCGCGGCCTCGGCCGCGTCTGCGAACTGGACCACCCGCTGCCGCTGCGCGAGTTCGCCGCCCGCGCCGCCGAGCGGCTGCCCGCCACCGCGCAGGGCATCCGCGTCGCCGGCGACCCCGAGGCGCCGATCCGCACCGTCGCCGTCAGCGGCGGCTCCGGCGACAGCCTCTTCGACCACGTCCGGGCGGCCGGCGTCGACGCCTTCCTCACCGCGGACCTGCGCCACCACCCGGCCTCCGAGTTCATGGCGGCCAGCGCCCATCGTCCCCTCGCGCTGCTCGACGCGGCGCACTGGGCCACCGAGTGGCCCTGGTGCGAGCTGGCCGCGAGTCAGCTCGACGAAATCTCCGACCGGCACGGATGGGACCTGCGCGTCCACGTCTCCAAGACGGTCACCGACCCCTGGACCAGTCACTCCCCTTCACCTGGAGCCCCCAACTGAACGCCGCGCCCGCCGACCAGATCCGACTCCTCGACGTCCAGGCCCTCGACGTGCGCCTGCAGCAGCTCGCGCACAAGCGCAGGTCGCTGCCCGAGCACGCCGAGATCGAGTCGCTGACCAAGGATGCAACCCAGCTGCGCGACCTCCTGGTGGCCGCGCAGACCGAGGAGAGCGACTGCGCCCGCGAGCAGACCAAGGCGGAGCAGGACGTGGACCAGGTGCGCCAGCGCGCCGTCCGCGACCAGCAGCGCCTGGACTCCGGCGCGATCACCTCGCCCAAGGACCTGGAGAACCTCCAGCGGGAGATCGCCTCCCTCGCCAAGCGGCAGGGCGATCTGGAGGACATCGTGCTGGAGGTCATGGAGCGCCGCGAGTCGGCGCAGGAGCGGGTGAACGAGCTGACCGAGCGCGTCGCCTCAGTCCAGTCGAAGATCGACGACGCGACCGCCCGCCGGGCCGCCGCCTTCGAGGAGATCGACGGCGAGGTGGCCTCCGTGACCAAGGAACGCGAGGTCGTCGCCGCCTCCGTCCCCGCGGACCTGCTGAAGCTCTACGACAAGCTGCGCGAGCAGCAGGGCGGCATCGGCGCGGCGAAGCTGTACCAGCGCACCTGCCAGGGCTGCCGCCAGGAGCTGTCCATCACCGACATCAACGACATCCGCGCGGCCGCCCCCGACACGGTGGTGCGCTGCGAGAACTGCCGCCGCATCCTGGTGCGCACGGCCGAGTCCGGCCTGTAGGGGCCGGCCGTGCGGGAGTTCGTCGTCGAGGCCGACGGCGGGTCGCGGGGCAACCCGGGACCCGCGGGGTACGGCTCCGTGGTGCGCGACGCGGCGACGGGGGAGACCCTGACGGAGACCGCGGAGTACATCGGCGTCGCCACGAACAACGTGGCCGAGTACCGGGGCCTGCTCGCGGGCCTGCGCGCCGCGCACCGGCTGGACCCGTCGGCCACCGTGCACGTCCGCATGGACTCCAAGCTCGTCGTGGAGCAGATGTCCGGGCGTTGGAAGATCAAGCACCCCGACATGAAGCCGCTGGCGATGCAGGCGGCGCGGGTCTTCCCGCCGGACCGGGTGACGTACGAGTGGATCCCGCGGGACCGGAACAAGCATGCGGACCGCTTGGCGAACGAGGCGATGGACGCCGGAGCCCGGGGCGAGCAGTGGACGGAGCCGACGTCCGCGCCGGCCTCCACGTCCGCGCAGGCCGTGTCCCCCGCCGAGCCGACGGCCCCGCCCGGCGACGCGAGGACCGGCGCGGCGAAGGCGCGCGAGGCGCTGGCGCGCGGCCGCGACCGAGCCGGCACTCCGGCTGCCGGCGAGGCCGCCAAGGCCGATGCCGACGTCCGTGCCGCGCGCACCGTGGCCTCTCCCGGCTGGGCTCCGGCCGACATGGGGGCCCCGGCCACCTTCGTGCTGCTGCGGCACGGGGAGACGCCGCTGACCCCGCAGAAGCGGTTCTCCGGGTCCGGCGGCAGCGATCCCTCGCTCTCCGACGTCGGCAGGGAGCAGGCCGAGCGGGCCGGGGCCGCCCTCGCCCGGCGCGGCACGATCCAGCACATCGTCGCCTCCCCCCTCGCCCGCACCCGCGAGACCGCCGGCATCGTCGCCGAACGCCTCGGCCTGGAGGTCAGCGTCGACGACGGCCTGCGCGAGACGGACTTCGGCGCCTGGGAGGGCCTCACCTTCGCCGAGGTGCGGGAACGTCACCCGGAGGACCTGAACGCCTGGCTCGTCGACCCGGAGGCCGAGCCGACCGGCGGCGGCGAGAGCTTCGCGGCCACCGCCACCCGGATCGCCGCCACCCGCGACAAGCTGACCGCGGCGTACGCGGGCCGCACGGTCCTGCTCGTCACCCACGTGACGCCGATCAAGACCTTCGTACGGCTCGCCCTGGGCGCCCCGCCGGAGTCCCTGTTCCGCATGGAACTGTCGGCGGCCTCCCTGTCGGCGGTGGCCTACTACGCGGACGGCAACGCAAGCGTCCGCCTCTTCAACGACACCTCCCACCTGCGCTGACCGCCCCGCCCGACCGTTCGGCTGCCGGGCCCGAGAACGCTGTCACCATCCCGGTAGCCGTTCTCCTCGAAGACCGCGAAGATCACCGCAGCGGCTGTGCGTGCCGAGGGCAGGCTTCGAACGCCTGGATCACCAGCCCCGCGAAGCGTCGGGAGGCCTTGACCTGGCCGGCGGCCGATGTGGCGTGGATCCCCTTGTTGGCCATGAGTACGAGAATCAGGTCGTCCAGGACGAAGTCGGACCGCAGGCGCCCCGCTTCCTTGGCTCGCTGAGCCAGTTCGGCGACGGCTTTCACCGTGTGCTCACGGCCTGCGGCGACATCCGTCACCCCCGGGTAGGCCGACAGGAAGGCTTCGGTGAAGCCCCGGTCGCGTGCGTGCAGCTCACAGATCCTCTCGATTACCAGGCACAGGCCACGCCACGGATCAGGATCGGCGCACCCCTCGTCGACGATGGCGCGACATGCGTGGAGCTGCTCCGCGAAGGCCTCGGTGACCAGCATCCGCTTGGTCGGGAAGCGGCGGTACAAGGTGGCAGGCCCCACCCCGGCACGCCGCGCGACCTCCCGCATCGGCACGTCCAGGCCGTCGGCGGAGAACAGCGCTCGGGCCGCGTCGAGGATGCGTTCGCGGTTGTCCAGCGCGTCGGAGCGCAACGTATGAGGCAAACGGTCGGTCACCACTCTCACTTTATCCAGGCGGGCGGGGGCGTCCGGTTACCGTCCGAGGCGTAGAAGCTCTCGCGCTCGAGCGGTCCGAGAACCTGGAGACCACGTTGAAGGCAATCTCGATCCAGAGGTTCGGAAGCCCCGACGTTCTGGCTGCTGTCGACCTGCCGGTACCCGCACCTGCTGCCGGGCAGGTACTGATAGCCACCGAGGCGGTGGGCGTCGGCGGTGTCGACACCTTGATCCGGAGCGGGGCTCTGGCCGCCTACGGATTCCAGGAGGGCCACATCCCGGGCAGCGAGGTGGCGGGCACCGTGACCGCGGTCGGTGACGGCGTCGACGCGTCGTGGACCGGCCTGCGGGTGTGGGGCTTCACCGGTACCGGCGGAGGCTACGTCGAACAGGCCGTCGTACCGGTCGAGCGGATTCTTCCCCTGCCCAGCGGTCTGTCCGCCGCTGCCGCGGTGACGCTCGGCAGTTCCGGTGCGGTGGCCCACTTCGGGCTTCGCCACGCCCATTTCGTTCCCGGGGAGACCGTCCTGGTGCGTGGCGCGGCCGGCGGTATCGGCATCATGGCGGTGCAGCTCGCGGCCCGCGGTGGTGCCGCCGCGGTGGCGGTGACGACATCGTCGGCCGAGCGCGGCGAGCGGCTGCGCCGTCTCGGCGCGACCCACGTGCTGGACCGCTCCGGCGACGGAGGGGAAGAGGCTCCCGCGGGCTATGACGTCATCATCGATGTTGTGGCCGGTGAGGACATGCCGTCGTTCTTCGACAGGCTCAACCCGAACGGCCGCATGGTGGCCGTGGGCGCTGTCGCAGGTCAGCCGCCCGCCGACTTCGGTACGAAGATCATGGCGGCGTTCCAGAAATCGATGTCCTTCGCCGCTTTCAGCGCCGCTACCGTCACCCCGGCCGACCTGAGTGCCGTACGCAGCGAGCAGTTCGCCGCAGCCGGCCGTGGCGAGATCGAAGCGGTGGTGCACGAAGTGCTGCCGCTGGACGAAGCCGTGTCGGCGCACCAGAAGATGGACGCGGGTGAAGTCTTCGGCAGGATCGTGCTGACACCGTAGCCCCGCGCTCTCCGTTTCCGCGGTGGACCGTGCCGTCCGTTCGGCCGGGGCCCCCGGGCTGGTACGGAGGCAGCAGGCGACTCGGCCTCGCCGCGCGCGACCTCAGTGCACCTGGTCGACCAGCACGTCCAGTGCCCAGGCGCGGCCCGCCGCCGCGGGCGCCTGCGCCTCGACGGCGTAGCCGAGGTCGCGCAGTGCCTCCACCAGCTCACCCGGCGCCGACACCACCGCGCCCGCCGTGAGCAGGCTCCGGACGATCCGGCCCTTGGTTGCCTTGTTGAAGTGGCTGACGACTTTCCGGGTCGGCGCGTGCAGCACCCGCACGGTCGCCGTCCGCCCGGCGACCTCGCCCTTCGGCTTCCACGCGGCCGCGTACGCGGAGGACCGCAGGTCCAGCACCAGCCCGTCCCCGGCCGCCTCCGGCAGCACGGACGCCATCGCCGCCCGCCAGTGCCCGGCCAGCGCCCCGATCCCGGGCAGCTTGACGCCCATCGAGCAGCGGTAGGAAGGAATCTCGTCGGTCACCCGGACCGCGCCCCACAGTCCGGAGAAGACCAGCAGCGAGCGCGCCGCCCGCTCCTTCGCCGCCGCGTCCAGGGACGCCAGGCCGAGGGCGTCGTACAGCACGCCGGTGTAGATCTCCCCGGCGGGCCGCGTGCCGGCCGTGCGCAGGGCGGCGTTCTTCGCGACCTCGCCGCGCAGCCCCTCGCTCAGCCCCAGCACCTCGCGCGCCTTGTCCTCGTCCCCGGCGCACAGTTCGACCAGCTCGTCGAGGACGGCCTCGCGGGCGGCGGTCAGTCCCGGCAGCGACAGCGACTCCAACTTCAGCGGGGCGCCACGGCCGGGGGAGGCCTTGCCTTCGGACGGGGGCAGCAGGACAAGCACGGACGGATCTCCTTCGGTTCAGCTCTGCGCCAGCGTACGGGGGCCGCGAGCGCACCGGGACGCCCGTGCCGCCCCGCCTCTCGCGGCCCGCCCGGCGGCCACCCGGCGCCCGCTCAACTCCCCCTCGACGAGGCGTCGTCGGCCCGGAGGCGCCCGCCGGCCCCCGTGGCAAAATCAGCGGGTGCAGATCGGGATGCTGGGTCCGTTGGAGGTCCGCGCGGCTGACGGCGCCTCGGTCGACGTGCCGGGCGTACGCCTGCGCGGACTGCTGGCCGCCCTCGCGCTCAAGGCGGGGCACGTGGTCCCGAGAACGTCACTGGTCGACTGGATCTGGGGCGAGCACCCGCCCGCCGACGCGACGAACGCCCTGCAGCGCCTGGTCTCCCGGCTGCGGAAGGTGCTGCCGGACGGGGTGGTCGAGGGGCATCCGGCCGGCTACCGGCTGGCGCTGGACCCCGACGCCGTCGACGCCGTGCGGTTCGAACGTCTCCTCACCGTGTGCCGGGCCGGCGCCGGGGATGCCTCCCGGCGGGTGCGGCTGCTGCGCGAGGCGCTCGGCCTGTGGCGCGGGGCGGCCCTGCAGGACGTCGGCCTGCACGACAGCGCCGCGTGCGGCGCCGCGGCCGCCCGGCTGGAGGAGTTGCGGCTGGCCGCCCTGGAGGAGCGGTACGACGCGGAGGCCGCCCTCGGCCACGCGGCGGACACCGTCACGGAGCTGACCGACCTGGTGGCCGCGCACCCGCTGCGGGAACGGCTGGTCGCCGCGCTGATGCGCGCCCTCGCCGCGGCCGGCCGCGACAGCGAGGCGCTGCTGGTGTACCAGCGGGCGCGGGAGGCCCTGGCCGACGCGCTGGGCGTCGACCCATCGCCGGACCTGGCCGCGCTGCACGTCGCCCTTCTGCGGGGCGAGCCGGGGCGGCGACAGGAGGGTGGCAGGACCAACCTGCGGGCCGAGCTGACCGCGTTCGTCGGCAAGGACGACGACGTCGCCGCCGTCCGCGACCTCCTCGCCCGGCACCGGCTGACCACCGTGATCGGACCGGCCGGTTCGGGCAAGTCCCGGCTGGCCGCCGAGACCGCGCGCACGCTCCTCGACGGCCTGCCGGACGGGGCCTGGCTGGTGGAGCTCGCCGCCGTCCCCGCGAACGGCGACGTGGCCGACGTCGCGCAGGCGACGCTCGCCGGGCTCGGCCTGCGGGACGCCCTGCTCGGCGGGGCCGCGAACGCCGAGCCGACGGACCGGCTCATCGCCGCCATCCGCGAGCGGGAGGCGCTGCTGATCCTGGACGACTGCGAGCACGTGATCGAGTCCGCGGCGGTCTTCGCCCACCGGGTGCTCGGGGAGTGCCGGCGGCTGCGGATCCTGGCGACCAGCCGGGAACCGCTCGGCATCACCGGCGAGGCGGTGTGGCAGGTCGAGCCGCTGGCCCTGCCGGCGGCCGACGCGACCCCCGACGAGATCGCGTCCTCGCCCGCGGTCCGGCTGCTGCGGGACCGGGCCGGGGCGGTCCGCCGCGACCTTTCGGCCGATGCCCGCACGCTGGCGACGATGGCGCGCGTGTGCCGGGCCCTGGACGGGATTCCGCTGGCCATCGAACTGGCCGCGGCCCGGCTGCGCACCATGCCCGTCGACCAGCTCGCCGCCCGGCTCGACGACCGCTTCCGCCTGCTGACCGGCGGCAGCCGGACCGCGCTGCCGCGCCACCGGACGCTGCGCGCGGCGATCGACTGGAGCTGGGAGCTGCTCAGTCACGCCGAGCGGGCGGTGCTGCGCCGGCTCGCGGTGTTCTCCGGCGGAGCGAGCCTGGAGGCGGCCGAACGGGTCTGCGCGGGCGACGCCGGTGACGCGGGCGACGCGGTCGAGCGGGACGACGTACTCGACCTGCTCACCGCGCTCGCCGAGAAGTCGCTGCTGCTCGCCGAGGGCGACGGGGCCCCGCGTTACCGCATGATCGGCACGATCAGGGAGTACGCCCGGCACCGGCTCGCGGAGGCGGGCGAAGCGGACCGGGCCCGCCGCGCGCACCTGGCCTGCTTCACCGAGCTGGCCGAGACCGCAGAACCGCACCTGCGCCGCGCGGAGCAACTGGAGTGGCTGGCCACGCTCGCGGCCGAGCACGACAACATCGGCGCGGCGCTGCGCGGCGCGCTGGCGGCGGGCGAGGCACAGGCGGCGATGCGGCTCGCGGCGGGCGCGGGCTGGTACTGGTGGCTCGGCGGGCACCGCACCGAGGGGCTGGAGCTGATCACCGCGGCCACCCGTGTCCCCGGCGAGGTGGGCGACGAGGTCCGGGCCATGGCGTACGCGCTGGTGGTGCTGTTCGTCAGCTCCGGGCGGGGCGACGAACGCCAGGCCGCCGAGTGGATCCGCGAGGCGCACCGGTTCAGCCGCCGCAGCCGTCGCCGGTACCCGCTGCTGGGGCTGGTCGACGCGCTGGAGCACCTGCTGCGCGCGCCCGGTGAGTTCCTGCCCGCGTTCGAACCGCTGCTGGACAACGAGGACCCCTGGGTGCGCGCGCTGGCACGGCTGCACCTGGGCAAGATGCGGATCGTGCTCGGCCGGGGCGGACGGGACGGACGGGACGCGGACGCGTACCTGGAGACGGCGCTCGCCGAGTTCCGGGCGCTCGGCGAACGGTTCGGCATCTCGTTCGCGCTGACCGAGCTGGCGGACCGGCTCGCCGCACGCGGCGAGTTCGCCCGCGCCCGCGAGCACTACGAACAGGCGATAACGGTCGTCACCGAGGCCGGCACCACCGAGGACGTCATCAGGATGCGGTCACGGCAAGCTCAGCTCCACTGGCTGCTGGGCGACCGGGACGCCGCGGCGGCCGCCCTCGCCGAGGCGCAGCGCTGCGCGCAGCGGGTCACCTGGCCGGACGCGCTGGCCGAACTGGCCCTGTCCAGGGCGGAACTCGCCCGCTGGGCCGGCGACGCCGAGGAGGCACACCGGCAACTCGGCCTCGCGACGGCCGCGTTGGGCGACGAGGCGCAGATGGCGAACGTCCGCGCGGTGACGCACGACCTCCTCGGCTACCTCGCCCACGACCTCGGCGATGCCCGGACGCACCGCGCGGCGGCCTGCGCGGCCGCCGCCGAGGCGGGATACGCGCCGCTGCTCGCCCGGACCGTCGTCGGGGTGGCCGACCTGGCCCTGCGCCGCGACGAGCCCGAGCAGGCCGCGCGGCTGCTCGCGGCGAGTGCGGGCGTGTGCGGGCTCCAGGACCGCTCCTACCCGGACCCGGCCCGCATCGAGCGGGCCGCGCGGCGCCGCCTCGGCGACGCGCGGTTCGCCCAGGCGGCCGCGGAGGGGGAGCGGACCGGCTGGTCCCGACTCGTCGAGGTCACGCTCGCTTCCTGAACGTGGACACCGCCCACACGTAACCGAGGACGGCGAGCCCGACGCACCAGGCGACGGCCGCGTACGCGTCGCCGCTCGACGGGTCGCCCGCCAGCAGCCCGCGCAGCGTCTCGATGATCGGCGTGAAGGGCTGGTACTCCGCGAACTGCCGCACGCCCGCCCCCATCGTGTCCGCGGGCACGATCGCGCTGCTCAGGAACGGCAGCATCACCAGCGGCACGGTGGCCAGGCCTGCCGACTCCGCGGTCTTCGCGGCCAGCCCCAGAGCTACGGTGAGCCAGCTTGCCGCGAAGGTGAGCAGCAGGAGCAGGCCCAGCACGCCGAGCCAGTCGAGGGCGCTCGCGCCCGGGTCGAAGCCCAGCGCGAAGGCCACCGCGACGATGGCCGCGCAGGCCACCAGGCAACGCACGGTGGTGACGACGACCTGCCCGGTCAGCACGGCGCCGCGGGAGACGTCCATGGCCTTGAACCGGTTGATGACGCCCTTGCGCATGTCGTCGTTCACGGCCGTCGCGGTGGACCCCAGCCCGTAGCTCACCGCCATCACGAGCAGGCCCGGCGTCGCGTAGTCGATGTAGTCCTCACCGACGCTGAAGGCGCCCCCGAGCACCTTCACGAACATGAGCATGAGCACGATCGGGAACAGGACCGCGTTGAACACCACGAGCGGATTGCGCAGGGTGTGCTTCACATTGCGGCGCAACATGATCGCCGAGTCGGCCAACGCCGTGGACAGGCTGCTCACTTCGCCACCGCCTCGGTGCTCGGGCGCCCGGTCAGGGCGAAGAAGACGTCGTCGAGGTCGGGCCGGTGCACTGAGAACTCCTGGGCGTTGATCGTGTGTTCGTCGAGCCGGTCCAGCAGGGCCCGCAGCGACCTGGACTCGCCGTCGCTGGGCACCCGCAGGGTCAGCTCCTGGTCGTCGCGCGCGGACCCGGCCAACACCTGTGCCGCCGCGTCGAGTTCGTCGAGGCCGGCGAACCGGAGCCGGACGTGGGTGCCCGGGACCTGGCGCTTGAGCTCCTCGGGAGTGCCCTCGGCGACCAGCCGGCCACGGTCGAGGACCGCGATCCGGTCGGCGAGCTGATCGGCCTCCTCGAGGTACTGCGTGGTGAGGAAGATCGTGGTGCCGGCGGCCACCAGCTCGCGGACGATCCCCCACATCGTGCGCCTGCTGCGCGGGTCGAGCCCGGTCGTCGGCTCGTCCAGGAAGATGATCCGCGGGTCGCCGACCAGCGTCATCGCCAGGTCCAGCTTCCGGCGCATACCGCCGGAGTAGGCCGACACCCTGTCGTCCGCCGCCTCCACCAGCTCGAACCGCTCCAGCAGCCGCGTGACCAGCGGATCGGCCGGGCGTACCCGCTTCAGGTCCGCCATCAGCCGCAGGTTCTCCCGGCCCGACAGCAGCTCGTCCACCGCGGCGAACTGGCCGGTCACGCCGATGGCCGCGCGCACCTGCCGGGTCTCGGCCGCCACGTCGTACCCGGCGACGCGCACCGTCCCGGCGTCGGCCGTCAGCAGCGTCGCCAGGATGTTCACTGTCGTCGTCTTGCCCGCCCCGTTCGGGCCGAGCAGGGAGAAGACCGTCCCCGCGGGGACCTCGAAGCCGATGCCGTCGAGGACGGCTCTGTCGCCGTACGCCTTGCGCAGCCCGGAGACCGCGATCGCCGAATTCTTCATGCCCCCACCGTCGCGCCCGCCCCTGACACCCACCTGTCACGCCTCTGACACGCCCCCTGACACGCGCTCCCGACCCCGCGGCCGTCGTCGTCGTGGGCGTGCCGATCCTGTGCCACGATCGAGGGAACGGTTCCCGATCCCACGGACAGGTGATCTTCCGATGTCCCAGGCTGGCGAGCGACCGAAGGAGGGGCGTGACATGACCGCCATGGCCCATGAGCAGCTCACGCAGGCGGAGGTCCTGCTGGAGGGCTTTCTCGCCCTGGACACCCCGGAGGGTTTCCGGGCCGAGCTGATCGACGGGGAGATCGTTGTGACACCGCCGCCGGACGGGGACCACGAGGACTACATCGGCTTGATCGTGGAAGAGGTGATCAGGAAATCGCGAACCCGCATGCAGTTCGCGGGAAACAAGGGGCTGAAGCTGCGGAGTGGGGGAGGCTGCCCGAAAGACCACGCGATTCCCGACGCGACGTTCGCCCCCATGGAGCTGCGGCTCTACCGGGGGGCCGAACCCTGGATGCCCTGCGACGGTGTCGCCATGGTGCTGGAGGTGACCTCCACGAAGCCCGCCGCCGACCGCGAGGCCAAGCGCCGCTGTTACGCCCGCGGAGGCATCCCGCTGTACCTGCTCGTCGACGGCGAGGCCGCGTCGGTCACCCTGTTCAGCGACCCGCGCAACGACGACTACCGCCAGGTCTGCACCCTCCCCTTCGGCAAACCGCTGCCCCTCCCCGAGCCGTTCGCCTTCGAGCTGGAGACCGCGGACTTTCTCTGATCCCGTGGGCGTTGCACCCTGAGGACGACGCGGAGACAGGGGGCGGCGCGTGGAGCAGGCACGGTGGACCAGGGCACGCCTCGGCCGGTGCGGCCCCCGCCTCGACCTGCTCACCGCCCGCTTCGACACACACGTCTACGCGCCCCACGCGCACGACGAGTTCACCGTCGGCGTCTGCGTGGGCGGCTCGGAGGTCATCGACTACCGCGGCGGCCACATCCGCACCGGCCCCGGCTCCATCGTCGTCCTGGCCCCTGGCGAGACCCACACCGGCGGCCCCGGCACCCCCACCGACGGCTACGCCTACCGCGCCCTGTACGCGCAGACCGCGTTGCTCACGGACGGCACCCTCGGCGGCGTACCGCACTTCCGCGAGCCGCTGATCGACGACCCCGAGCTGGCCACGGCCGTCCTGCGCACCCACACCGAACTGAGCGCCTGCCCGGACCCCCTGGAGACCGAGTCCCGCCTGCCCTGGCTGCTCACCGCCCTCGCCCGCCGCCACTCCACCGCCCGCCCGGCGGACGACGCCGTCCCCGGCGCCGACCGCATCGCCCGCGTCGTACGCGACCGCCTGGCCGACGAACTCCTCGACCCGCCGTCCCTCGCCGACCTGGCCGGCGACCTGGGCCTGTCCCGCTACCAGCTGCTGCGCGCCTTCCGCACCGCCATGGGACTGCCGCCGTACGCCTGGCTCGCGCAGCACCGCGTCCACCGGGCCCGCGGCCTGCTGGACGCCGGTCTGCGCCCCGCCGAGGCGGCCGGCCTGGTCGGCTTCGCGGACCAGGCGCATCTGACGCGCTGGTTCCGCCGCGTGCTGGGCGTGACCCCGGCGGCGTACCGCAACAGCGTTCAAGACGGCGGGTGCTGAGGGGCCGGAGACTCGCCGCATGACTGCACGCGGCTGGTTCCTGTTCTCCCTGATGGGAGTGGTCTGGGGCGTTCCCTACCTGTTGATCAAGGTGGCGGTGGAGGACCTCTCCCCGTCGGCGGTGGTGTTCACGCGCTGCGCCGTGGGCGCGGCCCTGCTGCTCCCGTTCGCCCTCCGCGGCGGCGGCCTCACCCGCACGCTGCGGACGCACTGGAAGCCGATGCTGGCCTTCGCGTGCCTGGAGATCATCGTCCCCTGGTTCACGCTCACGGACGCCGAACGCCACCTGTCGAGTTCCACCGCCGGCCTGCTGATCGCGGGCGTCCCGATCGTCGGAATCGCGGCGGCCCGCCTCCTCGGCGACACGGAACGGCTCGGCGCCCGCCGGGTGGCCGGCCTGGCGCTGGGCCTGGCGGGCGTGGCCGTCCTCACCGTCCCCCACCTCACCGGCGGCGACGCGCGCTCACTGGCCGAGGTGCTGCTGACGGTCGTGGGCTACGCGACGGCGCCGCTGATAGCGGCCCGCAAGCTGAAGGACGTCCCGACGCTCCAGCTCATCACCCCCTGCCTGGCCCTGGCGGCCCTGGTCTACGCCCCCGCCGCGGCGGCGACCCGGCCGACGGCGATGCCCGCGCCCTCCGTGCTGGCCGCCCTCGCCGGCCTGGGCGTCGTCTGCACGGCGCTGGCCTTCGTCGCCTTCCTGGAACTGATCAAGGAGATCGGCCCGACCCGCTCGACGGTCATCACCTACGTCAACCCGGCGGTGGCCGTGGCGGCCGGGGTGCTGTTCCTGGACGAGCCGCTGACGGCAGGCACGGTGGCGGCCTTCGCCCTGATCCTGGCGGGCTCGGTGCTGGCCACGGCGGGCCGGGCGCGGAAGGCCCCGCCGCGCCCGGTAACATGGCCGACACGGCAGACGAGCCGGGCGGACGGCCGCGTGGAGTCCCCCTAGGGGGCTTCCCGAGGAACGTCCGGGCTCCACAGGGCAGGGTGGTGGCTAACGGCCACCCGGGGTGACCCGCGGGACAGTGCCACAGAAAGCAGACCGCCCGGCACTCAGGTGCCGGGTAAGGGTGAAACGGTGGTGTAAGAGACCACCAGTGCCCAGGGTGACCTGGGCAGCTAGGTAAACCCCACCTGGAGCAAGGTCAAAAGGAGCCGCTGTGAAAGGCGGCTCTGCGTGGACGTCCGAGGGCTGCCCGCCCGAGTCCACGGGTAGACCGCACGAGGCCGGTGGCAACACCGGCCCTAGATGGATGGCCGTCGCCGGCGGGCCCGCGAGGACCCACCGGAACAGAACCCGGCGTACAGCCCGACTCGTCTGCCGCTCTTTATTTCCGCAGGTCAGTGACTATTTTCCCGCTTGACAGGCCGGTGCCCTGCCCCTCTCGGCAGGACAGCCGAAGCCTGCACCAAGCGGTGGTGGAAGAGGTGCGGGCCGACGGCGGCACCCCCCGTTTCGCGGCACGACCGGCTGTGCTTACGACCTTGAGCGCGGGCCGGAGAACCCGCGTCGAGCCGCATCCCGGAAGACTGCTCACTTGCCGGATGCGGGATCGGCGTAGCGCAGGAGTACGCCCACGCCCTCGCTCGGCCGCAGCTCCTGCTCGGGCACCACGATCAGTTCGGCTCTTGTCCCGACGAGGGCGCGGGCCAGGGCCGTGTCGGCCCGTTCCTCGCTGACCTCCCGTATGCCGTAGGAGCGCAGTTCCTGTTCGGCGAGGGCGAGTTGGCCGGGTTTCGGACCGACCCACAGGCGGAGAGGTGACTCGGGGTGGTCGTTGAGGAAGAGGGCCTTCACCTTGCCGCGTTGCAGCGCCGACACGGTAGGCGCAAGGCCTTCCGTGAACGCTCCGTCGCGGGCCCGCTCGGCGAGGAAGGCGTCCAGCAGTGCCCGGTCGTGCGCGGCCATGCGCCCTTCGAAGAGGCTTTCGAGGCGGTGCTCCAGCAGCGCCCGCCCGGGCTCGGACTCGCCGGCGCCCGCCACGGTGGTGACCTGCCCGCGCAGGGCGGCCGGGAGCCGGTTGATGAGGATGCCGCGGGCCCAGACGTCTCCGGCGACGACCACCGTCTCGACGTCGATGCGCCGTGCGTGACCTTCCAGCTCCCGGCCGACCTCGCCGGCGGCGCGGGCCCAGTCGGCCACCGGGATCTCCTCGTCCAGGCGGTGGCCCGGCGTGACCTTGGTCAGCGGCCATGCACCCGCCTCGGCCTCGATCCGTACGGTGCCGGTGGCGTCCGTCGAGTGACGGCCGCCGTAATGCACGTGCACCGCCAGGTACGGAATCCCCGGTGCGTGCTGGACGATCAGCGGCATGGTGTCCGGCAGCGTCCCGAAGTGCGCCGTGTCCCGGGCGGGCGGGGCGGGCAACTCGTCCAGCAGGGCCAGGCGTCCGTGGGCGGTGAACACGGCCTGGCCGTGGGTGCCGGGAACGTCCGTGTCGCTGCCCACGGTGCCCGCCACCGCGGTGACGGATTCCCGGTCCGCTCCCTCGGACACCAACGCGTCCCGAAGACGCCGCCAGCGCAGTCGTACGGCGGCATCGGGATCCTCGAGGGCGGCGTCGCGGGACGTGTCCAGGTAGACGGACGCGAAAGGACCGGACTGCTTGTAGAGAGGTTCCAGGAAGGAGAGTTTCATGGCCACTCCCGAGTGGGCGGTCGGCGCCACGTGCCACCAAGCACCCGGGATGCCGCCGTATCAAGACACGTTCGGGGTGGCGTGCCGCGGCTCTTCCAACTCCAGGATGCGCCTGCCTCACGAACCGTGCCGCTCGCCGCAGGAGCCGTGGGGGTGGCAGGCCCGGGTTCGCCGGACCGCGGCTGCGGCGCGGCGCCGCGACGGACCATTATTCGACGGGAGAGATCAACCCGTAATGGCCGTCGTAGCGGTGGTACAGGACGTTTCCCCGCCCGGTGGTCGCGTCGGCGAAGAACACGAACGGGAACCCGGTGAGATCCAACCGCTGTTTCGCCTCGGCCACGCCCATCCGGGGGGCCGGAAGCTCGCTCGAGGTCAGCGGCACGTTCACGGGGCCGACCAGGTCAGGCTGTGGATGAACCTGGGCGAGACGGTAGCCCGTCGGGCCCGCCCGGTACAGCACGCTGTCCTCTCCGGTACCCACGTCGGTGAAGAGGTGGAAGTCGTAGTCCATCGTCTCCAGCTCGAAGGCCGCCTCGTCGGGCGACTCCTGGGCCAGCGAGTAGGACTTGTGCCGTACGACCTGCCGCTCCTCGGCCGGGCGCGGGAAGTAGTCGGGGCGGTGAGTGGGCTCGCTGCCGTGACGCCACTCATGCGTGCCCGGCACGGGTGTCTTGCCCCGCCGGGCCTCCCAGTGCTCCTCCAGCCGCGTCAGCCGCACGGCCAACCGGTCCTGCAACAGGTCGACGGCCTCGTTCACGTTCGTGGCCGCGACGTGCGCGCGAGCCGGACGCCCGTTGACGTCCAGGTTGGCCTGGGCGATCGCGGGCCGCTCCATGGCGGGGTTGGCCATATGGGTCAGTTTGACGCGGGCGTACAGAACCGGTTCCCGCGTCCGGCCGGTGAGCGCCCGTACCTTCTCCTGCGCGTATTCGACGGCTCCCGGCGGCATCTGCCCCTGGGTTTCCACCTGGATCTCGGGAGCCCGCTGTGGTGCCGATCGCTTCATGGCAGCCTCCTCAAGCTGTGTGTCCCGCTCTCCACACTCGCGCTCATCGGGCCTGTCCGCACGGCCGGCCGTGGTCCTCCTCGGCCTGCTCGCCCTCCCGCGCGTTCGCCTGGCCGCGGCCGGATCGGGCTTGCGCGCGGTGTCCCGGCGCTTGTCGGGAAAGCCTGCGCCCGTACTCCCTGCACGCATCTCGAGAAATATGCCCGATAGGTATTGACTCGTGCCGAATGTCGGCCATCATGGAAATAGACCACAACACCGAAAGAGCCACAAAACCCGGTGAGGACGTCTAATCGGCGGAGTGACTCGGACAGGATGTGGTTCAGGCCCCCGGCAAGCCGGCGCGATACCGAGGCAGCAGTGACGACTGACGCTTCAGGACACGTGCAGCACTACCGGGGACTGATTTTGTTCGAGAGCCTTCGCTCGGGCATGGCCCAGGAGCGAAGGCATTGCCGTGCCTGCCCTCTCGAACCGAAGAACGGCGAGCTTGGAGGCCACCCGGTCCGTAGCAGCCGGCCGGCCATGGCTGCCTAGACCCGGTCCACGCACCGGGCGCCGGGGTCGAGGTCCGTCAGGGGCGGCGCAGCCGCGCTCGTTCCTCGGGGGTGAGCGGCACGGACGGTGGCCCCGGGTCGGTCAGTCTGGCGTACAGGCTGCGGCACGCCCGGTCCTCGTCGTCGAACCGTTCCAGGGCGGTGCGGACGCCGCGCTGCCGCACGCCCACGACCCAGCCGCCGTCGTCCTCCTCAAGGTAGAGGCGGTCCTCCGGCCGGGGCGTGCCGGGCGGGGCGGGGCAGCCGACGATCTCGTACAGCCCGGCGGGGACGCCGGCCGCGCGCAGCGCTTCGCACAGTTCGTGCCGATCCATGCCCCGGCCCTTCTTCCGTCCCGTGTCAGTTGGCGCGTTCCAGGTTGCCGCTCTTGAGCAGGGAGGCCACCGTGGCGCCGGTCTTCACGTTCGGGCAGTAGGTCGCCGTCGCCGCGACCGAGGTCACGTACTGCGTACCCTGACCCGGCTGCTCGAAGCCGGGGGCGGCCGGGCCGGCGCAGACCAGCGTCGGCTTCTTCACCCGGTACAGGGCGTAGTCGTACGGGTGACGCGGGTCCTGGGTGTTGAGGGCCGACGGCGGGATGGACCGCCTTCCGTACGCGTCGCCGGCCGGTGAGAGGAACTTGCCGAACTCGTTGCCGAAGCGGTCCACCAACTGGCCGACCCTCAGCGTGTACTCCTCCGCGAGGGGCGCGCCCTGGGCGTTGTGGTCGAAGCCGTCGTCCGGGAGCAGCGAGTACTTCCAGTCGCCCTGGCCCAGGTCCGCGCTCGGGTCCCACCACTTGTTCAGGAACTCGACCGGCGTCAGGTTGCCGAAGCGGTTGTACCCGGCGAGGATCCGGCCGAGGATGCCTTTGGTGGGCAGCTTGGCCGGGCCGAACCGCCAGTCGTTGCACACGAAGGGCGTGTGCGCGAACGGGTAGGGCGAGGGCACCAGCCCCAGACAGTTCGTCCGCGAGTCGTCCCGCCCCGGCCCGCCGTGCGGCAGCAGCGCCGGGTTCGTGTCCGAGCCCGGGTAACCCAAGCCGTCCGAGTCGCCCACCCCTCCGGCGGCCTTCTGCTGCTGGTGCGTCACGGGCCGGTCGGCGGTCCGGTCGCGGGTGTCCGCGGCCGCCGGTGAGGGCGTGCTGAGCAGCACGGACCCGGCGAGCCCGGCTGTCGCGGCCATGGCCGCACTCCACTGACGGAACGTCACTGATACCTCCGCAAGATTCGTCCCCGAGGAATCGGAAAGTCATGAATCATCACAGAGGGTCACCGTGTGGGCGGCAATCGGGACAGGGCCGAACGGCGCAGCCACCGCTCTGGGCCGACCGCGTGCTGCCCGAATCCTGTCCATGCGACGTGCTGGTCCTCTCGAAGCACGCGGCGACGGGACCTTGGCCCATTGACTTCCGCTCCCCGGGCTAAAGGCCGGGGAAGTCGCCGCTCGCCGAAGACGAACGCGAGTTGCTCGTCCGAGGGGCCGTGCGGAGCCACACAGTCCACCATCAGCAGCCCAGGCAGCGTGACGCGTGCACAGCCGCGCGTTCGTCGGCCGGCTTGGCGTCGCTCACTGCCAGGTACGCGTTCCGCGTGTCGGTGCTCAGTGGGCGCCGCCGCTTCAGCTCTCGTCCAGCCTCAATTCGAGCACGACGTAGCTGTGGTGTTCGCGCCCATGCGGCGACCGCACCGTCGACACGAGGATGTCAGCGATGACTCGGCGGTTCGCGTAGGCGCTGAGCAGGCTGGTGACTTCGTGGTTGACGTGGGCCGTGATCACGCCTCGGTCGCCCGTTTCGATCTCGACCGTTCCGCGCAGCATGCTGCCGCCGACAAGCCGGCCCGCAAGCGGCATCCGACGTTCCTCGGGTTGCGCGGCTCCCAGCGCGTCTCTGCATCGCCGGGCGCTGCTCGACCCGAGCCGGGAGGCCCGCATCCCGTTGTACGGCGAACTCCAGGCCAGACTGATGTCGGTGCCCGAGTCGGCGAGTACGCCCGTCAGTTCGGTGAGGCGGTTGAAGACCCGTCCGCCCAGCGGCAGCGCGGTTTCGATGACGGCGTCGACGGCCCCCGGGCCGCCTTCGGCTCGGTCAGTGATGTCGAGGACGGTGCCCATCGCCCGGTCCAGCAGGGACTGCGCCGAGACCATGCCCGGCAACGGCAGCGCGTCTTCGTCGGTCGGCGCCTCCTCCAGGACCATGCCGTACGAGGAGGGGAAGGTGGCCGCCGCATAGAGCCGTGTCGCCTTTCGGACGGCCTGCGGGAGCGGCCCGTAGTCGTGTGTGGGCCGGCTTTCGTCGAGAGCGTGGGCGATGGTTGAGACGGTCTCCTGGAACGAGATCAGCCATTGCCCGAGGACGGACGAGTCCACGCGGTGCTCTCTGACCGGGGTTCCTTCGAGAGCCAGCCGGAGCGAGCGCCGCACCGGCCCCGCTTTGGCGTCGCCGGTCGCGAGGCCCACGGCTTCGAGCAGCTTGCGCCGCTGGGCTGCTGCCAGTTCGTCCGCAGACCGTACCGGTTCACGGCCGGGAGCCTTGCCCCGATTGGCCCGCATCCACGCCTGCAGGGCCTCCTTGTCCGAGGGGTCGGGCAGGTTCCGCGAGGTGTTCACAGCACCACCTCCACGTATCCTCGCCGGGTTCCCCTCGGGATGCCGTTCGGTCCGCTCCGGCAGCGCTGCCAGACCTCGTCGTAGACTCCTAGACTCTCGAACACCTTGTGGTCGTCCGGCGCCATGGCCCCGGTCACCCCAAGCGCGCGGAAGTCCTCCGTCGCCGCGAGCCGCAGGACATATGCGTCCACGCGCAGCCCTTGGCGCACACACCAGTCCTTGGTACCCAGATTGTCGAGGTTGTCAACGGTGTCGGGGTCCGCCATCGCCCGGACGTACGCGTCGGACGGTATGAGGTAGGTGACATCGATGTCCTCGGGATCCAGTTTTCCGCTGACGAAGCTCCCGGCGAGCCAGAGCCGACCCACCGCGCCCGTGGCCATCTCCACCAGCGCGAAGTGGACCCGCAGCTCCTCCAGCAGGCCGCTGCGGGTGGACGACTCCGCGAAATCGTCAGCCTTCACCAGCTCCGATTCGATCTCGTCCCAGGTCAGCGGAAACCTGCCCGGGGGTGGGCACTCCGTGCTGGGGTTGAACGCGGGTAACGGCGGCATGCGGTTCCTCGACTCGATGGCGAACGTAGAGTCAACGTAAAGGATCTCTCCGTGACCGGTGGCCCAAATGCGTAAACCCGTCGGCCGTGATCAGCCGAGGTGGACGGCCGTCAGCGGGCGGGCTGTATCAGGCACGCTTGTCAGGAGAGCGGGAGACGGGCCCATACGGTCTTCCCGGAGGGCGGCCAGGGCTCCCATCCCCAGCTCACGGTGAGGGCTTCGACGAGGAGCAGGCCGCGGCCGGATTCGGCGACGGGCTCGGGGGCGGTCGTGCGGGGCCGGGGCGCGCGGTCGCCCCTCGCGTCGGTGACCTCGACACGGAGGGTGTCGGCGTCGGACGCCTGGACGGTGAGCGTGAGCCGGAATCCGCGGCCCTGAGCCCGGCCGTGGGTCACCGCGTTCGCGGTCAGTTCGGCGACGACGAGCGCGGCGGACTCGCTCACCGTGCAGGCCGGCGGCCAGCCCCACGCGTCGAGCTGCTGCACGGTCAGCAGACGGGCCAGGCGGGCGCCGCGCGGGGTGGAGCTGAGGAGCTGGCTGAATCGAAGGGGGGAGATCTGCGTCTTCACGTCACCGAGCGTGGTCGGCTCGCTCTACTCTGACCAGCACATCCCTCAGTACGGAGGGTGCCTGTACCGACACGGAAAGTGCCGTGTGCGGGGTGTCGGTCGTGACCTGAGACAAGGGGGCAGTCGTGTCCGAGGCGGCGGTGGAGGCGCAGGGGGCCTACGACGAGGCCGAGTTGAGCGGTGACCTGATGCGGGCGGTGGGCAAGCAGGTCAAGCTGCTCCGGGAACGGGCCGGGTTCACGCAGCGGGAGCTGGGGGACCGGCTCGGGTACAGCGAGGACCTCGTCTCCTCGCTGGAACGTGGGAGGCGGACGCCGCAGCGGGAGTTCCTGGAGGCGGCGGACGAACTGCTGGGCGCGGGCGGGCTGCTGCGCGCAACGATCGAGGACGTCGAGCGGGCCAAGGCGAAGGCGCGGGTCCGGCATCCGGCCTGGTTCCGGGACTATGCGCGGTTGGAGCGGGAGGCTGTTGAGATCAACTTCTACAACTGCCATGACATCCCGGGCTTGTTCCAGACGGAACGACGGATTCGGGCCTTGTACGAGATGCGCAAGCCGTTGCTGGAAGAGGAGTTGGTGGAGCAGCGGGTGGCTTCTCGGCTGGCACGGCAGGACATTCTCACCCAGTGGCCCCCGCCCATGATCACGGCTGTCGTCGAGGAGGTGGTCTTCCGGCGTCCGCTGGGCGATCGGGACGTTCACAGGGAGCAGTTGGACCAACTGCTCCGACTGGCCCGGCTGCGCAACGTGGAACTGCAGGTGATGCCGACCGAACGTACCCAGCACGCGGGGATGGGCGGCTCCTTCATCCTGCTGACCCCCAAGGGGAAGCCGCAATTGGGATATGTCGAGGCGCAGAGCTCCAGCCGACTGGTCACGGACGCCGAGGAAGTTCGAATCCTGGCCGCACGGTACGGAAGCATCAGGGCGCAGGCGCTTACGATGCAGGAGTCCCTTGCCTTGATCGAGAAGATGGTGGCAGAGCTATGAGTGCTGCGGAATCCGCTCCCCTCGCCTGGTTCAAGAGCAGCTACAGCGGCAACGAGGGCGGCGAATGCCTCGAAGTCGCCGTCACGCCCGGTGCCGTCCACATCCGCGACTCCAAGGTGCCGGCCCGAGCCCGACTCGCCTTCCCCCGCTCGGAGTGGGCGGCGTTCGTGCAGTTCGCCGTTGGGCGCTGACCCACTCGCGGGCCGCGGCGTCAGGCCGACGGAGACGGTGAGTCCGGCGTCTCGGCCTGGTGGCGCCACCCCGTCGACACGCTCGGCGGGATCTTCGTCGTCAGGCCGTCGGCCTTGGTGAAGGCGAGCGTCCGGTTGTAGGCGCCGCCGCCGCAGTTGTCGGACTGGTAGGTGAGGCGTACGTCGGAGGAGGCGTCGATCACGGGGCTGTCGCTTCCCCGGCGGGTGACCCGGAAACGGACCGGGCCGCTGTGCGGATCCACGTCCTCGGGGAGGCGGAGGTGTATTTGGGTGAGGTCCTCCTGCTTCAGCTCGCCCTCGCTGCACCTGCCCCGTGCGCACAGCTCGTACGAGGCTCCGTCGAGGCCGGTGTACCCCTCCTGGAGGAACATCACGTGGATCTCGGACTCGACGCCCCAGCCGGCGCACGCCTGCTGGGAGTTGGGGGTGCACGCCGAGGCGGCCGCCGCCACGGCAGATACGGCCGCGAGCACGCTCGGTCCGACTGTTCGTCCTCGTCCCACCACTGCCCGGCCCCTCCCGAAAGTGCCTTCCCCGCCAACATGGTCCCCTGCGATTGCCTCGGCGTCGATGCGGCGGCACGGCGGACCTCGCCGCGCGAGCGCACGTCAGCTGCGCTAAAAGCGTTGGCACTTGAGGGCCTGCGGTGCGTACGTTTCTCTTGTTCGAAGGGGGGACCCAGTGGCGAAGCTCAATCAGATCATCGCTGTCGAAAAGGGCGTCAAGAGCAAGTCGGTGCAGGATGTCACCGCGGCTCACCAGAAGGTGCAGAAGCCGGCTCTGCTGGCCGGTATCTCGCGTACGTACCAGCCGAAGGACGAAGAGGGCGAGCAGCTGCCGCCGGAGTCCACGCGGGTGCAGGTCAAGGGCGAGGACGTGCTGCGCGAGATGGCCGCGTCGCTGACCCGTCTGTTCGACGTCACCGCCACCAAGGACTGGGCCAACTGCACCGCCCGCGCGGACGTTTCCGTCGACGGGCGGACGGTCCTCGCGGACGTCCCGGTCAGCTACCTCCTCTTCCTGGAGAAGCAGCTCACCGACCTGCACGCCTTCGTGAAGAAGCTGCCCGTGCTGGACGCCGCCGAGTCCTGGTCGCTGGACCCGTCGACGGACTGGTGGAAGACGGACCCGGTCCGCACCATCCGGACGAAGAAGGTGCCGCGCAACCACGTCAAGGCCGAGGCGACCGACAAGCACCCGGCGCAGGTCGAGGTGTACTACGAGGACGTGCCCATCGGGTACTGGACGACCGTGAAGTTCTCCGGAGCGCTTCCGGCGCGGCGGGTCAACGAGCTGGTGGAGCGGATCGAGAAGCTCCAGCAAGCCGTCAAGTTCGCCCGCGAGGAGGCCAACGGCGCCGAGGTCACCGACCAGCGCGTCGGCGACGCGGTGTTCGGCTACCTCTTCGGCTGAGGCCACACAGGGCGGCATACTGATCGCCCCCGCGTGCGAGCGCGGGGGTGCGCAACCAGGCGCGGGCCGATTGAGGACCGGTCCGCGTCATGAGCGCAAGCTGAAACTGACGTTCAGCCTGAAGACCGCGGTCGACAGTGGAGGTTCGAATCCTCCCCCCGGCACTGGCAGCACCACGGGCCGGGGTAGCCCAATCCGGAAGAGGCGGGCCGCTTCAATCTCAGACTCTCGCTCAAGCTTCAGCATTCGCCGCCGATCGCCGACGCGACCGGGGACGGACGAACGCCGTCGGATGCGAGTTCGACTCTCGCCTGCACCTCTCGTGGTGCGGTAGTTCAAAGGAAGAACACGACGGCCTGATGACTGATCCGTCCTCTTAAACGCCGCCGGCGTACGCAAATGGGTGGCATCCCCAGAGGCCCGGGAGCTGGATACGACTCCCGGGCCTCGCCACGTTCCCACGCGCGGTACGCATGAAATGCCCATGACGCGTTCACGCTCATGAATCCCCGAGGTTGTGAACTGCTTGTGGCTGACTGCGCACAGGTGTGTTCTGGCGCGCATGAGTGAGTCCGGGCTGCGGCACGTGCATCCCCCTGGGCGGGAACGGAGGTTCCTCGGTCGAATGTGTGACCTTTGCCGGTGGTGGTCGTTGAGCGTGGTGACGGGCTTTTGGCCGGCCTGGATGCGGGGATGATCGGGGGTGGGTGGGTTGCGGGAGTTGGCGGCGCCGTTCGTCGTCCCCGGCCCGTCGGGTGTGGCGGTCCGCGACCGGCTCAAGCACCTGACCGCCGAGGACGAGCTACTCGGCATCACCATCGTCGCCGTCGACCCCGCCTACACCTCCCGCTGGGGCGCCCAGCACTGGCAGAAACCCCTCACCGGCACGAACAGGAAGA
>NZ_JBFADM010000047.1:0-66732 GCF_040641355.1 Streptomyces sp. NPDC020996
GTCGCCGAACGGGTCGCCCAGGGCCTGGTCAATCTGGCGCCGGGCGAGTGCCCCGGCGGCACCATCAAGACCGTCAAGGTGCCGGACCCCCGGCCGTCACTCCCTCAGCTGCGGCAGCACCTTCGTCCGGTAGAAGTCGAAGAAGCCGCGCTGGTCGGGGCCGATCTGGTTGACGTAGATCCGGTCGAAGCCCGCCTCGGCGAACGCGGACAGCGCGGCGACATGCTCGTCGACGTCGTCCCCGCACACCGCCTTCTCGCTCACCATCTCCTCGGTGACCAGCGGCTGAAGCTGCTCGAAGTGGCTCGGTTCGGGCAGGATCTGGCTCATCTCGCCCGGCAGGAACTGGTTGGCCCACAGCCCGCGCACGGTGCGCACCGCCTCGTCCCGGTCGGCGCCGTAGCAGACCTTCGTGCCGCCCATGACCGGTTTGCCGCCCCCGCCGCCCTTACGGAACTGCTCCACCATCGAGGCGTCCGGCATCATCGTGACGAACCCGTCGCCCACACGTCCGGCCAGGCTCGTCGCCGCCGGGCCGAACCCGGAGACGTCGATCGCGACCGGCTCCTCCGGCAGGGTGTAGAGACGGGCGTTCTCCACCGAGTAGTGGGTGCCGCGGTGATTGACCTCCTCGCCGGTGAACAGCCGGCGCATGATCTGTACGGCTTCCTCCAGCATCTCCAGGCGCACGTGCGCGGGCGGCCAGACATGGCCCAGGATGTGCTCGTTGAGGGCCTCGCCGGTTCCGACACCCAGCCGGAAGCGGCCGTTCGTCATCACCGCCGAGGTCGCCGCCGCCTGCGCCACCACCGCCGGGTGGACCCGTACGGTCGGGCAGGTCACGGCCGTCTCCACGGGCAGCGACGCCGCTTCCGAGAGCGCGCCGATCACCGACCACACGAACGGGCTCTGACCCTGCGCGTCGTTCCACGGGTGATAGTGGTCGGAGATCCACAGCGACTGGAATCCGGCCTGCTCGGCCATCCGCGCCTGCTCGACGAGGTCCGCGGGAGCGAACTCCTCGCACGACAGGAAGTAGCCGTACTCGGGCATAGGGGTACCTCCAACGCAGCTCCGCGAAAGCGGCGGTCAGGTCGCCCACCCGGGTACCCGGGTGGCCCCGGCGGCAACCGGCGGACGTTTGGCCGGTCCGACCAGGGGGACGCGGAAGGCTCTCGTACGACGCACCCGACAGCGCCGGAGGCGAACCGTGAGTCGACCCCGCATCGTGATCGTCGGTGCCGGGTTCGCCGGGTACCGGACGGCCCGCACCCTGTCCCGGCTGGTCCGGCACAAGGCCGACGTCACCCTGCTGAACCCGACCGACTACTTCCTCTACCTGCCCCTGCTGCCCCAGGTGGCCGCCGGGATCCTGGAACCCCGCCGGGTGACCGTCTCCCTCTCCGGCACCCTGCCGCACGTACGGCTGGTGCTCGGGGAGGCCGACGCGATCGACCTGGACGCGCACACCGTCCACTACACCGGCCCGGAGGGCGACGGCGACACCCTGTCCTACGACCGGCTGGTGCTCGCCGCGGGCAGCGTCAACAAGCTGCTGCCCATCCCCGGCGTCGCCGAGCACGCGCACGGCTTCCGGGGCCTGCCCGAGGCGCTGTACCTGCGCGACCACGTCACCCGGCAGTTGGAGCTGGCGGCCGCCGCGAAGGACCCCGAGACCTGTTCCGCCCGCTGCACCTTCGTCGTGGTCGGCGCCGGCTACACCGGCACCGAAGTCGCCGCGCAGGGGCAGCTGTTCACCGACGCGCAGGTGCGCAAGCGCCCCCTGCGGCGGGGCATGCGGCCGCGCTGGATGCTGCTCGACATCGCGCCGCGGGTGCTGCCCGAACTGGACGAGCGGCTGTCGCGGACCGCCGACCGGGTGCTGCGCGGGCGCGGCGTCGACGTGCGGACGGGCACGTCCGTCAAGGAGGCCACGCCCGACGGAGTGCTCCTGACGGACGGGGAGTTCGTCGACTCCCGCACCCTCGTGTGGTGCGTGGGCGTACGGCCCGATCCGCTCGCCGAGTCCCTCGGGCTGCCCATGGAGCGCGGCCGGCTGCTCGTCGACCCGCACCTCCAGGTGCCGAGCCACCCGGACCTGTTCGCGTGCGGCGACGCGGCCGCGGTGCCGGACCTGGAGCAGCCCGGCGCGTACACGCCGATGACGGCCCAGCACGCCTGGCGGCAGGGCAAGGTCGCGGGCCATAACGTGGCCGCGTCGCTCGGCGTCGGCGACCGCCGCGCCTACCGCCACCGCGACCTGGGCTTCGTCGTGGACCTCGGCGGGGTGCAGGCGGCCGCCAACCCGCTCGGCGTCGCGCTCTCCGGCCCGGTCGCCGGCGCGGTCACCCGCGGCTACCACTTGGCCGCGATGCCGGGCAACCGGGTGCGGGTCGCGGCCGACTGGCTGCTGGACGCCGTACTGCCGCGCCAGGCCGTGCAGTTGGGGCTCGTGCGGGCCTGGTCGGTCCCGCTGGACACGGCGGCGCCGGAACTGGCCCGGACGCCGGGCAGCCGGGAGCGGCGGGCGAAGCCGCCGGACGGCCTGCCGGCCGGCACGCCTGCGGGGACGCCGGCCGGCAGGCCCGGGGGTGCGCCGGCCGACGCGGGCTCGGAGCCGCCCCACCGGTCCTCCGCCGGGACCCGGCCGAGCGGCGCGTCGCCCGACGGCAGGCCGGGCGACGGCAGGTCGAGCGAGGGCAGGCCGGGCGGCGGCAGGCCGGGCGACGTGCCCGCCGACAGCCGGCCCGGAGCCCAGCCGGCCAGGAACCAGCAGCCTGAACCGGCCAGGAACCAGCCTGGCGGTGAACCGGCCAGGAACCAGCCTGGCGGTGAGCCCGCCAGGAATCAGCCCGGTGGACCGCACTCCGAGCCTCCCGGTCCCGTCCAGCGGTCCGACTGACGCAACAGAAGGAGACGTATGAACACCGCCGAACTCGACGAGCTGGGACGCCAGTTGCGCGTGGACAGCGTACGGGCGTCGGCCGCCGCGGGATCCGGGCACCCGACGTCCTCGATGTCCGCCGCGGACCTGATGGCCGTACTGATCGCCAACCACCTCCACTACGACTTCGCACGCCCCGCCCACCCCGGCAACGACCGCTTCGTCCTGTCCAAGGGGCACGCCTCGCCGCTGCTGTACGCCGCCTACAAGGCGGCCGGCGCCATCGACGACGGCGAACTGCTCAGCTTCCGCAAGCTCGGCAGCCGCCTCGAAGGGCATCCGACGCCGCGCAGACTGCCGTGGGTCGAGACGGCCACCGGTTCGCTCGGCCAGGGCCTGCCGGTCGGCGTCGGTATCGCGCTGGCCGGCAAGCGGCTGGACCACCGCGACTACCGCGTGTGGGTGCTGTGCGGGGACAGCGAGCTGGCCGAGGGCTCGATCTGGGAGGCCGCCGAGCACGCGGCGTACGAGCACCTGGACAACCTCACCGCGATCGTCGACGTCAACCGGCTCGGCCAGCGCGGCCCGACCCGCCACGGCCACCACCTCGACGCCTACGCCCGCCGCTTCCAGGCGTTCGGCTGGCACACCGTCGAGGTCGACGGCCACGACGTCGACGCGATCGACCGCGCCTACGGCGAGGCCAGGTCCACCACCGGCCAGCCCACCGCCATCATCGCCCGCACGCTCAAGGGCAAGGGCGTGGCCGCCGTCGAGGACCGCGAGGGCCTGCACGGCAAGCCGCTGCCGGACGCCGACGAGGCGGTGGCCGAGCTCGGCGGACCGGGCGAGGTCCGGGTACGGGTGCACGAGCCGGCCGCGGACGGCAGGGCGCACGACGTCACCGCCGCCCGGCCCGACCTGCCCCGCTGGGACAAGGGCGAGAAGGTCGCCACCCGCAACGCCTTCGGTGAGGCGCTGGCCGCGCTCGGCACCGCGCGCCGCGACGTCGTCGCCCTGGACGGGGAGGTCGGCGACTCCACCCGCGCCGAACTGTTCGCCAAGGCACACCCCGACCGCTACTTCGAGTGCTACATCGCCGAGCAGCAGATGGTCGCGGCCGCGGTGGGCCTCGCCGCCCGCGGCTGGGTGCCGTACGCCGCCACCTTCGCCGCCTTCCTGACGCGGGCCCACGACTTCGTGCGCATGGCGTCGGTCAGCGGCGCCGGTGTCAACCTCGTCGGCTCGCACGCGGGCGTCGCGATCGGGCAGGACGGCCCCTCCCAGATGGGGCTGGAGGACCTGGCCATGATGCGGGCGGTCCACGGCTCGACCGTGCTGTACCCGTGCGACGCCAACCAGACCGCGAAACTCGTCGCCGCCATGGCCGGCCGCGACGGCATCCGCTACCTGCGCACCGGACGCGGCGAGAGCCCTGTGATCTACGGGCCCGACGAGGAGTTCCCGGTCGGCGGCAGCAAGGTGCTGCGTTCCTCCGACCGGGACCGGCTGACCATCGTCGCCGCCGGAGTGACCGTGCACGAGGCGCTGGCCGCCGCCGACGCGCTGGAGCGCGAGGGCGTCCCGGTCCGGGTCGTGGACCTGTACTCGGTCAAGCCCGTCGACCGGCTCACCCTGCGCCGGGCCGCCGAGGAGACCGGCTGCCTGATGACCGTGGAGGATCACCACGAGGAGGGCGGCCTCGGGGACGCGGTCCTCGACGCGTTCACCGACGGACGGCCCGTGCCGCGGCTGGTGCGGCTCGCCGTCCGTACGATGCCGGGCTCGGCCTCCCCGGACGAGCAGCTGCACGCCGCGGGCATCGACGCCGAGTCGATCGCCGCGGCCGGGCGGCTGCTGGTGGGGGAGGCGGTCGTGCGGTGAGCGATACCGACGTGCGGACCGGCGACGGCGTGCGGGCCGGCGACGACACGCGGGCGGGCGACGACACGCGGACCGGCGACGGCGTGCGGACCGGCGACGACACGCGGACCGTGCGGGCGGGGCGCCGCACGGTCCGGGTGCACCGGCCGGACAAGGTGCTGTTCCCCGGCGGCGACGGGACGGAGTACACCAAGTCCGACCTGGTGGACTACCACCGCAGCGTCGGCCCGTTCATGCTGCCGCACCTGCGCGGCCGGCCGCTGATGCTGCAACGGCACCCGGACGGCATCGACGGCTGCCGCTTCATGCAGAAGAACACCCCGGACACATACCCGGACTGGGTCTCCCGCGTCGAGGTGCCGAAGGAGGGCGGCACCGTCCGCCACACCGTGTGCGACGACTCCGCCACCCTGGCCGCCGCGCACCCGGACCGGCTCACCACCGCGCCCCGCAAGAAGGACCGCGGCGACCGGCTCTACCTCGACATCGGACGCGACGCCTACGCCCAGACCGCGGTCGCCCCCTACACCGTGCGCGCCCTGCCCGGCGCTCCCGTGGCCACGCCGATCGCCTGGTCCCAGCTCGACGACCCCGGCCTGCACGCCCGCCGCTGGACCGTCGCCGACGCCGTCGACCAGGCCCGCACCGACCCCTGGGCCGGTGTCATGAGCAGAGGGCGCGCCCTCGGACCGGCCCGCCGCAGGCTCGACGGGCTACGTGGCTGATGCACGTACCCGCGCCGTCCACCGGTGACGCCGATCCCCCGGACCCGGACGTTCAGGAAGGTTTGTCCGACGGCTGGGCGGCCACACGGAGTGAGAGGTGGCCATGACGAACACAAAGAACACACCAGAGTCACAAGATTCGCAAGACATACAGGATTCCCCGAAGAAGGCGGAGAGCCGCACGACCAAGAAGCGGCCGGGCCCCATGGAGGTGCTGCGCCACGCGCGCGCCCAGCTCGCGGAGCTGACGGGCATGGCCGCCGAGAGCGTTTCGTCCTTCGACCAGACGGAGGACGGCTGGTCCCTGGAGATCGAGGTCATGGAACTCGCCCGCGTGCCCGACACGATGAGTCTGATGGCGAGCTACCAGGTCGAACTCGACCCTGACGGCCAGCTGACCGGCTACCGGCGCGTTCGCCGTTACGAGCGCGGGCGGGCCGACTCCCACAGGCCGGGCGGCCGGTAGGCCGCTCGCCGGAAGCAACCGACCACTCACCAGTCCACAGAGAAGGAGGCACGGTCGGCATGACCGTTGTCCCGGCCCAGCAGAGCGGCGGCGGAGGCGGCTCCAGCGGCCTCTACGACGTCCTGGAACTCGTCCTCGACCGGGGGCTCGTCATCGATGCGTTCGTGCGCGTGTCCCTGGTCGGCATCGAGATCCTGAAGATCGACGTACGTGTCGTCGTGGCGAGTGTCGACACCTACCTGCGCTTCGCCGAGGCGTGCAACCGGCTCGACCTGGAGGCGGGCCCGCGCAAGAGCCCCGGCCTGCCCGACATCGTCGGCCAGGTCACCGAGTCGGGCGCCCGCGGCAAGTCGAAGGGGGCCCTGTCCGGAGCGGCGGAGACCATATCCGGCGCCTTCAAGCAGGCCCGTGAGGAGAGCCAGAGCGAGTCCAGGCCGCGCCGCAAGTCGACGGCCGCGCGCCGGAGGGAGGAAGAGGAGTGAGCACCTACGTCTACGGCATCACGGCCGCTTCCCACCCGTCGCTGCCTGACGGGATGGGCGGCGTCGGCGACCCGCCGCGGCCGGTGCGCATCCTCCATGCGGGCGAGCTGGTGGCCGTCGTCAGCGATGCCCCCGAAGGGCTGCGGCCCAAGCGCAAGGAGCTGCTCGCTCACCAGAACGTGCTGAGCGAGGCGGGCGCCGGCGGCTGCGTGCTGCCCATGCGGTTCGGCAGCGTCGCGCAGGACGACGACACGGTCACGAGCGTGCTCGCCGAGCGCGCGGAGCACTACCAGGAGCGCCTGCGGGCGCTGGACGGCAAGGACGAGTACAACGTCAAGGCCGTCCACGACGAAGAGGCCGTGCTGCACCGCGTGATGTCCGAGAACGCGGAGCTCCGCGGCATGGCGGAGGCCAACCGGCAGGCAGGCGGAGGCAGTTACGAGGACCGGTTGCGGCTCGGCGAGATGGTCGCGGACGCCGTCAAGGCCCGCGAGGGCGAGGACGCGGAAGCGGTCCGCAGCGCCCTGGAGCCGCTGGCCGACACGATCAGCGTGGGCCCGGAGTCCACCGGCTGGCTGGCCAACATCTCCTTCCTGGTGGAGCGGGGGTCCGCCGAGGACTTCCTCGCCGCGGTGGAGGAGGTCCGCAGCAGCCAGCCGCACCTGGAGCTGCGCGTCAACGGCCCGCTGCCGCCGTACAGCTTCGTGGAGCCGGGACCCGGCAAGCCCGCGGCCGCCGCGCTCGGCACGGAAAGCCAGGAGGAGTGAGTCCCCATGGGACTGATCTCAGAGGTCCTCCTGCTGCCGTTCGCCCCGGTGCGCGGCAGCGCCTGGGCGATCAGACAGGCGCTCAGCGAGGCGGAGCGCATCTACTACGACCCGGCCACGGTCCGGGCTGAACTCGCGCAGCTGGAGGCACGGCTGGAAGCGGGCGAGATGGACGAGGAGGAGTTCGACCGGATGGAGGACGAACTCCTCGACAGGCTGGAGATCGGCCTGCGCAACGGCGTGTGAAGTGGCGACGGGACGGCACGATGAACCGAGTAGGACTGGGCCTCGCGGTAGGGGCCGGATATCTCCTGGGACGCACGAAGAAACTGAAGATGGCGCTCGCCATCGGCTCGCTCGTGGCCGGCAAGCGGATGAATCTCACCCCGCGGGCGGTCGGGGACCTGGTCTCCCAGCAACTGCTGAAGAACCCGCAGTTCAAGGAGATCGGGGACCAGCTGCGCACCGACCTGCGGGGCGTGGGCAAGGCGGCCTCGGGTGCGATGGTGGAGCGGCAGATCGACGCGCTCGCCGACCGCCTGCACGGCCGTACCTCGCGGGTCCGCGACCAGCTCGCGGGCGTGGTACCGGGCGGCGGCCGGGTCGGCGAGGACGAGGAACCGACGGGCGAGGAAGAACCTGAGGCCGAGGAGCCCGAGGCGGAGGAGGAGTCCGAGGAGCCCGAGGCGGAGGAGGAGCCCGAGGAGCCCGAGGCGGAGGAGGAGCCCGAGGCGGAGGAGGAGCCCGAGGCGGAGGAGGAGCCCGAGCCGCGCGGCAGGAAGGCGGCGGCGAAGCGGGCACCGGCGAAGCAGGCCGCCAAGCGGGCGCCCGTGAAGAAGGCGCCCGCGAAGAAGACGGCGGCGAAGAAGACAGCCCCGGCCAAGAAGACGGCGGCCAAGAAGACGGCAGCCGCCAAGAAGACCGCGGGGAAGAAGACGACCGCGGCCAGGGGTGCCGCGCGCGGCGCCCGGGGCCGGATGCGGAAGGGCGGCGGTGACCGATGACCGAGACTCTCTCAGGCACGGCGGGCAAGGCGGCCGGCAAGGCCACCGACAACCCGCTCACCGGCGTCGCCCACAGCGAGGCCGCCGACCGGCTGAAGGCCGAGGTACAGGAGTACCTGGCCGCGCAGGCCGAGCGCCTGCTCGCCGGAGTCGGCCACAAGCTGGGCGAGACCACCGGCAAGCTGAACGACATCGCAGAGGGCAACAGCCCCGGCTTCGCCAAGCTCGCCCTCGAAGGCGGGCGCAAGCTCGCCGAGGGCAAGGGGCCGCTGCGTTCCGCACTGGAACTCGGGGCCTCCCATGTCAAGGACAACGTGATGGGCGCTCTGAAGAACCTCGGGGGCGGCAAGGGCAAGGGCAAGAAGAAGGCCGGCTCGGGCCAGAAGCCGACCGTCATCATCGAGAGCATCGACGTCGGCGTGCCGCTGCGCACCGCCTACGACCAGTGGACGAAGTACCAGGACTTCAGCACCTTCGCCAAGGGCGTCAAGAGCGCGAGCCGCGCCGACGACACGCACTCCGACTGGCAGCTCAAGGTCTGGTGGTCCAACCGCAGTTGGAAGGCGACGACCACCGAGCAGGTGCCCGACGACCGGATCGCCTGGACCTCGGAGGGCGCCAAGGGCACCACGAAGGGCGTCGTCTCCTTCCACCGGCTCGCCGACAGCCTCACCCGCGTCCTGCTGGTGATCGAGTACTACCCCTCGGGCTTCTTCGAGAAGACCGGCAACATCTGGCGCGCCCAGGGCCGCCGGGCCCGGCTCGACCTCAAGAACTACGTCCGCTTCATCACGCTCAAGGGCGAGGCGGAGGACGGCTGGCGCGGTGAGATCCGCGACGCCGAGGTCGTCCGCAGCCACGAGGACGCCCTTGCCGAGGAGGAGCGGGAGCAGCAGGAGGGCGAGGAGTCCTACGAGGGCGAGGAGGAGAACGGGGAGTACGAGGAAGGCGAGGAGGGCGAGGAGCCCACCGCGGAGGAAGAGGAAGAAGAGGAAGAGGAAGAAGAAGAGGAAGAGGGGCCTGAGGAGTACGACGAGGAGGAAGAGGAAGAAGAGCCCGAGGACGAGTATGAGTACGCCGGCGGGAGCCGCCGATGACCATGTCCAGCCGGATGCCCGAACCCTACGCCGGAGGCGGCGGGTCCAATCTGGCCGACATCCTGGAGCGCGTGCTCGACAAGGGCATCGTCATCGCCGGCGACATCAGGATCAACCTGCTCGACATCGAACTCCTCACCATCAAGCTCCGGTTGATCGTGGCCTCCGTCGACAAGGCGAAGGAGATGGGCATCGACTGGTGGGAGGACGACCCCGAGTTGTCCTCCCGCGCCCGCCGTAAGCAACTCGCGCGAGAGAACGCCGAGTTGCGTGAGCGGCTGGCTCGACTGGAGCTGTACGGGGAGCCCGTCGAGGAAGGCCGGGGAGTCGGGGAAGGCCGGGGAGAGGAAGAGAAGAAGAAGGAGGCACCGTGACCGGACTGCGGTACGTCTACGCCGTCTGCCGCCCCTTCGACGCGCCCCTGCAGGCCCAGTTGACGGGCGTGGCGGACGACCCGCCCAGAGTGGTGCCTCACCACGGCCTGGTGGCCGTGGTGAGCCACGTGCCGGAGCGGGACTTCGCCGAGGAACCGCTTCACAGGCATCTGGAGGACCTGGACTGGCTGACCGCCGTGGCCCGGGCCCACCAGGGAGTGATCGACGCGCTCACCGTCGTCACCACGCCGCTGCCGCTGAGGCTCGGCACCGTCTTCCGGGACGACAGCGGCGTCCGCGTGATGATCGAGGAGCGCGAGGAGGACTTCCGGCGCACCCTCGCACGGCTGGAGGGCCGCGTGGAGTGGGGCGTCAAGGTGTACGCCGAGATCGAGGCCCCCCGGCAGGCGCCCGCGCCCGCCGGGAAACCGGCGTCGGGCCGGGACTACCTGCGGCAGCGGCGGATGCGGGTGCAGTCGAACGAGCAGACGTGGCAGAAGTGCGAGGAGTTCGCCAGCCGCCTCCACGCGACGCTTTCCGCGCACGCCGAGGATGTCCGGCTGCACGCCCCGCAGAATCCGAAACTCTCCGGGGTCTCCGGGCGCAACGTCCTCAACGCCGCGTATCTGGTGCCACGCAGCAGTTCCGAGCAGTTCGTGGAACTGGTGGACCGGACGAAGGACGACAAGATGATGGACGACGCCGGAATCAGGGTGGAACTCACCGGGCCGTGGGCGGCGTACTCCTTCGCCGGGGAGGAGCAGTGACCGTCGTCGAACGCCGTGAGGTCGCGCTGGTCGACCTGCTCGACCGGCTGCTGGCCGGCGGCGTGGTCATCACGGGTGACATCACCCTGCGCATCGCGGACGTCGACCTGGTGCGCATCGACCTGAACGCGCTGATCAGCTCCGTGAACGAGCAAGTACCTTCGCCTTGGGGAGAGTTGACGTGACCGCCCCCCGCCGCAACCGGCTGGACCTGGAGCCCGACACCGTAGAGCGCGACCTCGTCAAGCTCGTCCTGACCGTCGTGGAGCTGCTGCGGCAGCTCATGGAACGCCAGGCCCTGCGCCGGTTCGACACCGGCGACCTGAGCGAGGACCAGGAGGAGCGGATCGGGCTCACGCTGATGCTCCTCGACGACCGCATGACCGAGTTGCGCGAGCGCTACGGACTGCGGCCCGAGGACCTGAACCTGGACCTCGGGCCGCTGGGACCGCTGCTTCCCCGGGAATGAATCCACCGGGACGATCCGGCGGGACAATCCGGTCATCACCTCACCACCGATACCAGCGTCCCCTGCCGCCGGTCCCCGTCGTGCTGCGCATCAGGAATCCCAGCAGCCACACCACGAAAAGGGCGATCGCTGTCCACCACAGGGCCTTCACCGCGAATCCCGCGCCGAAAAGGATCAGCACCAGAAGCAGTCCGAGCAGGATGGGAACCATAAATGAATCTCCTGCTGCGCCGGGTTTCCCGAATACCGCGTCTCAGGCGTCCTTGCGGCAGAGGATTTCTCCGTGCAGGACGCAGAACCAGCCGTCCTCCCGGGCGCCCCACTCCCGCCACGCGTCCGCCGCGGCGCGCAGCTGCTCCGCGGTGGCGTGACCGCCCGCGGTGGCCTGCTCGGCGTACGCCGACGCCACCGTCCGGTCCGCCCACAGGCCGCTCCACCACGCCCGCTCCTCGGCGGTGGAGAACGTCCAGGTCGAGGAGGTCGCGGTGATGTCGGTCAGCCCGGCCCGCACCGCCCACGCCTTGAGCCGGCGCCCGGCGTCCGGCTCGCCGCCGTTGGCGCGGGCCACCCGGTGGTAGAGGTCCAGCCAGTCGTCCATCCCGGCGGACGCCGGATACCAGGTCATGGCCGCGTAGTCGGAGTCGCGGACGGCGATGTAGCCGCCCGGCCTGGTCACCCGCCGCATCTCCCGCAGCGCCCGCACCGGATCGCCCACGTGCTGCAGCACCTGGTGGGCGTGCACGACGCAGAACGTGTCGTCCGGGTAGTCCAGCGCGTGGACGTCGGCGACGGCGAAGTCGACGTTGCCCAAGCCGCGCTCGGCGGCCGTGGCGCGGGCCCGCTCCAGCACCTCCGGCGCCATGTCGACGCCGGTGACGTGCCCGTCCGGGACCAGTGCCGCCAGGTCGGCGGTGATGGTGCCGGGTCCACAGCCGATGTCCAGGATCTTCATGTGGGGCTTGAGCGAGCCGAGGAGGTAGGCCGCGGAGTTGGCGGCGGTCCGCCAGGTGTGCGAGCGCAGCACGGACTCGTGGTGCCCGTGCGTGTAGACGGCGGTCTCCCGCGGCTTCGGCATGGCTGATCCCCTCTCGTCGTACGGCCCTCGGGGCTTCGGGCCCCGGCGGCCGGTACCCGTCACGGTACGCGCGCATGCCGAATGATGAGACCCGTGTTCTGCCATGTGGACTGACGAATCGTCAGTACGGTTCGCGGACCGGCCGGGGCTGGTCCCGTGCGGGTACGCTGAGCAGGCCGTTGCCGCTCACGGCGGGCGGTGACCGACACGCGGAGGTCCCTGGATGCGTCTGCTCCTCATCCGGCACGGCCAGACCCCCAACAACGTCCGGGCGCTGCTGGACACCGCCGCCCCGGGCCCCGGCCTGACCGCGCTCGGCGAGCGGCAGGCCGCCGCCCTGCCGACGGCGCTCGCCGGCGAGGAGATCGACGTCCTGTACGCCTCCACGCTGGTCCGCACCCAGCTCACCGCCGCCCCGCTGGCCGCCGTGCGCGGCCTCGGCGTGGTCGTCCGGGAAGGCATCCGGGAGCTGTCCGCCGGCGACCTGGAGATGCTGCCCGGCGACTCCGAGCAGGGCGCGCTGTACCTGAGGACGGTGTTCGCCTGGGCGGCCGGGGAGACGCGGCTGCGGATGCCGGGCGGCGAGACCGGAGCCGAGGCGCTCGCCCGGTACGACGCCGTCGTCGCGGAGGCCGCCCGCAGCGGGGCAGCCACGGTGGCCATGGTCAGCCACGGCGCGGCGATCCGGGTGTGGACCGCGGCCCGCGCGGGCAACGTCGACGTCTCCTTCGCCGCCGCCCGCCCCCTCGCCAACACGGGCGTCGTGGTCCTGGAGGGCTCCCCGTCCGACGGCTGGACGGCGCTGACGTGGGCGGGCGCGACGGTGTCCCCGGCCGGTGAGGGCGGCCCGGCGGGACGGCCGGTCACCGAGGCCGGACGAGGGTGTGCCCGGACAAGCGTGCGGCCGGACACGGGTTTGCCCGGATAAGCGTTTGCCCCGGTGAGCGCACCGCCCGCACAATGCCCTCCCATGGGACATCTGGAAGCCGCGCACCTCGAGTACCACCTCCCCGACGGCAGGACGCTGCTCGGTGACGTGTCCTTCCGGGTGGGCGAGGGGGCCGTCGTCGCCCTCGTCGGACCGAACGGCGCCGGCAAGACGACCCTGCTGCGGCTGATCTCCGGCGAGCTGAAGCCGCACGGCGGGAGCGTCACCGTCAGCGGCGGGCTCGGCGTGATGCGCCAGTTCGTGGGCTCCGTGCGGGACGAGACGACCGTGCGCGACCTGCTCGTGTCGGTCGCGCCGCCCCGCGTCCGCGAGGCCGCGCGGGCCGTCGACGAGGCCGAGCACGCCATCATGACCGTCGACGACGAGGCCGCCCAGATGCGGTACGCGCAGGCCCTCGCCGACTGGGCCGAGGCCCGCGGGTACGAGGCGGAGACGCTGTGGGACATGTGCACCACAGCCGCGCTCGGCGTGCCGTACGAGAAGGCGCAGTGGCGGCTGGTGCGCACCCTCTCCGGCGGCGAGCAGAAACGGCTCGTGCTGGAGGCGCTGCTGCGCGGCACCGACGAGGTGCTGCTGCTCGACGAGCCCGACAACTACCTCGACGTGCCCGGCAAACGCTGGCTGGAGGAGCGGCTGGGGGAGACCCGCAAGACGGTCCTGTTCGTCTCCCACGACCGCGAACTCCTCGCCCGCGCCGCCCAGAAGATCGTGTCCGTGGAACCCGGCCCGGCCGGCGCCGACGCCTGGGTGCACGGCGGCGGCTTCGCCACCTACCACGAGGCCCGGCGCGAACGCTTCGCCCGTTTCGAGGAGTTGCGCAGACGCTGGGACGAGAAGCACGCCCAGCTGAAGAAGCTCGTGCTGAACCTGCGTCAGGCGGCCACCGTCAGCCACGAGCTGGCGTCCCGCTACCAGGCGGCCCAGACCCGCCTGCGCAAGTTCGAGGAGGCCGGGCCGCCGCCGGAGCCGCCGCGCGAGCAGGACATCACCATGCGCCTCAAGGGCGGCCGCACCGGCATCCGCGCCGTCACCTGCGAGCGGCTCGAACTCACCGGCCTGATGAAACCCTTCGACCTGGAGGTCTTCTACGGCGAACGCGTGGCCGTCCTCGGCTCCAACGGCTCCGGCAAGTCGCACTTCCTGCGCCTGCTGGCCGGCGAGGACGTGGCGCACACCGGCCGCTGGAAGCTCGGGGCGCGCGTCGTGCCCGGCCACTTCGCGCAGACCCACGCCCACCCCGAGCTGCGGGGCCGTCCGCTGCTGGACATCCTGTGGCAGGAGCACTCGCAGGACCGCGGCGCCGCCATGTCGCGGCTGCGCCGCTACGAACTGACCGCCCAGGCCGAGCAGTCCTTCGACAAGCTCTCCGGCGGCCAGCAGGCCCGCTTCCAGATCCTGCTGCTGGAACTGGCGGGCGTCACCGCCCTGCTGCTCGACGAGCCGACCGACAACCTCGACCTGGAGTCCGCGGAGGCGCTCCAGGAGGGCCTGGAGGCCTTCGAGGGCACGGTCCTCGCCGTCACCCACGACCGCTGGTTCGCCCGTTCCTTCGACCGCTACCTGGTCTTCGGCAGCGACGGCCGGGTCCGGGAGACCCCGGAACCGGTGTGGGACGAACGGCGGGTCGAGCGAGTGAGGTGACAGGCAGTGGCCCGGCGGGGCCGAGGGGTGAGGTGACGGCCGAGGCCCACGGGCCGGGCGGGTGAGGTGACGGTCGGGGTTCCGACGGGCCGGGCGGGTGAGGTGACGGCCGACGGGCCGAGGAGGCCCGGTACCCGCCGGCCGCCGTCTGCGGGGCTCAGAGCTCCAGCACTAGCGCAGCAGCCTCTAGGACCAGCGCAGCAGCGCTCCCAGGCCGCCCACCGGGGCCTCCTCCCGGGCCGCCGCGGCGGCCGGGGTGACCGACAGCGCGGGGGCTCCCGTGGCCACCGCGGACCGGATCAGCGCGTCGTCCGCACGCGCGGACCAGGAGTGCTGCTCGCCGAGGATCCCCAGGTCCGTACGGCGCACCGCCAGCTGGTCCGGGTCCTCGCCGATCCACACCTCGCGGTGCGCGTCCGGACCGTCGGGGAGGATCAGCAGCTCGTCGATGCGATGCTCGCGGGCGGCCTCGACCAGCGCGGGCACGCCCTCCACCGCCGTGCTGCGCCCCTCGGCGTCCGGGTGGCGGGCCGCGCGGAAGCGCTCCAGCTCGCGGGTGGCCCGCCGCCGGACGTGCTCGGCGCGCGCCTGCTCGACGTCCTCGTCCAGCAGCCGGCTGCCGATGCCGTGCGGGGCGTCGACGACCAGATCCGCGAGGCGCCCGGGCAGCCGCTCGCGCACCGCCCGCCGCGCCCGGTCGTCGCCCACCAGTATCAGCAGGTCGGCTCGCGTCTCCTCCTGTGCGACGGCGAGCGCGTCGGCGATCTCGCCCGCGTTGTGCTCCCAGGTGTTCTCCACCTTCAGCTGGAACTGCCGCTCCGACCAGTCGACCGTGCTCGTACGGTGCACCGGCTGCACCGGCCACTGGCGTCCGGAGACCGAACCGGCGTCCCGCCGGTCCGGCGCACCGCGCAGCTCGAAGTCGGCGCCCTTGCGGTCGATGTACGCCACCACGCACACCGGGTCCTCACCGGCCAGCTCCAGCAGCGGCGCGGTGTGCGGCAGCGGCGCCCAGCGGGCGCTGTCGCGCCGCGGGGGCCGGGCCAGCGGCGGGTCCAGGACCACCCCGCCCGCGCGCGCGAACAGGGCCCGCCCGGGAGGCTCCGGGGAGAGCCGGAGTTCCTCCAGTGCCTCCCGCACCGCCCGGCAGGTCGCATCGTCCGCCCCCTGTCCGGACAGCTCCCGGGACAGGGCCTCGTCCGTCAGCCGCCGCTCGTGGGAGTCGTCCTCCGCGTGACGCGAGGTGTCGACGTACACGGAGGCCCAGGGCCCGGGATGTTCGTACAGTGGGTGCAGAAACGCGAGATCCATGGCTCCCTCCCGGACATCGCTCGCGGGTAGTGCTCACCGGGCGGGTACCCGGACCTCATGGACGAACACGACGAGCGGGTAGCCACCATGACCGGAGTCGAACCCAGCCGGCTGGACGACCAGCAGCTCATGAAGGAGCTGGAAACGATCCACCGCACGCGTCACGACACCCTGCTGTACGGCTCGAACGACGCGCTGCGCACCCACAACGAACGCATGGCCCAGCTGGAGGGCGAGTACCTGCGCCGCAACCCGCGACGTCCGGTCGCCGCCGGCCGCACACGGGAAGGAGCCAGGGAACGCAAGGGCGGGGAGTCCGCGACTCCCCGCGCCTGAACAGCCGGCACCGCCGGACCCGGACGACAGCCCGGACACCCGGATCGCCACCGGCCGGGCAGCGGCCGACGGCGATCCGAGGCGATCCGGGCTCTCGTCCGGGCCGGCCGGCATCCAGGCGTCGTTTCTGGCCGGCTCCGGGCCGTCCGTCAGCCCGCGCCTTCCGGGAACACCCGCAGGAACGCGTCGCAGAACGCCTTCAGGTCGTCCGGCTTGCGGCTGGTGATCAGCTTGTTGGGGCCGTGGTCACAGATCTTGACCTGCTCGTCGACCCAGGTGCCGCCCGCGTTGCGGACGTCCGTCCGCAGGCTCGGCCAGGACGTGAGCACCCGGCCGCGCACGACGTCCGCCTCGATCAGCGTCCAGGGGGCGTGGCAGATCGCCGCGACCGGACGGCCCTGGTCGAAGAAGTCCCGGACGAACGCCACGGCCTTCCCGTCCATGCGCAGGAAGTCCGGGTTGGCGACGCCGCCCGGCAGCACCAGGGCGCCGAAGGAGTCGGCCGAGGTCTCACCAACCACCTCGTCCACGGGGAACGTGTCCGCCTTGTCGAGATGGTGGAACGCCTGCACCTTCCCGGACCTCGTCGACACGAGCACGGGCTCATGGCCCGCGTCGCGCGCCGCTTGCCAAGGGTCGGTGAGCTCGATCTGCTCGACGCCCTCGGGTGCGGTCAGGAATGCGATGCGCATGATGGATCAGGTTCCTTTCGTCGCGGGTCTCGTGCCCGTCAGGCGGTTCCCCCGCCGTCCGGCTCGGCGCGGCTGATGTCGGCGAGGGCCGAACCGGGGTCCTCGGCCTCGGCCAGGTCGCCGAGGCTGATCACGCCCACCGGCAGTCCGTCCTCGACGACCGGCAGCCGCCGCACGGCATGCGCCCGCATCAGCGCGACGGCCGCCGACACGGGGTCGTCCGGCCCGACCACCACCGGGTCCGGCGTGCACACGGACTGCGCGCTCACCGTCAGCGGGTCGGCGCCGTCGGCGACCGCCCGCACCGTGATGTCACGGTCGGTGAGGACACCGACGACGCGCTGCCCGTCGGCCACCAGGACGTCACCGATGTCCTGCGTGCGCATCAGCTGCGCCGCCTCGACGAGTGAGGCGTCGGGCCGGACAGCAACCGCGCCCGGCCGCATGACCTCCCTCACGAAATCAGCCATCTGGCCCTTTCCTCCGTTTCCCGGCCGTCGGGGTGGAGCGGCCGACTCCTGCATGACGCCGCCCGCAGTACCCCCGGCCCGGGTGCCTATGCGTTCTCCTCGCGCCCGCTCGAGACCACGGCCTCGGCCAGCTGCTGGACGGTGGTGAACCGCGCGGTGCGCGGCAGCCGTTCCACCGCCTCGACCACGGCATCCGGCGCGTACACCCGGCGCAGCGCGCGGGCGAGCTTGTGCGCGTCCGCGGGGAACACCTGACGGCCCAGGAGGCGGGCCAGCTCCAGACGGACGGCGCTCAGGGAGGCCGTCGAGCCGCCCGGCGCCACGGGCCCGCCCGCGACCTCCGGGTCATCGTCGGCGGTGGGTTCGGGGTCGTGCCACTCCTCCGTCCGGGTGGGGCGCCCGGACCTGAGCAGACCCTGCAGCTCGTGCTTCATCTCGTCGTCGCGGTGGACGCTCAGCCGGTCACTGCCTCGTTGCATGACTCCCTCCACATCTTCGGGGGTCAGCTCCGCGTACCCGCGCACCGGAGGCCGACACCGGGGTTCACGCGCCGAACCTTCGCCGTCGTCCTCCGCCGTCCTCCTTCCCCGGCCTCCGTGCCGGCCGCGGAGCCGGGCAGCTCCGCGGCCAGCGCGGAGACGACGTGGCGCAGATTGACGAGCGGGCGCTGGAGCGTGGGGTCGACGGAGGAGTACAGGCTGACCCGGAAGGCTCAGGCGCCGTCCGCGCCGTCCGCGCCGTCCGCGCCGTCCGCGCCGTCCGGCCGTTCCCGGCCCCGCCAGTCGTCGAGGACCTGCGCGAGCCGTCCGGCCGTGTCCGGCGGTGTCGCCCACGGTGACGCGGTACGTCGCGTCCGGCGCACCGGCCCACGCCAGGCGGACCCGGCCGCCGTCGGCCTGGGCGAGCGTGAACCGCACCGGCGCGGTGGGAACGGTGACCGGCGACGACCGAGCAGTCCATCTCGTCGCTGATACCGGGGATCGCGTGGAACGTCGTCGTCGACGCCGGGACCCGGGACTCGTAGGTCACCCGCCCGCGGTGCAGCACGCTGACCCGGTAGCCGTCGGCCGCGGGCACGGCGGTCCAGGTGGTGGACAGGGTGCCGGCGGCGAACTTGGCGGCGAGCACGGCGGGGCGCCGCGTCGGCAGCACGACGGCGGGACCGTGGGGACCGATGCTCAGCGCGTCGCCGCGGCGGCGGACGCTGGCCGGCGCGGCGGTCGCGGCGGCCCCGGGCGGCAGCGGGTCCAGGAGACCCTGGAACGACCGGTGGCGACGGACTCCGGTTCGCAGGGGGTGCCGTTCAACGTGACCCGGATCCGGAACTCGTCCGTCTCGGCCGCCTGCCACGACAGGGTCAGGGCGCCGGTCGCCGGATCGGTCTCCGCCCGCTCCACCGTGACGACGTCGGCGGTGACCGGCACCGGCGCCGACCACAGGGGTGGGGCGCCCTCTGCGGACATCCCCACGATCACTTCGTACTCCCGGCCCGGCGCCACCGGCCTCCGCCGGTTTCCTCCGCGCCACTGAACCGCCCGCTGCCGTAGAGCAGTTGCTTTCTGTCCTTGTCTCCGCTCCTTACTTCTTGGCCTGCTTCTTCTCACGGCCCGGCAGGAACTCCTGCACCTTCGCCTTGAAGCCCTGCTTCACCATGGAGCCGCGGTCCGTGTCGCCCTTGAGGATCGACGCGGCCGTCGCCTCCATCTGCTCCCAGGTCGCGTGCGGCGGGATCGGCGGCACCGCCGGGTCGGTGAGGAACTCGATCACCGCGGGGCCGTCGGCCTCCAGCGCGGCCCGCCAGCCCGCCTCGACGTCCTCGGGCTTCTCCACCCGGACGCCGGTCAGGCCCAGGGAGCGGGCGAACGCGGCGTACTGCACGTCCGGCAGCTCCTGCGAGGGCAGGAAGGACGGGGAGCCCTCCATGGCCCGCATCTCCCAGGTGACCTGATTGAGGTCGTGGTTGTTCCACACCGCCACCACCAGCCGCGGATCGTCCCACAGCTCGCGGTACTTGGCCGCCGTGATCAGCTCCGCCATGCCGTTCATCTGCATCGCGCCGTCCCCGACCAGCGCGATCGCCGGCCGGTCCGGGTGGGCGAACTTCGCGCCGATCGCGTACGGCACTCCGCAGCCCATCGTCGCGAGCGTGCCGGACAGCGAGCCCCGCATGCCGGGCCGCATCGTCAGGTGACGCGCGTACCAGTTGGCCGTCGAGCCCGAGTCGGAGCTGATGATGGCGTTCTCCGGCAGCAGCGGGTCCAGGGCGCGGGCCACGTACTCCGGGTTGATCGGGTCGGCCGACAGGCCCGCCCGCCGTTCCATCACCTCGTGCCACCGTGCGACGTTCACGCACACGGTGTCGTACCAGTCGTGCGAGCGGCCCTCGTCGACCAGCGGGATGAGCCGCTCCAGGGTCGCTTTCGCGTCGCCGACCAGGTTCACCTCGTACGGGTAGCGCATGCCGATCATGTGCGGGTCGATGTCGATCTGCACCCCGCGCGCCTTGCCGAACTCCGGCAGGAACTGCGTGTACGGGAAGGACGATCCGATGGTCAGCAGGGTGTCGCAGTCCCGCATCAGCTCGTACGACGGGCGGGTGCCCAGCAGCCCGATCGCGCCGGTGACGAAGGGGAGTTCGTCACTGAGGACGTCCTTGCCCAGCAGCGCCTTGGCCACGCCGGCCCCCAGCAGGCCGGCGATCCGCTCCACCTCGGCGCGCTCCGGCCGCGCCCTGGCCGACCAGGATCGCCACCTTCTCACCGGAGTTGAGGATCTCCGCCGCCCGCAGCAGCGGCTCCTCCGCGGGGATCGCCGTCCAGGCGCTGCGGTCCAGGCTGGACGGCACCATCTTGAACTCGTGCGTGGGCGGCGAGTAGTCGAGCTCCTGCACGTCGCCGGGGATGATGACCGCCGTGGGGCAGCGCCGGGCGTACGCGGTGCGGATCGCCCGGTCCAGCACGTTCGGCAGCTGCTCGGGGACCGTCACCGTCTCCACGAACTCCGAGGCGACGTCCTTGTACAGACTGTGCAGGTCCACCTCCTGCTGGTACGAGCCGCCCATCGCCGTGCGGTGCGTCTGGCCGACGATCGCGAGCACCGGCACGTGGTCGAGCTTGGCGTCGTACAGGCCGTTGAGCAGGTGGATCGCGCCGGGCCCCGAGGTGGCCGCGCAGACGCCGAGACGGCCGCTGAACTTGGCGTAGCCGACGGCCTGGAACGCGGACATCTCCTCGTGCCGTGACTGGATGAAGCGGGGCTGGTTCCCGGCCCGGCCCCACGCCGCGAGCAAGCCGTTGATGCCGTCCCCCGGGTAACCGAAGACGTGCTCCACACCCCACTCCAGCAGCCGTTGCAGGACGTGGTCGGAGACCTTGGTGCTCATGTGCGGACCTCCCGGGCTCGACATGGTTACGGACAGCGTTCACCGCATTCGGCTGCGTCCCGAGTCACCCCGTCGGCACGCGGAAAACCCATGGGCACCCGGAAGACCCGACGCGGGTGTTTGCGGCGCGAAGAGGTGGGCATGAGGACCTGATGTGCTTCGGACAGGAGGCACGTCCGTCGGAACGGTGACCCGCCGACCCGGCCGGACGGGCCCTGTCCCGGTCCCGGCCGCGCTCCCCCGGTGACCGTCCAACCGAGAGCACCGACCAGGGAGTTGCTACGCAACATGCCCATTCAAGTGAGCGCGAAGCACCACCCGCACGACGACGCCCCCGACACCGCCGAGGACTTCCGCAGGCTCCGCGGACTGCCCGCGGGCGTGCAGCGCGACGCCCTCCGCGGGGAGATCGTCGAGGCCTGGCTGCCGATGGCCGAACGGCTCGCGGGGCGGTTCCGCAGCCGCGGCGAGAGCTACGAGGATCTGCGGCAGGTCGCGGCCCTCGGCCTGGTCAAGGCCGTCGACCGCTACGATCCCGACCGCGGCCACGCCTTCGAGAGCTACGCCGTGCCCACCATCACCGGTGAGATCAAGCGGCACTTCCGGGACCACATGTGGACCCTGCACGTGCCGCGCCGCGTCCAGGACCTGCGCAACCGTGTCCGCGCCGCCTCCCAGGACCTGTCGCAGACCCTCCCGGGCCGCCCGCCCACCGCGGCCGAGATCGCCGAGCACGCCTGCATGAGCGAGGAGGACGTGCTGGTCGGCATGGAGGCGCTGGACAGCTTCACCGCGCTCTCCCTCGACGCGGAACTGCCCGGCAGCGAGGACGGCTGCTCCCTCGGCGACGCCCTAGGCTCCTCCGACCCCGCGCTGGACACGGTGATCGACCGCGAGGCCGTCAAGCCCCGGCTGGCCGCGCTGCCCGAGCGGGAGCGGGCCATCCTCTACATGCGGTTCTTCGACGACATGACGCAGAGCAGCATCGCCGAGCAGCTGGGGATCTCCCAGATGCACGTGTCGCGGCTGATCAGCCGGTGCTGCAACCGGATGCGGGAGCAGATCATGCGCGAGGCGGCCGCGTAAGCCGCGCCGGCACGGGCCGTCACCCGCACGGCCCCTGTCGTCCCGCGAATGGTGCCCGGCCGCGCGCGCCGGGCCGCCGGGCGGGCTGTGATGGCTGCGGGGCACGGACCGACGTGCCCTCACCCGCAGCCGTCGCTCGAAGGAGCCCGTTTCATGCGCCGCACCGCCCATGTCCTGTCCGTCGCCGCGCTCACCGGCGCCACGCTGGGCGCCGCCGCCTCGACCGCCCTCGCCGATCCGACGGCACGGGTCAGCCCGAGCACCGTCTCGCCGGGCGGCAGCGTCACCGTGTCCGTCTCCTGCGACCCCACCGGCGGGATCGCGCCCGCCACCCTCGACGCCACCTCGCAGGCGTTCGCCGAGCGCAGGGTCCAGCTGCACCGGGTTCCCGGCACCGGCACCGGGAAGTCCGGCCCCGTCTACCGCGGCGTCGCCCGCATCGCGTCCGCTGAGCAACTCCGGGACCGGGACCCGCACGCCACGGCGGAGGACCCGTCGCACGAGGGCTCCGCGGGCAGGGACCCGGGGGAGGCGGAGCCGGGGGAGCAGGAACCGGGAAAGAAGGAGCCAGGGGAGAAGGAACCGGGGGAGAAGGACCCGGTTGGTGAGGATCCGGCGGGGAAGGACCCGGTCGGTAAGGATCCGGCGGGGAAGGATCCGGCCGGCAAGGACCCGGGGGAGAAGGACCCGGTCGGTAAGGATCCGGCGGGGAAGGATCCGGCCGGTGAAGACCCGGGGGAGAAGGATCCGGCCGGCAAGGACCCGGCCGGCAAGGACCCGGCGGGCGAGGACCCGGCGGGTAAGGGTCCGACGACGGGCGAGGACTCCTCCGGGGCTCTCGGCGGCCAGCGCTCCACGGACCAGAAGGCCCCCTCCACCGCCGGCCGGACGGCCGAAGCCGACGTGGATCCCCCCACGACCGGCGACGTCCCGGACGCGTCGCCGGACGGGGACGTACCGGACGGGGACGTACCGGACGACGGCGGCGCGGGCGAGGACGTCACGGGCGAGGACGTACCGGAGACGGCCGCGGCCGCAGGCCCCGAGGCACCCGCCGCCGAGGACGCGTCCCGCACCCCCCGCGCCCAGGACCCCGCGGAGGGGGATGCCACGGCCCAGGACCCGGCCGCCCAGGACCCGGCCGCCCAGAACCAGGCTGCCCAGAACCCCGCGGCAAAGGAACCCGCGGCGAAGGAACCCGCAGCCCAGGAGCCCACGGACGGGGACCGAGGCGACGGGCACTCCGCCGGGGGACGCCCCGAGGAGGAGCACCCCTCCTCGGCCGACGGCGGTCCGGGTGGGGGAGAGGACGGCTCCACGTGGGCCGTCGAGGGCACCTGTCCTGCGCGGCCCGGCGGCAAGGGCGCGGCGTGGAGCGCCACGTTCCGGGTGATCGGCGACGGCAGCCGTCGCCCGGGGTCCTGGGGCGGCGTGCAGGCCGGCGAGGGCGGCGCCTTCAGCGGATCCGTGCCCGCCCTGGTCGCCGGCGGTGTCCTGATCGCGGGCGCGCTCGGCGCCGCCGCGCACCGGCTGCTGCTCCGGCGTTCCGCGACGAAGGGCTGACCCCGCCCGGTGCCCCGTCCGGTGCCCCGTCCGGTGCCCCGCTCGGTGCCCCGGAGGCTCGTGTGACGGGCGCCATCCGCGCCGGCGGCCATGGTCCGGCGCCACCCTGGGTACTCACAGCCCGAGGGCACGACTCGTACCGCAGGAGCAGCACGCGGGCACCCGTGGCGCGGGGACGGCCTGACAGACCGGTCCGACGGCCATGGACACGGCACCGGACACGGCGCCAGGACTGCGCGGAGGCACGCATGCGGTGGACGGACGGGGAAGGCCACGGCCCCGTCCGGTACGGGCCGCGGCTTCCCGAGGACGGACTGCCCGTGCCGCCCGAGCTCACCGCCGTACTCGCCGCCGCCGCGGAACGCGCCGACGAGGAACCGGTCGGCGGCGGCCCGGAACTCCTGCGGTCCGCCTGCGACTACTGGGAGCGGCGCGGACTGCCCGTCGACCCCGGACGGGTCGCAGCAGGGCCCGGCGCCCCGGCCCTGCTGCTCGCGCTGACCGCCGCGCTGGGCGGCGACGTCCTGGTGCCCCGGCCCTGCGCGGCCTGGTGGGCGCCGTACGCGCGCCTGCTGGGCAGAGGCGTCTTCCACGTGGCGACGCCCGCCGAGAGCGGCGGCGTGCCCGATCCGTACGCCCTGCTGGAGACCGTCCGCAGGGTGCGCGCCGAGGGCGGTTACCCGCGGCTGCTGGTGCTGTCCGTCGCCGACGACCCCACCGCGGCGGTGGCACCGCCCGAACTGCTGCACCAGTGCGCCGAGGCGGCCGCGGCCGAGGGCCTGCACCTGGTCAGCGACGAGACCTGGCGGGACACGCTGCACGCCCCGCACGACACCGTCGTGCTCAGTCCGGCGGAGATGCTCCCCGAACGGGTCACCGTCGTAGCCGACCTGGCCGGTGCCCTGCTCCCGCCGGCCTGGCCCACCGCGATCGCCCGCTTCCCGGCCGGCACGGACGGGCACGGCCTGCACGCCCGCGTGCTCGACGTGCTGACCGCGCTCGGCGCCCGCGTCGCCGGACCCGTCGCCGCCCCGGCCGCCTACGCGCTGCGGGAGCCCGAGCCCGTCGCCGCCCACATGGCAGCCGCCGTAGGGCTGCACGCGCGCGTGGCCGCCGCCCTGCACGCGGCGGTCGTCGCCGCGGGCGCCCTGGCCCGGCCCCCGCAGGCCGGCCGGCACCTGTACGCCGACCTCGGCCCGCTGCGCTCCGCGCTCGCCGCCCGCGGAGTCGGCGACGCACAGGAGTTGGAGGACTTCCTCACCGCCCGGCTCGCCATGCCCGCCCCGGGCGGCCACCGCTTCGGCGACGAACTCGACGAACTGCGCGTCCGCTTGCCCACCGGCCCCCTGCTGGGGAGCACTCAGGCGGAGCGCGCGGAATGCCTCAGCTCACCCACGCCGTTGGAACTGCCACACGTGCAACGCGCGTTGAACCGAGTGGAATCGGTACTCGACGATCTCCGTGACGACGCTCAGCGATGGGAGCCTCCTCGATGACGCAACAGTCCGAGTCGACCACCACCAGTACGCCCGGCCGGGAGGACGACGATCCGGCGTCGTCCCACCCCTCGTCCCACCCCTCGACCCACCCCTCGGCCCTCTCTCCCTCCCGGTCCCCGGCTCTCTCTCCGCCCCGGTCCTCGTCGCTCCCCACGTCCTCTCTCGCGGCACCCTCCCCGCCGCTCGCCGAACCCCGGCCGCTGGCCGAGCGCCGCGTGTGGCCGCGGACGTTCCACGACCGTCTGACCGCCCCGCTGCCCGGCCTGAAGGCCATGGCCCGCTTCGCCCGCGAGGGTGCGATACGGCCCACGCGCGAGAGCCTCGTCGACATCCCCCTGATCCCCGTCGAACCCGCACCGCTGCCCCGCGTCGACGCCCGCACGGTCGCCGTGTCCTGGGCGGGGCACGCCAGTTGGGTGGTGCGGATCGGCGGGCTGACCGTCCTGACCGACCCGGTGTGGTCCCGCCGCATCCTGGGCACCCCGGCCCGCATCACCCCCGTAGGCATCCCCTGGAGCGAACTGCCGCGCGTCGACGCGGTCGTCATCAGCCACAACCACTACGACCACCTGGACGCCCCCACCCTGCGCCGGCTCCCGCGCGACACCCCGGTGTTCGTGCCGGCCGGACTCGGCGGCTGGTTCCACCGCCGCCGGTTCACCGCCGTCACCGAACTCGACTGGTGGGAGGCGGCCGAACTGGACGGGGTGCGCTTCGACTTCGTGCCGGCCCACCACTGGTCCAAGCGCACCCTGACCGACACCTGCCGCAGTCTGTGGGGCGGCTGGGTCCTCACCTCCCGCGACGGACAGCGCGTGTACTTCGCCGGCGACACCGGGTACGGCCACTGGTTCTCCCGGATCGGACAGCGCTACCCCGGCATCGATCTCGCCCTGCTGCCCATCGGCGCCTACGACCCGCGCTGGTGGCTCAGCGACGTCCACTGCGACCCGGAGGAGGCGGTACGGGCCGCCCGGGACCTGGGCGCCCGCCGGATGGCGCCGATGCACTGGGGCACGTTCGTGCTGTCGGCGGAACCGGTGCTGGAACCGCTCACGCGCGTGCTCGCGGCCTGGGAGAAAGCGGGCCTGGACCGCGCGGACCTGTGGGACCTGCCCGTGGGCGGCTCACGGGTGCTGGCCTGAGCAAGCAGGTCGAGCGGGCGAGGTCCGCGGCCTCCGGGCCGTCCGGCGGCGGTCGCCGAAGAGGCGGACGGAGGATGCTTGCCGAAGACGGGACGGAGGACGGTCGCCGCGGAAGAGGACGGAGGAGGTCGCCGAGGAAGAGGACGGAGGACGGTCGGCGAAGAGACGGGCGGGGCGGTCGCCGGGTGACGTCAGGTCCGCGTCTTCCGGGCGCTGCCGCGCACCCGCCTCCACACGCTCGGCGCCGCACTGAGGACCACCGTCAGCGCGACCGCCGCGAGCACGCCCTGCCACGGCTCCTTGAACAGCGACCCGCCCAGGACGCCGATCAGCTGGTAGGTCGCCGCCCAGGCCAGGCAGGCCGGCGCGTTGCCGCGGGCGAAACGGCGCACCGGCCAGCGCGCCATCAGACAGGCCAGCATCACCGGGATACGGCCGGCCGGCACCAGCCGCGAAAGCACCAGCACGGCCACGTTGTGGTCGGCCAGCTTCGCCTGCGACTGCTCCAGCCGCTCCTGCGGCGCCCGCGACCGGATCGCCTCCAGCCAGCGCGAGCCGTTCTTCGACGTCATGCCGCGCCGGCCCAGCCAGTACAGCGTCATGTCCCCGAGGAACGCGGCCAGCGACGCCGTCACGAACACCAGCGCCATCGTGAACGGAGCGGTGTGGTGGAAGGCCACCACGGCCGCCGAGCTCACCAGCGCGCCCGTCGGCACGACCGGCACCAGCGCCCCGATCAGCACCAGCAGGAACAGTGACGGATACCCGATCGCCTGCTGCGTCGACTCGGGCGGTACGACCGTCGCGGGGGCCGCCGCCAGCCAGGTCACCGGGAGACCTCCGGACGGGCGCTCTCCCCGTGTCCGAGCCGGTGCACGGTCACGCCCGGCGCGCGCTGGGCCGCCCGGCGCACGAACTCGTCACCGGGCGTGTGGAACTCGTGCGGGCGTACGGCGTCCATGCCGATCGGCCAGTAGGTGCCGTAGTGCACGGGCACCGCGCTGCGCGGCGCGAGGCGGGCCAGCGCCTCGGCCGCCCGCCCGGCGTCCAGGTGCCCCTCGCCGAGACTCGGCCCCCAGCCGCCGACCGGCAGCAGCGCCACGTCGACCGGGCCGACCTCCTTCGCCATGGTGTCGAACAGGCCGGTGTCACCCGCGAAGTACGTGCGCGCCTCGCCCTCCAGGACGTAGCCGAGCGCGGGGGAGCGGTGCGGGCCCACCGGCAGCCGCCGCCCGTCGTGCCGCGCGGGCACCGCACGCACGCTCAGGTCGTGGACCCGCACGACGTCGCCGGGCGCGACCTCGGTGACGTGCAGCCGGACGAGCCGGCGCAGCGCCGGCACCGCCCGTCGTGCGCCCCGGGGCACGAGCAGGCGCGTGCCCGGCGCGAGCCGCTCCAGCGAGGGAACGTGCAGATGGTCGGCGTGCAGATGCGACACGAGCGCCACGTCCGCGTGCCAGGCGCCCGGCGGCGGCAGCGCGCCCCGGCGGCGCCGGAGATGGGCGAGCCGGCGGGCGAACAGGGGATCGGTCAGCACCCGTACGCCCGAGTCCTCGACCGTGCAGGTGGCATGACCCCACCAGGTGACCTCCACCGGCACCTCTTTGCCTCCTTCGCGCGACTCCCCGAAGCCTACGGGCAGGAGTAGGGTCGGCGGCGAAACCCGGAGGTGAGGGGAACACCATGGGACCGGTGCGGGTCACGGCGATCGCGAGTCTGACGCCGCTCGAGGAGCTGGACGCCGATCCCTTCCTGGTGGACTCCCGCAGCCAGCACGCGATGTGCGCGCGCTGGGCGGCCGAGCGGGGCTACGTCGTCGCCCGCGAACTGCTGGTGCGGGGGCTCAGGGCCGACCACTGCGTGCTGTGGGACGGGGTCCGCCCGGAGACCGACCTGTTCGTCGCGCCGAGCCGGCGGGTACTGGAGAGCGCGCTGTCGTCCGTGGAGGAGTTCACCGCGGAGTGCGCACGGCGCGGGGTACGGGTGGAGACCGTCGGCTCGGCGGAGCCCTGCTACGACGCCCAGATGAAGGCCCGCGTGCACCGCCGCCTCTCCATGCCGACAGCCGGCTACGACGGCCGCTAGCAGAGCTTCGTCACTGACTTCGGCTCGTCAGGGTGGATCTTCGCGAAGTCCCTGACGGGGGCTGGGCGGCGGCTGTGTTCCGTCTTCCGCGCAGCGGCACGAGAGGGCCTGTTCCAGGTTCGGATCATTGCGGGGCAGTGCGGCGCTTCCTCCGCAGTGCCCCGGACCGGACTCGAACCGGTCGTCGTATGGCGGCCGACAGGTCATGACGCTCCCGCACGGCGGCCACCGCCTGGTGGTGGAGGAGACCCGGCGGCCGGTGGCACCCCCGCGCGGGGCGCCGCCGTGGTGCCGGCAGTCCGGCGTCGTCCGCGCGGCGGTTCTGGGATGTGCCGGTATCAAGGTGCGTGGTCGGGCTGGCCGCCCGCGCACCCGGCCCGGCGCGGTCGCCGCGGACAAGGCGTACTCCTCCCGCGCCGGCCGCAGGGCGACTGCCAAGATCTCAGCGGCACAGCAGGTCGCGCAGCACCCGTTCCAGCGTGCCGTCGGGGTCGCGCAGTCGGCCGTCGCAGCGCCATGCGACGACACCGTCGGGGCCGACGAGCAGCGCGCTGCCGTCCGTCAGGCCATGCGGACCGGCCAAGTCCGCATCGAGGTGGTACACATCGATGGGCACGGACAGGCGCTGACCGGCCCGGAGGGCGGCGGACTCCCAGGCGTCGCCCTCCGGGCCGACCAGCAGGACGAGGCCGGTGCCGTAGAGGTCGAGCGTCGACATCGGCGAGGACGCGTCCTCGGAGACATACAGATGAGGCGCGCGCGTGCCGGGGGCACCCTCCGGGACAGCGGCGCCGTACATCAGGACGCTCGTGGGCAGCAGCGCATCGCCCCTGCCGTGCCCGGGCAGCCGCCAGCGCAGCCGTGCCCGGGCATACGCCTGCCGCATGGCCTGCTCGGCGGCCGGGCGGCGCTGGGCCCCGTACGTGTCCAGCAGCGCCCGACCTGCGCTGCCACCCAGGACGAAGGCCAGCTTCCAGGCCAGGTCGTGCGCGTCCATGATGCCTGTGAGGCCGCCCAGGCTGCCGGTCGGCGGCATCAGATGGGCCGCGTCGCCCGCGAGGAACACCCGGCCCACACGATATCGCTCGGCGACTCGCGCCCCCACCGGAAACGTGAAGATCCGTCCGGCGCCCGGGACCTGCTCCAGCAGCCGCACATCCAGTGCGTCCAGTCCGGTCGCCGCTCTGACCCAGGCGGCAGGGTCCTCGCTCGCGATGTCCCCGGACGATACGGCAGTGGCGAAGAACCACCGGGTGCCGGTGGAGTCGAGGGGACCCAGCGTGGTTCCCGGCACGGGCCGGCCGAGATACGCCATGCCGATACGACGGCCGCGTAGTGCCGGTGACAGATCGGCGTGGATGTGCATGGTGACCATGTGGAAGAGGGTTCCGGGGCCGCTGCTGCGGATGCCCAGACGACGGCGGACGGAGCTGGAGGCGCCGTCCGCCGCGACCACGTAGTCCGCCTTGACGGTCTCCTCCGTCCCGCCCGGGCCCCGCAGGCGCGCCGTCACCCCCTCGCAGTCCTGCGCCAGGTCGGTGAGTTGCGTGCCGAATCTGAGGTCGCAGCCCCGTTCGCGTACCTGCTGCGCGAGCACGGTTTCGAGCTCGTCCTGGCCGATGGGGACGAAGCCGCACGGGGAGACCTGTTCGGCGTCCGCCCCGCCGTCTTCCGGCTCGGTGAGCGGTTCGTGCTCCTCCGACAGGGTGCGGGCGTGGACGGAGACGAGATCGGTGGGCGGGGCGCCGGCCGGACAGCGGCTGACGATCTCGTCCTCCACTCCGGCCTGCCGGTACAGCTCCATGGCCCGAGGAAGCAGGCCACGCAGACGCGGATGGGCGAGGATGCCGTCACGGCGCTCGACCACCAGACAGGGCACGCCGTGCATGCCGAGGAAAAGGGCCGCGGACAGCCCGGTGAGCGAGCCGCCCACCACCAGTACGCCGACGTGCCGCATGGAACACCTTCCACGAGGGGGTGCCGGCCCGCCCGTTCGGGCGGGCCGGCACCTTGTCGGCTCAGTGCTTCTGCATGTACCACGGGGGCCACAGACGCTGGTCCCTGGAAGGTGCGGCGGCCTTCGGCGGAGCCACGTTCACCGCCTTGGACAGCCTCTTCTTCAGCTGCTCCGTCATGGAGTTCACCTCCTTCAGCGAAGGTAGAAGGAACCTCCGGCCGGACGGATCGGAGGAACTCGAGGAGACATCGACGCGGAACCCGGCGGCCTGGGGCACGGCCCGCGGGCAGCCGGCCTCGGGGCCTTCGTCGGACCGGCTCAGGCTTCGGTCGTGACGAGGATGCCGCGCTGCGCCAGGTCGGCCAGACAGCTACGGGCCTGCAACAGTGCCTCGTCCCGCGGTATCTGGCCCGCGACCGCTTCCGCGTACTCGGCGGCGATGTGTTCCTCGCCGCTGCCGTCGCTGAGTTCGAACAGGTACCAGCCGGCCAGGTTCAGCCAATGGACCTTGGGCTTGACCGGGGTGAAGACCATGAGTGCGTCGGCGGCCTCGACGGGGCGCGTGCTCAGGCCGGGTGCCTTGGTGTAGCGGACATCAGACACGGGCAACCTCCTTCGGCACCGATGCGGTGGTCTCCAGCAGCCAGCTGACGAACTCCCGGCCGTGATCGGTCAGTTCGTCGCCGCCACGGTCCAGGATCTGCCGACCCAGATAGTGGGCGCGCTCGCTGCCGAAGCGGTACAGGGAAGGCGGGTCATCGGGCTCGGGGGCGCCGAAACGTTCCTTCAGCTCGGGCGTGAGCCTGGTCCGCAACGCGGCCTGGAACAGCACGAGGTGCGCGTACACGTGGAAGGCGCCCAGGGCACGGTCGAGCGCCCACTCGTTGGGCGCGACCATGGAGGCCCATTTCAGCCACGGCACCCTGACCTTCGGCCCGTCGGCCAGACGTTCGGGGGCGGCGAAGATGCTCGCCGACCGCTGGATGTCGAACAGCTTCAGGTGCAGTCCCTCGTGCAGCGCCGTCTCGGCGAACCGCCATGGGCGGGCCATGCGGTTCGGGGAGAAGAACACCACTCCGGGAATGCGTCCGACGTTGCCCGCGAGGAAGGTCTCGCCCTCGGTCCGCACGTCGACGACGCCCACACCGATGTAGTGGGCCGCGACACTTGCTCCCAGCTCGGGAAGCAGGGCGCCCAGGGCCGCGAAGCCGTCGTCGAACTGCTGCGCGTGCTCGGGCGTGGGCTCCATGAGGTGACCGGGCACACCACGCAGGAAGTCCCGCTCGAAGGTGTTGAGGAACGTACCGCCCAGCGGGGCCGTAGCACCCGAGCCTGTGCCGCACAGCCAGGATTCCCGGCCTCGAGTGACCCGCACCCGGCGGCCGGCGGAGATACTGGCGCCGGTGGGCGGGGCTGTGGCGCCGTGCAGCTCCAGAACATCGGAGACCAGACGCAGCATGGTCACGACCTCGGTCCAGGCGTCCTCGTCGAGGAAGCCCCGTTCCAGCCGGGACACCGCCTCGTCGAGTGTCACCCGTACCAGCGGGTCCTCGACGACGGCGACCGGGAGCTGGCCGGTCTCGTCGCGGATGCCCGCCGCCAGGCGCTCCACCGTCGCGGACCGCTCGCACAGTAGATCGACCGCGAAACGGTAGAATTCGGTGGCCTTCAAAGTGATTCTGGAAGCGTCGCTGAATTCGGGGTGGGACGCAAGCGCTTGTTCGACAGGGACGAGTTCATCGTCGTGGACGGACACGGAACCTCCTTGGTGAAAGGCTCGGCCGACAGCGTCCGATCAAACGCGCAGTGTTCGCACGACGTCAAGTGTGATGCGTTGTACCGAAAGTCGGGAAACGGTCTTGCAGCCCGCGGTGGCCCCGTATGCCACCGCCCAGGGTCATGGACGCGCGGAGCAGGCGCATCGGTACGGACGAAATGCCCCGCTCGTCCGCTGTGCTCGCAGGCCAGCACGGGTGGGAGAGCCCCGCGCCGCGGGCCGGGGCGCAACCGGTCGGCGCCGAGACAATGCAGGCTGTATCCGTTCCCGGGACAAGGAACTCCAAAGCCGCATGAATGGCTGATTACTGGCCTTCAATACGGCAACGGACACCACCCACCACGGCACGATTACCGCGACGGACGGGGACCGAATGCACCCCCGGCTCACCCACCGCGGCCCTCGGATCGACCACGCCGATGAAGAACTCCACGTCCTGACGCACGTTGATTTGCGTGCACACGGCCGACGACCACCGCTGGCGGCATTCCTTCCTTCGCCGCTTCGATCTACTGGCCCCGCAGCCCCGCAGCCCCGCAGCCCCGCAGCCCCGCAGCCGGCATCGGACCCCGCGCGACCGGCAGCGAAACCGCGCGGCTCGGCGGCGGGTCCGGTGTCCGGTGTCAGGGCCCGGGGTCCGGCAGACAAGCCCCGCGGCTCGGTGGCGGGGCTGGTGGCCGGGCCAGTGGCGGGGCCGGTGGCTCGGTGGCGGCACCCGCCGTCGGCGCCGATGCCGGGCCAGTGTCAACGCCCCCGCCCATGCCCATGCCCATGCCCAGGCGTCTGTCGGGTCCGTGCCGAGGCGGTGGGGGCTCGGAGGGGGTGTGACAGGGTAGGAGGGGTGGGGGCCCGCTGCGGGGGCGGGCCGGGACGTGAGGTGGGCAGGCGTGCGTGGCGTGCGTTGGCGGCGGATCGCCAGTCAGGTGGGGCGGAGCGTCGCGGTCTGGGTCGTCTCGACCGTCACCATGCTCGTGCTCGCCGGGATCCTGCCGGACTTCCAGCTCCAGTCCGCGACCGGCGACAGCGCCACCCGGATCGCCGTCACGGCCGCGCTCGGCGCCGGCGCGTTCGGTCTGCTGTCGGCGCTGGTGTGGCCGCTCCTGGTCCGGGCCCTGCTGCTGGTGCCGGCGCTGGTGCTCGGGCTGCTGGTCTTCTTCCTCAACGGCTCGCTGCTGCTGCTCGCCCTGCGCATCAATCCCTCCGGCGACAGTGAGGCCGCGCCCGAGACCGCCGTCATCGTCGCCGCGGTGATGTCCGCCGTCGCCTCCGCCACCGGCGGTGCGCTGGCCGTCCGTGACGACGACGCCTACCGGCGCCGCCTCTACCGCCTCGCCCACCGCCGCGGAAGACGCAGGCCGCCCGGCCCGTCCAGCCCCGGCACCGTCTTCCTGCAACTCGACGGCGTCGGCCACGACGTGCTGCTGGACGCCGTCGGGAAGGGACTGGCGCCGACCGTCGCCAGATGGCTGGACGGCACCCACCGGCTCACCCCCTGGCGCACCGACTGGTCCAGTCAGACCGGCGCCAGCCAGCTCGGCATCCTGCACGGCACCAACCACGACGTCCCGGCGTTCCGCTGGTACGAGAAGGACACCCGGGAGGTGATGGTCTGCAACCGCCCGACCAGTGCCGCCGAGCTCCAGCGCCGCGCCGTGGCACGCACCGGCGACACCGGCCTGCTCACCGCCGACGGCGCGAGCCGCGGCAACCTCTTCAGCGGCGGCGCGGACGAGCAGGCCCTCGTACTGTCCATAGCCACCCGCCGCCGCGGCCGGGAGAACCGGTCCCGCGCGGGCTACTTCGCGTACTTCTCCGACCCGGCCAACGCCGTGCGCACCGCCATGTCGTTCGTCGCCGAGGCCGGCCGGGAGATCGGCCAGTCCACCCGGGCCCGCCTGCGCAAGCAGCGCCCACGGGTCTCGCGCGGCGGCCTCTACCCCTTCGTCCGCGCCTTCGCGACCGTCGTGGAACGCGACGTCGTGGTCTCCGCCGTGATGGGCGACATGCTCGCCGGGCGCACCGCGATCTACGCCGACCTGGTGGCCTACGACGAGGTGGCGCACCACTCCGGCCCGCTCAGCCGGGACGCCGAGAAGGTCCTCGGACGCCTGGACCGGGCGCTCGCGCTGATCGAGAAGGTCTCCGAGCACGCCCCGCGGCCGTACCGCATCGTCGTCCTGTCCGACCACGGCCAGAGCCCCGGCGAGACCTTCCGCGCCCGCTACGGACTCGGCCTCGGCGAGCTGGTGCGGGCCGGCTGCGGGCTGCCCGTGCCGCGCAAGGCGCTGGGGGTCCCCCCAGGCTTCAGGCCCCGGGGGAGCACGCACAGCGGCGCCGAGGCCCGCGCCGCGGTGCGGGCGGCGCTGCGCCGGCCCGTCGAGGAGAGCGGCGAGCAGCACCGGCTCCCGGGGCGCCGCTCTGAGCCGATCGTGCTGGCCTCCGGCAACCTCGGCCTGGTGTCCTTCCCGGACGTGCCGCACCGGATGAGCAAGGAGGAGATCGACGCCCGACACCCGGCGCTGCTGACCACGCTCGCCAACCACCCCGGGATCGGCTTCCTGCTGGTGCGCAGCGAGCAGCACGGAGGGGTCGTGCTCGGCGCGTACGGCGCGGAGCTTCCGCTCGACCGGCTGGAGCACGATCCGGGTCCGCTGGCCGCGTTCGGGCCCGGCGCCGCCGACGCCGTGCGCCGCACCCACTCCTTCCCGCACACCGCCGACATCATGGTCAACTCCTTCCACGACCCGGCCGACGGCGAGGTCCTCGCCTTCGAGGAGCAGATCGGCTCGCACGGCGGGCTCGGCGGGGCGCAGGGCAGGCCGTTCCTGCTGTCGCCGCTCGCCTTCTCCGCGCCGGCCGGGGAGGGGTGCGAGCTGGTCGGCGCCGAGCAGGTGCACCACGTGCTGCGGCGCTGGCTGCGCGAGGCGGACGGCCCCCAGGTGCCCCTCACCGGGAGCGGGGAGCAGGAGCGGGCCGCCTGAGAACCACCGGCCGCCCGCGTGGGATTCCGCGACGCGACGCGACGCGACGCGGCCCCGCCCTCCCCGCCCCGCACGACGCCGGCTGCGGTTCACCGCCCGTGGGCCGGTCTTCCGGGTGCGGCGGCCGGGAATGTGATCGGATGGCGTCCCAAGCAACAGCCGGAATGGCAACAGCCGGAATGGCAACAGCCGGAATTCGGAAGGATTCACCGTGGCAACCACGCGCTCCGCACACACCGTCTGGGAAGGCAACCTGCTCGAGGGAAACGGAGTCGTCACCTTCGACTCCTCCGGCATCGGCGAGCAGCCGGTGTCGTGGCCGTCGCGCGCCGAGCAGGCGAACGGCAAGACCAGTCCCGAGGAGCTGATCGCCGCCGCCCACTCCAGCTGCTTCTCCATGGCGCTGTCGCACGGACTGGCCGGTGCCGGCACCCCGCCCACCAAGCTCGTCACCTCCGCCGACGTCACCTTCCAGCCGGGTGAGGGCATCACCGGCATCCACCTGACCGTCGAGGGCACGGTAGAGGGCATCGACAACGACGCGTTCGTCGCCGCCGCGGAGAACGCCAAGGCCAACTGCCCGGTCAGCCAGGCCCTCGCGGGCACGACGATCACGCTGTCGGCGAAGCTCGCCTGAGCCCCGCGGACCCGCTTCCGCTCCGGTGCCGCGCCTCCCTGGGATCGGGAGGCGCGGCACCGGCGTTCCCGGGGTACTCGGCGGCATGTGGCATTGACAACGGCCCACTCAAGTTTTGTGCTTGAAATGTGGCAGTGCCCTCGCGGAAGGGGACGGAGATGGCACGTGCGGTCGGGATCGATCTCGGTACCACGAACTCGGTGGTGGCCGTCCTGGAAGGCGGCGAGCCCACCGTCGTCGCGAACGCGGAGGGGGCCAGGACCACACCGTCGGTCGTGGCCTTCGCGAAGAACGGGGAGGTGCTCGTCGGCGAGGTCGCGAAACGGCAGGCCGTGACGAACGTGGAGCGCACGGCCCGTTCGGTCAAGCGGCACATGGGCGACGCCCACTGGCGCTTCCCGGAGCACGGCTCCGTCGACGGCACCCGCTACCAGGCGCAGGAGCTGTCGGCCCGGGTGCTGCAGAAGCTGAAGCGGGACGCGGAGTCCTACCTCGGCGAGGACGTCACGGAAGCGGTGATCACCGTCCCCGCCTACTTCGACGACTCCCAGCGGCAGGCGACCAAGGAGGCCGGGGAGATCGCGGGCCTGAAGGTCCTCAGGATCATCAACGAGCCGACCGCCGCGGCCCTCGCCTACGGCCTCGACCGGGGCGAGGAGCAGACGGTGCTCGTCTTCGACCTGGGCGGCGGCACCTTCGACGTGTCGCTGCTGGAGATGGGCGAGGGGGTCATCGAGGTCAAGGCGACCAACGGCGACACCCACCTCGGCGGCGACGACTGGGACCAGCGGATCGTCGAATACCTGGTCAAGCGGTTCAAGGGCCAGTACGGCATCGACCTCGGCAAGGACAAGATGGCGTTGCAGCGGCTGCGCGAGGGCGCCGAGAAGGCCAAGATCGAGCTGTCCGCGTCGTCCGAGACGACGATCAACCTGCCCTACATCACCGCCTCCGCCGAGGGCCCCCTGCACCTCGACGAGAAGCTGACCCGCGCCCAGTTCCAGGAGCTCACCGCGGATCTGCTCGACCGCTGCAAGACCCCCTTCCACCAGGCGGTCAAGGACGCGGGCGTGCAACTGTCCGCGGTCGACCACGTCATCCTCGTCGGCGGTTCGACGCGGATGCCCGCGGTGACCGACCTGGTCAAGGAACTCACCGGCAAGGAGCCGCACAAGGGCGTCAACCCGGACGAGGTCGTGGCGGTCGGCGCGGCCCTGCAGGCGGGCGTCATCCGCGGCGACGTCAAGGACGTGCTGCTGCTCGACGTCACCCCGCTGTCCCTCGGCATCGAGACCAAGGGCGGCATCATGACGAAGCTGATCGAGCGCAACACCACGATCCCGACCCGGCGTTCGGAGATCTTCACCACCGCCACCGACAACCAGCCCTCGGTCGGCATCCAGGTCTACCAGGGCGAACGCGAGATCGCCGCCTACAACAAGAAGCTCGGCGTCTTCGACCTCACCGGCCTGCCGCCCGCCCCGCGCGGCGTGCCGCAGATCGAGGTGGCCTTCGACATCGACGCCAACGGGATCATGCACGTCTCCGCCAAGGACCTCGCGACGGGCCGCGAGCAGAAGATGACCGTCACCGGCGGCTCGGCCCTGCCCAAGGAGGACATCGACCGCATGATGCGGGAGGCCGAGCAGTACGCCGAGGAGGACCGCAAGCGCCGGGAGGCCGCCGAGACCCGCAACCAGGCCGAGCAACTCGTCTACCAGACCGAGAAGTTCCTCCGCGACAACGAGGACCGCATCCCGGCGGAGACGAAGTCCGAGGTCGAGGCCGCGACCGGCGAGCTGAAGACCCTGCTGAAGGAGAACGCCGAGACCGGCGCCCTGCGCACCGGCGTCGAGAAACTCGCCACCGTCAGCCAGAAGATGGGCCAGGCCATGTACGAGCGGGCCGGGCAGCAGTCGGCCGCGGCGGACGCGGGCGGGGACGCAGGCGCGGGCACGGAGCACACCGGGCCGCACGACGACGGCGTGGTCGACGCGGAGATCGTCGACGACGACACGGACCACAAGGGAGGAGCGGCTTGAGAGCGGCTTGAGGACCGCCGGGCTCCTCGGTGACGAGCGGTGTCACAATGACGCCCTCAGCAGGCGAGGGGATGGGGACAGGCGGCCGTGCCGGACAACCGATCGCAAGTACCTTCGGCGGAAGAGACGGTAGGGACCGGAGAAGCCCAAGAGGCCGGAGAAGCCCGAGAGACCGGAGAAGCCCAAGAGGCCGGAGAAGCCCGAGAGACCGGAGAAGCCCAAGAGGCCGAAGAGGTCCAAGAGGCGGCGGAACGGAGTGCTCGGGCCGGCGGGCCGGCGGCTGTCACCATCGCGTACATCGCCGAGTCCGCGGGCGTCTCGGTCCCCACCGTGTCGAAGGTGCTCAACGGCCGGCCCGGCGTGTCGGACGGCACCCGGGCCCGCGTCGAGGAACTCATCCACCGGTACGGCTACCGCAAGCCGCCGAAGAACCGCAGCAACCTCGTGGAGCTGGTGTTCCGTGAGCTGGAGAGCATGTGGGCGGTGGAGATCATCCGTGGCGTCGAGCGGGTGGCCCGCAGGAACAAGGTCAGTGTCCTCGTGTCGGAGTTCGGCCTCCAGGACACGCCCGCCAGGACCATGGACGACACCGTGGGGCGGCGTCCGCAGTGCGTCCTGTCGGTGGCGCAGCTGTCCGAGGCGGAGCGGGAACAACTGACCGCGAAGGGCATCCCGTTCGTCGTCTTCGACCCCAACGAGGAACTCCCCGACGACGTGCCGTTCGTCGGCGCCACCAACTGGAGGGGTGGTCAGGCGGCGACCCGGCACCTGACCGGACTGGGACACCGGCGCATCGCCATGATCAACGGCCCCGATCACCCGTTCTGCCTTGCGCGTCAGGCGGGTTACGCCTCGGCGCTCGCCGAGGCGGGCCTGCCCGTGGAGCCGGACCTGGTGGTCAAGACCTTCCTCACCCGGGAGGACGGCTACCTGGCGGCACGCGATCTGCTCTCCCGGCCCGATCGCCCCACCGCCGTCTTCACCGCCAACGACATGCAGGCGCTCGGCGTGTACCGGGCGGCGCGCGAGCTCGGGCTGCGCATCCCCGAGGACGTGAGCGTGGTGGGCTTCGACGACGTACCGGCCGTCGCCTGGGTGGACCCGCCCCTGACCACGGTTCATCAGCCGCTGGCCGAGATGGCGGTGGCCGCCACCGAGCTGGCGCTGGCGCTGGGCCGTGGCGAGGACGTGCCCCAGGCCGGGCTGGAGATCGCGACCACGCTCACCGTCCGGGAGAGCACGGCCCCGCCCAAGGACTGAGCGGGCAGGGAGGGCCCCGGGTGCCGGGGCCCTCCCTGGGCGCGGACGGTCAGGAGGCCGTGCCGGTCACCGAGCTTCCGGACTTCGTCACCTGGTACGTCACGGTGGCTCCGCTCCAGAAATGGAAGGTGAGCGTCACCGGCGCACCGTCGTGCAGGGCGTTGAGGAAGTCCGGGGTGAGCAGGAGTGCGTTGCCCGGATAGTCGGGGGAGAAGGCCGCGCTGAACTCCTGGTACGGAGTCCAGTTGGTCTGGCCGGCGTTGCTGCCGTCGGCGTACTTCGCCTCCATGGTCGCCAGCAGGTCGCCGCGGAACTGCGTGGGTATGGTGAGACCACCGGTGGTGCCGGTGGCGTTCGAGAGGACCGGCGTGTCGTACGTGGTCACGTAGATCTTCCAGGGCAGCCCCTTGGAGAACCGGGCCTCGACGGTCGCGTTGGTGCCGTAGGCGCGGTCGCCGGTCAGCCGGGTCAGGGCGGCGGCCGTGAGCGTGAGCTGGTTGCCGGAGACGGTGTAGTCCCGGCCCGAGGTGAGCTTGGTGCTGCCCTGCCACAGGCCCTTGAAGGTGGTGCCGTTCGGGTTCAGCGTCAGCGTCTTCGCCGTGATCGCACCGGACTTGGGCACGAAGACCCGGTCCGAGGAGGCGGTGCCGGAGCGGGTGGTCCAGCTCGACTTGATCTGGGCGATCAGGGCGGGGTCACGCCACTGCAGCGTGCCGCGGTTCAGGAACGAGAAGGGGTCCCACAGGGCCGTGGTCACCCCGGCGGTACGGGCCGCGTAGCCGAACTGCTCGAAGTACTTGAGCGCCTCGCCCTGTTCGACGCGGGAGGGGTGGGTGTGGTCGGGGTACCCCAGCAGTCCGTACTCGCCGATGTAGACGGGGATTCCCTTGGCGACGAGGGTGTCGCGGATCCTGGTGAAGGTGTCGGTCATGTCCTTCTGCGCGGTCTCGTCGTACCGCGTGCCGCCGGCGACGTTCACGCTGAACGGGTACCAGCCGTAGTAGTGCACGGTGGCCACGAGGTTGGCGTCGTTCAGCGCCGTCATCTTGCTGACCAGGGCGTCCATATAGGTCTGGCCGGCGTTGCAGAAGAGGGTGGGCAGCATCAGCAGCCGGGTCGCGTTGTTGCCGCCGGAGGCGCGCACGATGCCGTGGAACGAGGTGTCCAGCTCGTCGAGGTACTGGATGCTCTGCGCGTCGCTGACGTTCTTGAACTGCGGCTCGTTGATGCTCTCGAAGAGCAGTGTCTGCGGGGAGTCCTTGAACTCCGCGGCGACCTGCTTCCAGATGGCGTTGAAGCGGGCCAGGACGTTGTCGTGGTCGGTGGGCATGGCGGAGATCCACTGCCACGAGTCGTGATGGACGTTGATCACGACGTAGAGGCCGTCGGACAGGGCCCAGTCGACCACCTGCTTGACGCGGTTCATGAACGTCGCGTCGATCGTGTAGGGGGCGGTGGCGGACTGGTGGTCGGTCCAGGTGACGGGGATCCGCACGCTGCGGAAGCCCTCGGCCTTGATGGTGTCGAACAGGGCCTTGGTGACCAGCGGGTTGCCCCAGGACGTCTCGTCCGGGATGGCGTCCAGGGTGTTGCCCAGGTTCCAGCTGGGCTGCATCGCCGCCACCGCGCTCACGGGGCTGAGCGCCCGGGTCTTGAGCCCCGCCGACGCCTCCTCGTGGCTCGGTGCGGCTAAGGCGCTGGTGCTGGTCAGCCCGATCGCGGCGACCAGCGCCAGCAGCAGGCCGAGCACCCGTCCGGCACCGCGTCCGCGGTGGCCGCCGGGGCGTTGTGTTCCCTTCATCTCTGACCTTTCTTCGTTGGCCGAGCGGGGGTTCCGCCCGTGGGGGGTCGGTGAAGGCAGGGGTCGAGGGGGAGGCGGGCCGGCCCGGGACGGTGAGGACAGCCGTCACCGCGTGGCCGGTTCAGGGGGCGAGCGGCTCGTAGTCGAACCAGTCGAAGTGGACCGTGCCGGCCGAGGCGTACATGCCGATGACCCTGCCGGTGAAGCCGCCCGCGACCTCGGTCGACAGATAGCGGCCGTCCAGCGTGCCGAGCACGGTGAACGTGCCGTCCGGCTCCTCGACGCCGAGCGTGAGGGTGTCGGGCCCCGTGCGGGCGTCCCGCGGAGGGGTGCCGTTCACGCGGAGGCCGAGGACCACGGGCCCCGGCGGCACGGCCCGGGACCCGACGACGGTACGCAGCGGACCGACGCGGGCGAGCACGCGCACCTCCCCCTCGGACGCCTCGATCTCGTAGTGGTGCTCCTCGTCCAGCCGGACGGCGAGACCTCCGCGCCCCTGCGCCGGATCGATCCGGGTCCGCACCCGGCAGGTCAGGTGCTGCTGGCGGCGGCCGACGAAGACGACGTCCGGATCGTCCAGGCCGTCGCCCCGGGCGCGGAGCGTCAGCCAGCCGGTGCGCTCCTCGGTGGTGCAGTGGGCCTCCGGACGGTTGCGCACGGAGATCCAGTACGGCCGCAGCTCCGCGAGGTCGAAGTCGTCCCGGCCGGCCTCGGCGGGCCCGGGGACGAGCGGCCAGGGCGGGGCGGGCAGGGCGGGCGTCACCTCGCCGACGACGGGCCAGCCGTCCGCCCAGGTCACCGGCGCGAGGAAGGTCTCGCGCCCGAGCACGTGCCAGCCCGGCGTACCACCGCGCGGCCGGACGCCCAGCAGCACCATCCACCACGAACCGTCGGGACCCTGGACCAGGTCCGCGTGGCCGGTGTTCTGGACGGGACGATCCGTACTGCGGTGCGTCAGGATCGGGTTGGCCGGGCAGGGCTCGAACGGACCGTCGGGGGTGCGTCCGCGGGCGATCGAGACGCCGTGGCCGCGCTCGGTGCCGCCCTCCGCGATGAGCAGGTACCAGTACTCGCCGACGCGGTACAGGTGAGGCGCTTCCGGGGCCAGGGCGCCGGGGGTGCCGGACCAGAGCCGCCGGGGCGCTTCCAGCGTCTCCCCGGTGTACGGGTCGATCCGGACCTGCGAGACCCCGGCGACCGTGCACCAGCAGGTGCCGTCCTCGTCCCAGGCGAGGTCCGGGTCGATGCCCTTGACGCCGGGCAGACGGACCGGGTCGGACCAGGGACCCGCGGGGTCGGTGGCGGTGAACAGCATGTTGCCCTCGCCCTCGGCCACGTTCGTGACGATGAGCCAGAAGCGGCCGTCGTGGTGGCGCAGGGTGGGGGCGTAGATGCCACCGGACGACGGCGTGGCGGCGGTCAGGCGGAGCTGGCCCGGCCGGTCGAGGGCGTTGCCGATCTGCCGCCAGTGCACCAGGTCGCGGCTGTGGAAGACGGGGATGCCGGGGAAGTACTCGAAGCTGGAGCAGACGAGGTAGTAGTCGTCGCCCACGCGGCAGACGCTGGGATCGGGGTGGAAACCCGGAATCACGGGGTTGGTCACGGTGGCGTCCGCCGGCCGCTCGTCCGGCATGCCGTCAGGTCCCTGTGACGGCTGGGTGGTTGTCGTTGTCACGGCTGGTTCGTCCCTTGTTCCCTCAGAGCGTCGAAGCGCTTCACTCGGCGGCGAACGCTAATGGCATGTATCTGACGAAACAAGGGGGAGAACGCAGCGAAAGTTTCTTCACCTTGGGCTATTGACAGTCCTCCGGGCCGAATGTCAGCGTCGAAGCGCTTCGACGATATGCTCTCCGCATCAGTCTTCACTAGGGGTTTGCCACGTGGGATCTCCGTCCCTGCCCGCCACCGGCCGGATTCCGTTCCGTGATCCCGCGCTGCCGACCGGCAAGCGCGTCGACGACCTGCTCGGCCGGCTCACCCTCGACGAGCGGATCGCGCTGCTGCACCAGTACGCACCGGCCGTCCCGCGCCTGGGCGTCGCCGCGTTCCGCACCGGCACGGAGGCGCTGCACGGCGTCGCCTGGCTCGGCACGGCGACGGTCTTCCCGCAGGCCGTGGGCCTGGGCGCGACCTGGGACGAGGATCTGGTCCGCGAGGTCGCCGAAGCCGTCTCCGCCGAACTGCGCGCCTTCCACCACCACCGCCCCCCGGTGGACGACATCGGCACCCCCGGCCTCCAGGTGTGGGCGCCCGTCGTGAACCTGCTGCGCGACCCGCGGTGGGGCCGCAACGAGGAGGGCTACTCCGAGGACCCGGTGCACACCGCGCGGCTCGGCACGGCCTACTGCCGGGGCCTGGCCGGCGGCCATCCGGCCTACCTGCGCACGGCTCCGGTGCTCAAGCACTTCCTCGCCTACAACAACGAGGACGGCCGCAGCGTCACCTCCTCCGGGCTGCGCCCCCGTGTACTGCAGGAATACGACCTGGCCGCCTTCCGGCCCGTCGTCGCCTCGGGCGCGGCGACCGGCGCGATGGCCGCGTACAACCTGGTCAACGGCCGTCCCTGTCACGTCAGTCCGCTCCTGGAGACGGAGCTGCGCAGCTGGGCCGCGCCGACCGGACACGAGCTGTTCTGCGTCAGCGACGCCGAAGCGCCGGCCAACCTGGTCGACCCGGAGCACTACTTCGACGACCACGCCGAGGCCCACGCCGCGGCGCTGAAAGCCGGCATCGACAGTTTCACCGACCTGGACGAGGACGGTTCGACCACGGCCGGCCGGCTGCGCGAGGCCCTGGAGCGCGGCCTGCTCGACGAGGCCGACATCGACCGCGCGGCCCGGCGCCACCTCCAACTGCGTTTCCGGCTGGGCGAGTTCGACCCGGACCTGGATCCGTACTCCGGGATCGCTCCGGACGTGATCGACTCGCCCGAGCACCGGGCCCTCGCCCTGCGCGCCGCGACCGAGTCGGTGGTGCTGCTCAAGAACGACGGCCTGCTTCCGCTCCGGGCGGACCGCGCACCGCGCATCGCCGTCATCGGCCCGCACGCCGACACCCTGTACGAGGACTGGTACAGCGGCACCCTGCCCTACCAGGTCGGCATCGCGTCCGGGCTGCGGGCGGCGCTCGGCGCGGGCGGCGGCGACGTCGTCACCGAGGAGGGCGCCGACCGGATCGCGCTGCGCTCCCGCACCACCGGCGACCTCCTGGCGGGCACCACGTTCGACGTCGCCGAGTGGGGCGACGGTGTGCTGACCCTGCGCGACGCCGCAACCGGCCGCCACCTCGGCCGCAAGGACGACGACTCGCTCGCCGTGGACCGCCGGGTGATCAAGACCTGGTACGTCGACGAGACGTTCACCCTGGAACCGGACCCGCTCGGCGAGCCCGGCACCGTGCTCCTGCGCCACGTCCGCACCGGCCGCTACGCGGCGGTCGACCCCGCCGACGGCCGCCTCCGCGTCACCGCCGACACCCCGCGGACCGCCGAACGCTGGCAGCGCGAACTGCTGCGGGACGGGCCGGCCGAGGCACGCCGGGCCGCCGCGGCGGCCGACGCGGCGATCGTGGTCCTCGGCAACCACCCGCTCATCAACGGCCGCGAGACCGAGGACCGTTCGGGCACCGCACTGCCCGGCACGCAGGAGGCCCTGCTGCGCGCGGTCGCCGCGGTCCGCCCGCGGACGGCGCTGGTCGTCATGAGCAGCGGCCCCTACGCCGTCGACTGGGCCGACGAGCACCTGCCCGCCGTGGTGTGGACCTCCCACGGCGGGCAGGAGACGGGCCGCGCGCTGGCCGCCGTACTGCTCGGCGAGGCCGACCCGGCCGGCCGGCTGCCGCAGACCTGGTACCGCGGTGACGACGAGCTTCCGCACCCCCTCGACTACGACGTCATCAAGGCGGGCTGGACCTACCAGTACCACCGGACCGCGCCCCTGTACGCCTTCGGGCACGGCCTGTCCTACACCGGCTTCGCCCACCGCGACCTGCGGCTGTCGGCCCCGACGACGGCCCAGGACGGTGCGCTGGACGTCTCGGTGACGCTGTCCAACACCGGGGACCGGCCCGGCAGCGAGGTGGTGCAGCTCTACGTCCGGGCAGTGGACGCACGCTACGAGGCGCCCCGGCTGCGGCTCGCCGACTTCCGCAAGGTACGGCTCGAACCCGGCGAGAGCCGGGAGGTGGCCTTCCGGCTGCCCGCGGAACGGCTCGCCCACTGGGACGTCGCCACCGGCGCCTTCACCGTGGACCCCGGCGCCTACGAGGTCCTCGTCGCCCGCTCCGCGGAACACGTCGTCCTGACCGCCCCGCTGACCGTGACCGGCCCCGCCCCCGCACCCCGCGCGGTCGCCGGCCGGCGCACCCGGGCCGCCGACTTCGACGACCACACGGACATCACCCTCGTCGACGCCACCCGCGCCGCCGGCGACGCGGTCACCCCGGCCGGTGCCGGGCGCCCCGCGACCCTGCTGTTCCGCTCGGCCGACCTGTCCGGCGCCACCCGCTTCGAGGCGGAGGTCGCCCGCGAGGACACCGGGCCGGGCGGGGCGGTGCTGGAGGTCCGGGCCGGCGACCGGCTCATCGCCGCCACCGCCGTCCCGGTGACCGGCGGCCGCCACACCTGGACGACGGTGACCACTGCGACCGCGTCCCCCGTCGACGGCGTCCACGACCTGCGGCTCACCCTGCACGGCGACTTCCGCCTCGCCTCTTTCCGCTTCGACTCCCCGAAGGTTCACAACGCATGACCGATCAGGTCTTCCCGGTACTGCCCGCCGGCTTCCGCTTCGGCGCCGCCACCGCCGCCTACCAGATCGAGGGCGCCCACGACGAGGACGGCCGCGGGCCCTCCGTCTGGGACACCTTCAGCCACACACCCGGCCGTACGCTCGGCGGCGCCACCGGCGACACGGCCGCCGACCACTACCACCGCTACCGCGAGGACGTCGCCCTGCTGCGCGACCTCGGCGTCGACGGCTACCGCTTCTCGATCTCCTGGCCCCGCCTGCTGCCCGCGGGCACCGGCCCGGCGAACCCCAAGGGCCTGGACTTCTACGACCGTCTGATCGACGAACTGCTCGCCGCCGGCATCGAGCCCTGCGTCACCCTGTACCACTGGGACCTCCCGCAGGCCCTGGAGGACCGCGGCGGCTGGCGCGTCCGGGAGACGGCGGAGGCGTTCGCGGCGTACGCGGCCCTCGCCGCCGAGCGCTACGGCGACCGGGTACGGCGCTGGATCACGCTCAACGAGCCCTACTGCTCCGCCTTCGTCGGCCACGCCGAGGGACGCCACGCGCCCGGCACCCGGGAGGGCGCCGGCGCCCTGGCCGCGGCCCACCACCTCCTGGTCGGCCACGGTCTGGCGGTGCGCGCCCTGCGCGCGAGCGGTGACCACGAAGTCGGCATCACCCTCAACCTCGACCGGATCCACGCCGCCTCGGACCGGCCCGAGGACCTCGCGGCCCTCCGCCGCGCCGAGACCCTGCACAACGACGTCTGGACCGAGCCGCTGTTCGCCGGACGCTACCCCGAGCACGAGTCCGAGACGTGGGCCGGGCAGGCGGACGGCCCCTGGCGGCTCCCGGACGACCTGCGACTGATCGGCACGCCACTGGACTTCGTCGGCCTGAACTACTACCGGCCCATCTGCGTGGCCGCGGCGCCGCACCAGGCCGACGACCCCGCCGGGCGCACCGCGGTGGACATCGGCGTGGCCGAGGTGGACCCGTACGGCACCCGGCACACCACCATGGGCTGGCCCGTCGTCCCGTCCGCGTTCACCGAACTGCTCCGCGACCTGCACGCCCGCCACCCGCGGCTGCCTCCCGTCTGGATCACCGAGAACGGCTCCGCCGAGACCGACACCGTCGCACCCGACGGCCAGGTCCACGACACCGACCGGATCGGCTACCTCGCCGACCACCTGGGCGCCGTGGCCGACGCCGTCGCCGCCGGGGTGGACGTGCGCGGCTACTACGTCTGGTCGCTGCTGGACAACTTCGAATGGGCACGCGGCTACGAGCAGCGTTTCGGCCTGATCCGCGTCGACTACGACACCCAGACCCGCACCCCCAAGGACAGCTACCGCTGGTACCGGGACCTGATCACCGCGCACCGCGCCCGTACTGAGGAAACCCGATGAAGTTCACGGACGGCTACTGGCTCATGCGTCCGGGCTGCACCGCCCACTTCGCCGCCGAGATCGCCGACGTGCGCGCCGACGGGCACCGGATGACCCTCTACGCGCCGGTGAAGCAGGTCACCCGCCGCGGCGGCACCCTCAACAGCCCGCTGCTCACTGTCGAGTGCTGGTCCCCGGCCGAGGGCGTGATCGGGGTGCGCACCACCCATCACGCCGGATCCGCGCGCCGCGGACCGGACTTCGCGCTGCCCGGCGCCGGCGAGGACGCGGGCAGGGTCGGCCGCGAGGGCCCGCTGCTCACCCTCACCTCCGGCGGGCTGACCCTGCGCGTCGACACCTCCCGCCCGTGGCGGCTGGAGTTCGTCGCGGACGGGCGCGTGCTGACCTCCGCGGGGGAGCGGGGCAACGGATTCGTCACCGACGCCGAGGGCCGCCACCACATGGTCGGGCAACTCGCCCTCGGCGTCGGCGAGTCGGTGTACGGCCTGGGCGAGCGGTTCACCCCGTTCGTCAAGAACGGCCAGACGGTGGACATCTGGCAGGCCGACGGCGGCACCAGCAGCGAACAGGCCTACAAGAACGTCCCGTTCCACCTCACCAACCGCGGCTACGGCGTCTTCGTCAACCATCCCGGCAAGGTCGGCTACGAGGTCGGCTCGGAGTCGGTCGGCCAGGTGCAGTTCAGCGTCGAGGACCAGTCGCTGGAGTACTTCGTCGTCCACGGCCCCACCCCCAAGGAGGTCCTCCAGCGCTACACCGCGCTGACCGGCCGCCCGGCCCTGCCCCCGGCCTGGGCCCTGGGCCTGTGGCTGACCACGTCCTTCACCACCGACTACGACGAGGCCACCGTGGGCGGCTTCATCGACGGCATGGCCGAACGCGGCATCCCGCTGAGCGTCTTCCACTTCGACTGCTTCTGGATGCGCGCCTACCAGTGGTGCGACTTCGACTGGGACTCCGAGACCTTCCCCGATCCCGAGGGCATGCTGGCCCGGCTCAGGGAACGCGGCCTGAAGATCTCCGCCTGGATCAACCCGTACATCGCCCAGAAGTCCCCGCTGTTCGAGGAGGGAATGCGCGAGGGCCACCTGGTGCGCCGGCCGGACGGCAGCGTGTGGCAGTGGGACCTGTGGCAGGCCGGAATGGCCCTGGTCGACTTCACCTCCCCGGCCGCCCGCGACTGGTACACCGGCAAGCTGCGCACCCTGCTCGCCCAGGGCGTGGACTGCTTCAAGACCGACTTCGGCGAACGCGTCCCCACCGACGTCGTCTGGCACGACGGCTCCGACCCGGAGCGGATGCACAACTACTACACCCACCTGTACAACCAGGCCGTCTTCGAACTGCTGCGGGAGGAGCGCGGCGAGGGCGAGGCCCTGCTCTTCGCCCGCTCGGCCACCGCCGGCGGCCAGCAGTACCCCGTGCACTGGGGCGGCGACTGCGACTCCCACTTCGGCGCCATGGCCGAGTCGCTGCGCGGCGGCCTCTCCCTGGGCCTGTCCGGCTTCGGCTTCTGGAGCCACGACATCGGCGGCTTCGAAGGCACCCCCACCCCGGCCGTCTTCAAGCGCTGGGTGCAGTTCGGCCTGCTCTCCTCGCACAGCCGCCTGCACGGCAGCAACTCGTACCGCGTCCCGTGGGACTACGGCGAGGAAGCCGTCGAGGTCACCCGCGAGTTCACCCTCCTCAAGCACCGCCTCGCGCCTTACCTCCAACGCGCCGCGCAGCAGGCGCACACCACCGGCGTCCCGGTGATGCGCGCCATGCTGCTGGAGTTCCCCGACGACCCCACCGCCGCCCTGCTCGACCGCCAGTACATGCTCGGCGACGACCTGCTCGTCGCCCCCGTCTTCTCCGACGACGGCACCGTCGAGTACTACGTGCCCGAGGGAACCTGGACCAACATCCTGACCGGCGCCCGGGTCACCGGCCCGCGGTGGGTGACCGAGCGGCACGGCTTCCACACCCTGCCGCTGCTCGCCCGCCCGGAGTCGGTGATCCCGCTGGCCGCCGACGACCAGCGGCCGGTCTCGGCGTGGGCGGAGGACGTCGAGCTGCGCGTGCACGCCTTCGCCGACGGGGCCGAGCGCACGGTCGTGATCCCGCGCACCGACGGCACCGGCGAGACGGCCCGCTTCCACGTCCGCCGCGAGGGCGGCCGGCTCCGCGTGACGACCGACAGCCCGCACCCCTGGCGGCTGCGGACCGGCGGCCCGGGCGGCGCGGTGCACACGGTCACCGGGGGAGCCGCGGTGACCGAGGTCCCCTACGAGGACTGAGGCGTCCGGCGCGCCGGCCAGGCGCCGGGCCCGTCGTCCGGATCATGCCGCCGCGCGCTCCCCGGGTACGGCCCCGGGGAGCGCCCGGCGCGTGCGCCGGTCAGTTCTTGCGGGCCACTCCCGCGTAGACCGGTACGACGCCCTCGGCCTGGGCCGTGACGTCCTCCGGGTCCGGGCGCCAGCCGTAGACGGGGATCACGCCGGGGCCGAGCAGTTCCAGGCCGTCGAAGAAGCGGGAGAACTCCGGCAGGGTGCGCGGGTAGAAGGGCGTGCCGCTCCTGCGGAACAGCTCCGCGGCCTTGGCCACGCCGTCCGGGCTGAGGTCCTGGGTGACCTGGGAGAGGATCAGGTGGCTGCCCGGCGCGAGGACGTCGACGTACCGCTTGACCAGGCCGTACACGTCGTCCTCCGCGTCGCCCAGGTAGTGGGTCAGCGCCACCAGGGACAGCGCCACCGGACGGTCGAAGTCCAGCGACTCGCCGGCCAGGCGCAGGATCGTGCCGGGGTCGCGGACGTCGGCGTGGATGTAGTCGGTGCTGCCCTCGGGCGTGCTCTGCAATAACGCCTGGGCGTGCCGCAGCACGATCGGGTCGTTGTCCGCGTACACCACTCTGGCCTCCGGGGCGGCCGCCTGGGCGACCTGGTGCAGGTTGGGCTCGGTGGGGATGCCGGTGCCGATGTCCAGGAACTGGCGGACGCCCGCCTCGGCCGCGGTGCGCACGGCCCGGTGCATGAACCGGCGGTTGGCCCGCGCCCCGCGCACCGCGGTCCCGTCCGAGGCCAGGATCCTGCGGGCCAGTTCCTCGTCCACCGGGTAGTTGTCCTTGCCTCCCAGCCACCAGTCGTACACCCGGGCCGGGTGCGGCCGGCTCGTGTCGATCTGGACGGCGGTGGCGTCGGATCCGGTCATGCGCTGTCTTCTCCTCGGTCTCTCGGAAGGTGCTTCGGCGTGCTTCGGCGGTGCTTCGAAGGTGCTTCGGAGGTGCTCGGAATGTGCGTGCCCGGAAGGGGTGCGCCCGGAAGGTGCGGCGCGTGATCCGGTGGCGGGACGGCTCAGAAGTTCTCGCGGTACTCCCGCAGGATCTTCTTGGTGCGCTCGGCCGACGCGGCGCGCGCGGTCATGTGGTCCAGGACCTCCAGGTGCGCGGAGACCTCCTTGCGGGAGTCCAGGTACAGCGCGCCGGTGAGGTACTCGGCGAAGACCAGGTCGGGCAGCTCGGGCTGGGCGAACCGGAACAGCGTGAAGGGCGCGACCGTCCCCGGGTGCGGGCCGTCGGAGAACTCGGCGACCTGGAGCGTGATCCGGTCGCGTTCCGTGAACTCCAGCAGCTTGTCCAACTGGTCGCGCATCACCTCGGAGCGGATGCTCACCGGGCGCCGCAGCACCGTCTCGTCCATGATCACCCACAGGTGGGGCGGGTCGGGGCGCTCCAGCAGCCGCTGCCGGGCCATGCGCAGCGACACGTGCCGCTCGATGCCTTCCGGGCCGGTCTGCCCGACCGTCCCCGCCTCCATGACGGCGCGCGCGTACTCCGGGGTCTGCAGCAGCCCCGGCACGAAGTGCGGCTCGTAGGAGCGGATGATCCGGGCGGCGCCCTCGAGACTGACGTACAGGCTGAACCACTCCGGCAGCACGTCGTGGAACCGCTGCCACCAGCCCGGCCGGTTCGCCTCCTCGGCCAGCGCGACGAACGTGGCCGCCTCGGCTTCCGACACGCCGTACGTGGTCAGCAGCACCTGCACGTACGGGATCTTCAGCGCGACCTCGGCCATCTCCATCCGCCGCACGGTCGCCGGCGCCACCCGCAGGACGCGTGCGGCCTCCTCACGTCTGAGGCCGGCCGCCTCCCGCAGTTCCTGCAGGCGCCTGCCGAGCACCACCTGCCCCACCGTGGGAGCGGGACGCCGCTCACTCACGCCACGCCTCCCCTACGCACCGTCGTCTGCGCGAAGCAGTGTGTCATGTTCCGTCGACACTCTCACAGGATCCGCGAAGATACACATCGGGCTGCCGTCACGCGTGCGGCACCGGCGACTGGAGGTACTTGACCGTCGCCGGGTCGGCCGGAAGGAACGTCTCGATGGCCAGCTCGGCGACCGTCACGTCCATGGGCGTGTTGAACGTGGAGATGGACGAGACGAAGGACAGCGTCCGGCCCGCGTGCTCGATCACCATCGGCAGCGCGAAGTACGGCACGGACTCGGCCGGTTCGTGGCCCTGCCCGCCCGCCGGCACCGGATACGCCGCCACCTCCTCGTACAGCTCCCGCAGCGGCTCGGAGCGGTCCAGGGCGATCTGCCGCTCCATCTGGGCCAGCAGATGCCCGCGCCACTCGCGCAGGTTGCGGATGCGGGGCGCGAGGCCCTGCGGGTGCAGCGTCAGCCGCATCGCGTTCAGCGGGGGCTTCAGCAGGGCGTCGGGGACGCCCTCCAGCAGCATCATGACGCCCCGGTTGGCCGTGACCACGTCGTACGTCGCGTCGACCACCAGCGCCGGATAGGGCTCGTAGCCCTGGATGAGACGCTCCAGGCCCGCGCGCAGGGCGTCCAGCGCGGGGGAGTCCAGCGGGGTCCTCGGGTAGCGGGGGGCGTAACCGGCCGCCAGCAGCAGGGCGTTGCGCTCGCGCACCGGCACCTCCAGGTGCTCGGCCAGCTTCAGCACCATCTCCTCGCTCGGCCGGGAGCGGCCCGTCTCGATGAAGCTGATGTGCCGGGCGGAGGAGTCGGCGCGCAGCGCCAGCTCCAGCTGGCTGACCCGCCGCCGCTCCCGCCACGCCCGCAGTAACGGGCCGACGCCCTGGCCGGCGGGGACGGCGGCGGACGCGGTGCCGCCGGAGGCGAGAATCGTCATACGGAAGACCGTAGTCGACGGCGGCTGGATGTCCGTGGCTCAAGCCGCACCGCGTGGTTCTGACCAGGGACGCGGCGGCGCGGCTGTGGCAGGCTGGAAGAGGCGTACCGGCCCCCGGAGAGGAGCGAGTTCATGCCCGTCGAACCGCTGTCACGCACCGAGATCGAGGACCGGCTGGCCGAGCTGCCGGGCTGGGCGGCCGACGGCGACCGCCTGACCCGCTCCTACCGGCTCGGCTCGCACTTCGCGGCCACCGCCATGGTCGTGCACGTCGCCCAGATCCAGGAGGAGCTCGACCACCACTCCGACCTCACCCTCGGCTACCACACCGTCTCCCTGTCCGTGAACACGCACAGCGTCGGCGGGAAGATCACCGAGCTGGACTTCGCGCTCGCCCGGAGGGTGGAGGCGCTCGCGCCCGGGCACGGAGCCAAGTGACGCCGTGCTCGACTACGACAAGGAAGCCGACGTCTACGACGCCTCCCGCGGCGGTGAGCCGAGGGCCGAGGCCGCCGCCGACGCCGTGCTGGGCCTGCTCCCCGCACGCGTCGGCCGGCTCCTCGACATCGGCTGCGGCACCGGGATAGTGACCCGGAGGCTGGCCGCCGCGCTGCCCGCCGCCCGGGTGACCGGCGTCGACCGGACCCAGGGCATGGCCCGGATGGCCGCCGCGCGGCTGCCCGGCACGGTCGTGCTGGCGGACAGCCGCGCGCTGCCGTTCCCGGACGCCGCCTTCGACGCCGTCACCAGCGTCTGGCTGCTGCACCTCCTCGACGAGGACGGCGTCCGCGCCGCCGTCGGCGAGTGCGCCCGGGTGCTGCGCCCCGGCGGGGTGTACGTCACCACCGTGGACAAGGCCGCGTCCCACAACGTCGGCAGCGACATCGACGCCGTCCTGGCCGCCCGCCCGCGCAGCCCGGCCCGCGACGCCGCCGACCGCGTCACCCGGCGCGCCGCCGAGCACGGGCTGCTCCCCGCCGGGCAGGCCGGCTTCCCGGGCCGGGGCCAGGGCCGCAGCCCCCGCCGCACCATCGCCGACCTGCGGCGCGGCTGGTTCGTCACGCTGCCGCCCGGCGATCCGCTCACCGAGCGGTTCGCCACCCGGCTCGCCCAGCTGCCCGACCAGGACCGGCCGCGCCCCGACCCCGTGTTCCACCTGCGCGCCTTCAGGAAGCCCGGGTGAAGTCCATCGTGCAGTCGGTCGGCCAGGTCCGGCCGCCGTCCACGGAGAACGCCTGCTCCCAGCGGGCGGCGGCGGGGGAGAGGACCGTCCACCCGAACCGCACCCGCACGTCCTTCCCGTCGTGCCGGTCATCGCCGTAGAACTCGCCGCGGCGGTCCGCGAAACCGCCCACGACCGGCGGGAACCTGTACCGCCGCCGGGCCGAACCGACCGACGTGCGGCGCCGCCTGGAGCCGTACGGCCTGGTGCTGAAGGCGGGCCGCTGGTACGTCGTCGCCGTCCCGGGGCCGCGCACCTTCCGTATCGACCGGATCCTCGAACTCACCTTGACCGAAGAGGAGTTCGCCCGACCTGACGACTTCGAGCCGGCCGTGTACTGGACGGCGTACCAGCCCGGCCGGGCCCGAAGAGGCGGATGGCTGGCGGCTGTTCACCGTTCCCATCGAGTCCTTCGGCCACGCGCACGGCGAGTTCCTGCGCCTCGGCGCGGACGTCGAGGTGCTGCGCCCGGCGGAACTGCGCGCCAAGATGGCGAGAACCTCGCCGAACTGGCCGAAAGATACGGCAACGCGGCGCGGAGCGCCGGCGACTGAGAGAGCGGAACCCATCCGTCCTCCCAGGAGGTCCGTCCCGTGCAGCACCCGCACCCGCACCGCAGACGCCGAGTCCTGCTCTCCGCCGCCACGGCGGCCGCCGCCCTCGTCGGCGCCGGACTCACCGCGCTGCTTCCCCCCACGGCGGCCCAGGCCGCTACGGCGCGGCAGGTCGAGAAGCTCGACCGCGGCCTGGTCAGCGTCCACACCAGCAGCGGCAACCTGATCAGCTGGCGCTGGCTCGGCACCGACCCGGACAACGTCGCCTTCAACGTCTACCGGTCCGGCGCCAAGCTCAACTCCAGCCCGATCACCGGCTCCACGAACTACTTCCACTCCGGCGGCGCCGCCAACGCCGACTACACCGTCCGCGCGGTCGTGAACGGCGCCGAGCAGGGCGACTCCGAGCACGCGCTGCAGCTGAGCAACGGCTACAAGGACGTCCCCATCACCCCGCCGGCCGGCGGCACCACCCCGGACGGCGTGGCCTACACCTACGAGGCCAACGACGCCTCCGTCGGCGACCTGAACGGCGACGGACAGCTCGACCTCGTCCTGAAGTGGCAGCCGACGAACGCCAAGGACAACTCCCAGTCCGGCTACACCGGGAACACCGTCCTGGACGGCATCAAGCTCGACGGCACCCGGCTGTGGCGCATCGACCTGGGCCGCAACATCCGCTCCGGCGCGCACTACACGCAGTTCCAGGTCTATGACTACGACGGCGACGGCAAGGCCGAGGTCGCCATGAAGACCGCCGACGGCACGGTCGACGGCACCGGCGCGGTCATCGGCTCCTCCTCCGCCGACTACCGCAACTCCAGCGGGTACGTGCTGTCCGGCCCCGAGTACCTGACCATGTTCAACGGGCAGACCGGCAAGGCGATGCAGACGGTCGACTACGTCCCGGCCCGCGGCACGGTCTCGTCGTGGGGCGACTCCTACGGCAACCGCGTCGACCGGTTCCTGGCGGGCACCGCCTACCTGGACGGCTCCCGCCCCTCGCTGATCATGGCCCGTGGGTACTACACCCGCACGGTGATCGCCGCCTGGGACTGGCGGGGCGGGGCCTTCACCCGCCGCTGGACCTTCGACACCAACTCCTCGACCAACTCCGGCAAGGGCTACGACGCCCAGGGCAACCACCAGTTGTCCGTCGCGGACGTCGACGGCGACGGCAAGGACGAGATCGTCTACGGTTCGATGGCCGTGGACGACAACGGCTCCGGGCTGTGGACCACGAAGAACGGCCACGGCGACGCGATGCACGTCGGCGACCTGGACCCGTCCCGGGCGGGCCTGGAGGAGTTCAAGGTCGACGAGGACTCCTCCAAGCCGTCGTCCTGGATGGCGGACGCGAGGACCGGCCAGGTCATCTGGTCCACCCCCGCCAACGGCGACAACGGCCGCGGCGTCTCCGGCGACATCTGGGCCGGCAGCGCCGGCGCCGAGTCCTGGTCGGCCGCGGAGAGCGGCATCCGCAACCCCAAGGGAACGGTCGTCGCGAGCCGCAAGCCGGGCTCGACCAACTTCCTGTCCTGGTGGGACGGCGACACCGTCCGCGAACTCCTCGACGGCACCCACATCGACAAGTACGGCACCTCGTCCGACACCCGCCTGCTGACCGGCGCGTCGGTGCACTCCAACAACAGCACCAAGGCGACGCCGTCGCTGTCCGGCGACATCCTCGGCGACTGGCGTGAGGAGGTCGTCTGGCCGACCAGCGACAACACGGCGCTGAGGATCTACTCGACGCCGTACGAGACGAGCACCAGGATCACCACCCTGCTGCACGACACCCAGTACCGCACGGCCCTGGCCTGGCAGAACACCGCCTACAACCAGCCCCCGCACCCGAGCTTCTTCATCGGCGACGGGATGGCGACGGCGCCGCGGCCCACGGTGTACACACCGTGAGCGGAGGTGGGTGCGCGCCCCGCGGTGCGCGCACCCACCGGCCGGTCAGGCGACCGTGCACTCCTGGTCGCCCAGCTTGAACGAGGCCGGCTTCGTGTTCGAGCCCGACCAGCTCCCGGTGAAGCCGAAGCTCACCGACGACCCGGCCGCCACATTGGCGTTCCAGGTCACGTTCTTCGCCGTCACCGCGGCGCCCGACTGGGTGAAGCCGGCGTTCCACAGCTGGGAGATCTGCTGGCCGTCCGGGAAGGACCAGCCGAGCGACCAGCCGCTCCAGGCGCTGGACCCGGTGTTGCTCAGCTGCACGTCCGCCTGGAAACCGCCCGACCACTGGTTGGTGATCTTGTACGTCACCGTGCAGGCGCCGGTCGGGGTGGGCGTCGGGTCGGTGCCGCCGCCGCTGTCGCCCCCGCCGGTGTCGGAGGTGTCCCCGTAGATCACCCCGCGCCCGTTCGTCGACACGTACACCCGCCCGTACACCCGCGGGTCGCCGGTGATCGCGGCGCCCGTGAAGGCCCACTGGTGGGCGTCGTCGTTGATGCGGGTCCAGCTCGCGCCCTTGTCGGTGGAGCGGAAGATGCCCCGCACACCGCCGATCTTCGCGCTGGTGTAGAGGGTCTGGTAGGACGCTCCCGTCGCCGCCTTGCCGAAGCCGATCGTGTCGGCCTGGTCGACGTTCGCCAGCTTGGTGAAGCTCGCCCCGCCGTCGGTGGAGTGCCACAGGCCGTACGCGCTGCCGCTCGCCCCGCCCGCCAGCCACACGTCGCCCTTGGCGCCGGGCAGCGCCTTGAAGCGGACGCTGTCACCGCTCGGCAGGCCGCTCGCGGAGGACGCCGTGAAGGTGGCTCCGCCGTCCGTGCTCACGTAGAACTTCCCCGACTTGAAGCCGTAGAAGGTCTTCGGGTCGACCCGGTCGGACTCGACGATCGCGCCGGCCGGGATGCCGCTCGACGCCGACCAGGACGAGCCGAAACCGGTCGTGTACTGCACGCCGGTGCCGTCCGGGCTCCACACGAAGCGGCTGCCGTCGGCCGCCGCCGCGACCGTCCCGCCGCCGCTGACGCCCGAGGGGTCGGTGCCCGCGAACCAGTTGGCGCCGTTGTCCGTCGAGAACGCGACGTGCGGGCCGGAGTCCAGGTTGCCGACGCGCACGACGGTGTTCGGGTTCGTCTCGGCGAAGTCCAGGCTGGTGGTCGTGGTGAAGGTCGGGGAGGTGTACATCATCGACGGGACCTTCGTCAGGTCCGTGTGGCGGAAGCCGCCGATGTCACCGAGCGCGCTGAACAACTGGGCGCCGCCCGACGGGGGAGAGGCGAGGTCGAGGACGGCCGTCTCCTCCAGCCCCTGCACCATCGGCTTGATGGTGAACTGGCTCCCGCTGTCCCACTTGGTCAGGTTCTCGGTGCCGTAGACCGTCGCGCCCGTCCCGTACATCATCCGGTCGGAGTCGAACGGGTCGATCTCCAGCGCCTCGGTCATCCAGCCGAGTTTCGGGGTCTGCTCGGGCGGTGAGGGGTTCGCGTTCCAGGTCAGCCACGGCGAGGAGGAGACGTCCATGGTGTAGCGGTTCACCCGGTTCGGGTACGACGTGTAGTCCCACGCCTTCGTCCAGGTCGCGCCGCTGTCCGTGGAACGGAAGATCTGCGTGTCCGGCCACCAGGAGCTGTAGCCCGTCGCCATCACCGTGCCCGGGTGCTGCCGGTCGACGGTCAGCCCGCTGAAGCCGTAGTAGGTGTCCGCCTCGGCGACCGGGCTGATGTCCGTCCAGGTGCCGGTCGCGGTGGCGTACCGCCACAGCCGCCCCTTGCCGCCGTCGTAGGGGCCGCCCTTGTCGCTGTATGCGAGGTACAGGTAGCCGTTCTTGGCGTCCAGCACGCCCTTGTGCGCCAGGTATCCGGTCGGCTGCCCGGCCAGCCGGGTCCAGGTCGCGCCGGCGTCCGTCGAGCGGTACACCGCGTTGTCCTTGTCGGCGACCCCGACGTAGATCGTCTTCGTCGCGCTGCCGGACGTGCCGGTGGACTCGTCGAAGGTGACCCAGACGATGCCCTGGTTGTCGGAGGCGTAGCCGGAGGTGTCGCTCGGGTCCTGCGCGTAGTTGCCGGGGTTGGGGAAGGCCGTCACCTGCGACCAGGTCACGCCCGAGTCCGTCGACCGCCACAGGCCCTTGCCGCTGGGCGCGCCAAGGTACAGCACGCTGTCCTTGTTCGGGTCGATGGCCAGGCGTTCGCCCATTCCCCGGCCGGGCATGTTGCCGCCCAGCTTGAAGGGCAGGTCGGTCTTCTGCCAGCTGGCGCCCCGGTCGGAGGACCTGAGCACGGCGCCGTTGCCCGGGTCCCAGCTGTTGGTGTACGTGCCGACGGCCGCGTACACCTTGTCCGGGTCGACGGAGTCCGACGCGAGGCTGACCACGCCGGTGTGCCCCCAGTGGTCCCAGTCGACCGAGTCCAGCAGGGGCGTCCAGGTCTTCGTCGACTGCTGCCAGCGGTAGGCGCCGCCGATGTCGGTGCGGGCGTAGGCCAGGTTCTTCTCGGAGCGGTTGAAGACGATGCCGGGGACGAAACCGCCGCCGTCGATGCGGGCGTTGTGCCAGGTGTAGGTGTCGGCGGTGAGCGTCGTCTTCGGGGCGCTGCCGGCCGCGAGTGCGGGCGGGGTGCCCGCGAGCAGACCGGCCGCGAGCGCCAGCACGGCCGTGAGGATGCGGGTTCTTCGCACGGTGGGGCGTCCTTCCTGAGCGGGGGACAGGGGAAAACGCGCGAGTGCCGGGCGGCCCCCGGTGCAGGTAGGGGGCCGCCCGGCAGGTCGGCCTCGCCGTCAGGTGGCGAGGCCACGCACACGGAGCCTTCAAGCGGTTCCGGGTAAGGGCGGCGGTCGCGGTGCCGCCCTTCCCCGGAGCGCTCGGCGGGGGCTATTCGAGAAGCTCCGCGTACGAGCCCATGGCCAGGGCGATGTCCGCCTGGGCCCAGAACCGGTGGTACGTGAAGACGGGCGCGGCTCCGCCCGCGAGGTAGCTCTGGATCTTCGACCAGGCCGGGTCGTTCTTGTAGAACGAACGCAGCGAGGAGAACGTCGACGACGAGTTGATCGTGTCGCCGTTCGGCATCTTGCCGCTCCAGCCGCTCGGGACGTAGACGGTGTCGTTGAAGCGGTTGTAGTCGGCGCGGGTCTCCGGGACGGCGACGCCCAGGCTGTCCTGGTAGTTCGCCCACATGCCGTCCAGCAGCGCCTTCGCCGTCGACTTGGCCGTCGCGTCACCGGACTTGGCGGCGTAGTACGTCAGGGTCTTGGCGTACGCGGCGGCCACACCGACGTCGTTGGTGTAGTCGGCGACGGTGACGTGCAGCGAGCTGTTGGAGCCGGGGCTCGACGGGTTCCAGGTGTCGGGCTGGCCCGACCACTGGAGCGTCGACGGGATCTGGTAGGTGCCGTCCGGGTTGATCGTGGTCTTCGACAGCGCCCACTTCACCCACTTGTCGAGAACCGCCTTGGCCTTGGCGTCTCCCGTCTGCTGGTAGTACTCGGCGACCCGTTCCATCGACCACGCCTGGAAGCCGAACCACTGGTTGGACGGCGGGTCGTGGTAGACGGGCTGCCAGTCGTAGTACATGCCGTAGAAGGTCGGCGTGCCCGACGGCGGGGTCGCGTACCGGCCCGCCCAGCTGTTGGTCGCGCCGCCCGCGATGGCGCCCTCGGACGACTGCAGCCACTGGTAGAACTCCAGCTGCCGCTGCAGCGACTTGCTCCAGTCCGCCGCGCCCGTCGCCGACTTCGGCTTCAGGTCCGCGTAGCTGCTGAGGGCGTACGCGGCGAGCGGGTTCTGGTAACCGCCGTGGACGTGGCTGGAGCCGATGCGCCAGGCCCAGCCGGCGTTGGTGTCCGTGGCGCCGCCCCACGCGTAGTACCAGGAGAGCAGGTAGTGCGAGGCGTCCTTGCCGGTCCCGGCCGCGCAGCTGGACGGGCCGACACAGTTGCCGATCTTCTTGAAGTACTTGTCGTACATGGCGTAGCGCAGGTAGTCGCCCATCTTGGCGGCCTTGCCCACCGTCGTGGCGACGTCACTGCCCTTGCCCTGCTGCTTCGCCCACACGTCGGCCCAGTAGGCGGCCTGCACCGCACGGGCGTCGGCGTCCGGGGCGTCGGTGTACTTCCACTGCTTGGAGTAGGACGAGTCGCCGGTGAACAGGTCCAGGTAGCCGTTCGTGCCGCCGTACTTGAAGGCGTCACAGGTGGGCTGCGGAACCGTCTCCCACACCGACTCCTGCGGACCGCGCTGGAAGGTGTTGATGTACGACGGTCCGGTCGCCGTCGGCCCCGCCTCGCACTTGCCGGGCTCGTTGCCGTAGCCGTAGACGTTGTCGACGTCCTGGATCCAGTGCATGCCGTAGACGTCGTCCGTGCCGTACGCGCTCTTCAGCTCGCTCGCGATCGGGTCCGAGCCGACCGACACGCCGGTGTCCAGCTTGGCCGGGTACTCGTTCGGGGTGTCCAGTTCCGGCGCGTAGGTGGCCGGCTTGGACGCGTTGTAGTAGGAGTTGGTGGGCTGGTCGGCGTGGGTGGGGATCATGTACTTCTCCATCAGGCCCCACGCGCCGTTGAACTTCGACCAGTCACCGGTGACCTTGCCGTACATGGCCTGCAGCCACAGCAGGTAGCTGTACGCCTCCGACGTGGTCTCGTGGCCCTGGTCCGGCGCCTCCACGATCAGCGTCTCGACCGAGTGGTACGGGATGCCCTCGGGCGAGAAGTAGCCGTTCGCCGGGTTGGTGATCTTCCCGTAGAGGTCCAGGAAGCGGGCGTCGTACGCCTTGGAGGCGGCCAGCTCGGTGACGGTGACGGTGGCCTTGGAGTGGCCGGTCGCCGTCGACTCGAAGGTCGCCGAGCCGGTGCCGGAGGAGTCGGCGGTGACGGTCACCTGCTGCGCCGTGCTCCAGTTGGAGGGCGTGAAGGTGAGGGTCGTCCCGCCGGACACCGTCAGGCCGGAGTTGCCGCTCGCGCGGGCCGTCGTCACGGTGACGTTGGAGGAGGGCTTGGTGGACAGCTTCACCTCGTACGTGCCCGACTTGCCCTGCTGGACGCCGAGCTGGGTCGGCGAGGCGACCACCGCGGGACCGGAGGCGACCGTGATGCCGACCGGCGTGGACTCCGCGGACGCGCCCAGGCTGTCGTACGCCTTCGCCACCAGAGAATGACTGCCCACGGTCAAGCCAGAGGCCGAGAAGGTGAACGGCGAGCTGGTGTCGGTGCCCAGCAGCGTCGTGTCGTCGTAGAACTCGACCTTGCTGATCGTCGCGTTGTCGGCGGCCGCGGCGGTGGCCGCGAGCGGGACCGCGTCGCCCTGCGTGTAGACGGCGCCCGCGGTGGGGCTGGTCAGCACGGTGACCGGCGGCTGGTGGGCGCCGGCGCAGGTGGTGCCGTTGATCGCGAAACTCGTGGGTGCGGTGTTGGTGCCGCTGTAGGTGAACTGCGCGCCGGTGGAGACGGCGGCGCCCGCGGCCACCTTCCCGTTGTACCCGGCGTCCTTCACCGTGATCTGCTGACCCGACTGGGACCAGGTGCCGCTCCAGCCGTTGCTGAGCTTCTGGTTGCCTGAGTAGGAATACGTCAGTGTCCAGCCGTCGATGGCGTCCGTACCGTGGTTGGTGATCGTCAGGTCCGCGGTGAAGCCGGAGCCCCAGTCGTTCGTCTTGTAGTCGACGCTGCACTGAAGTGCCGCCGCGTGGGCGGTCGTTGAGCCCGTCGACAGCATGGCCAACGGGAGCGCGAGGGCCGCCAGGGCGGCGGTCCACAGGCGCCGCGGTCCCGCCCATGCGGCGCGGCGTCTGCGTCTGGATTGCATGTGCCGGTTCCTCCTTGCGGCTCGGAGAGTGGGGTAGGAGCAACAAGCCTTGAACCAGTGGGAGCGCTCCCATAGTGGGGATGAGGGTAGGAGCGGTCAAGATGTTCGAAGAGTCGAAAAGATTCGACGGCTCTGTGACAAGGACAAGTCAAGAAAGTTTCTGTCACCCTCTGTTCAGCTCGGTCACTTGGCGCTAGCTTCTTGGTCACCAGTGGGAGCGATTCCATCAGTCGACGCGCCGGTTACGGTGCGCCTGATCTGCAAGGAGTCGCTCATGCGACACCCCCCGCGTTCAGCACTTTTAGCCATTGCCGGCGCGACCGCCCTCATCGGGGCGATCACCGTGCCGGCCGTCACGGCGCAGGGAGCCACGCCCGCGTGCACGGTGGAGTACTCCGTCACCAGCCAGTGGGCGGACGGCTTCCAGGGCGCCGTGAAGATCACCAACAACTCGGCCGCGCTGAGCAGCTGGAGCCTCGGCTTCGACTTCTCCGGCGGACAGAAGGTCACCCAGGGCTGGAGCGCCAAGTGGTCCCAGTCCGGCACCAAGGTGACCGCTGCCAACGAGAGTTGGAACGGTTCCCTGGCCACCGGCGCGAGCGTCAGCGCCGGGTTCATCGCCTCGTGGTCGGGGAACAACGCCGCGCCGGCGTCGTTCACGCTCAACGGCACCACCTGTAACGTCGACGCCGAACCGTCGCCGACGCCGACACCTACGCCTACGCCGAGCAACCCGCCCGGCACGGGCGGCGGCAAGGCGCCCGCGCTGCACGTCTCGGGCAACAAGCTCGTGGACGCGGGGGGAACGAACCACCGGCTGCTCGGCGTGAACCGGTCCGGTGGCGAGTTCATGTGCGTGCAGGGCTACGGCATCTGGGACGGTCCCGTCGACGATGCCGCGGTCAAGGCGATCGCGGACTGGAAGGCCAACACGGTCCGCATTCCGCTCAACGAGGAGTGCTGGCTGGGTCTTTCCAACATCAAGCCCGAGTACGGCGGAGCAAATTACGTGGCCGCCGTCAAGGACCTGGTGGCCCGCGTCGAGGCGCACGGCATGACGCCGATCGTCGAACTGCACTGGAGCTACGGCCAGTACACCGGCAATTCGGCCGGCTGCTCCGACGTGCACGCCACCTGCCAGAAGCCGATGCCGGACATGCAGTACTCGCCGTCGTTCTGGTCCTCGGTGGCGAGCACCTTCAAGGACGATCCGGCCGTCGCCTTCGACCTGTTCAACGAGCCCTATCCGGACCGCGCGACCTCCACGACCACCCAGGCGTGGCAGTGCTGGCGGGACGGCGGCAACTGCCCCGGCATCGGTTACGAGGTCGCCGGAATGCAGGACCTGGTCGACGCGGTCCGCGCCACGGGCGCGAAGAACGTCGTCCTGGCCGGCGGGCTCGCCTACTCCAACGACCTGAGCCAGTGGCTGACGTACAAGCCCAGCGACCCCACGGGCAATCTCGTCGCCGCCTATCACGTCTACAACTTCAACACCTGCTCGAACGAGAGCTGCTGGAACTCCACGCTCGCCCCGGTGGCGGCCCAGGTGCCGCTGGTGGCCGGGGAGATCGGGGAGAACACCTGCTCGCACTCCTTCGTCGACCAGGTCATGAAGTGGTTCGACGACCGGGGCCTCTCCTACCTCGGTTGGACCTGGAACACCTGGGACTGCTCCTCCGGTCCCTCCCTCATCTCCGCCTACGACGGTACCCCCACGTCGTACGGCGCGGGGCTGCGCGACCACTTGCGCGCGCTGAACGGTTGATCCCCCGACAGAACAGGAAACCCGCTTTCATGAGCCGCACGAGAACATCGATACTCGCCGCCCTGGCGCTGGTCGCCGGGACGGCCGGGACGGCGACGGCCGTCGTCCCGGCGGACGCCGGCCTGTCCGCCATCCCCTGCACCGTCGACTACAAGGTGCAGAACCAGTGGGACACCGGCTTCACCGCCGCCGTGACGGTGACGAACAACGGCGCCGCGAAGAGCAGTTGGTCGCTGAAGTGGTCCTACGCCGGCAACCAGAAGATCACCAACTACTGGAACGCCAAGATCAGCCAGAGCGGCACCGCCGTGACGGCGAACAACGAGTCCTACAACGGGACGCTGGCGAACGGCGGTTCGGCCAGCTTCGGGTTCCAGGGCACCTACAGCGGCACCAACGCGGTGCCGGGCACGTTCACCCTCGACGGCGTGACCTGCAACGTCGACGACGGCAGCGGCGGCGGTGACAACGGCGGCGGCACCACCGACCCGAGCGGCCGCGTCGACAACCCGTACGCCGGCGCCAAGGTCTACGTGAACCCGGAGTGGTCCGCGAAGGCCGCCGCCGAACCGGGCGGCAGCCGCGTCTCCAACCAGCCCACCGGCGTCTGGCTCGACCGCATCGCCGCGATCAACGGGGTCAACGGCGGCATGGGCCTGCGCGACCACCTCGACAAGGCCCTCACGCAGAAGGGCAGCAACGAAGAGGTCGTCCAGCTGGTCATCTACGACCTGCCCGGCCGTGACTGCGCCGCCCTCGCCTCCAACGGCGAACTCGGCCCGACGGAGATCGACAAGTACAAGACGCAGTTCATCGACCCGATCGCGGCGATCCTGGCCGACCCGAAGTACGCCTCGCTGCGGATCGTCACCACCATCGAGATCGACTCGCTGCCCAACCTCGTCACCAACACCGGCAGCCGCCCCACCGCCACCCCCAACTGCGACACCATGCTCGCCAACGGCAACTACATCAAGGGCGTCGGCTACGCGCTCGCCAAGCTCGGCGCGATCCCGAACGTCTACAACTACCTCGACGCCGGCCACCACGGCTGGATCGGCTGGGACGACAACTTCGGCGCGTCGGCCAACCTGTTCAAGCAGGCGGCCACCAGTGAGGGCGCGACCGTCAACGACGTCGCCGGCTTCATCACCAACACGGCCAACTACAGCGCCCTGAAGGAAGACCACTTCACCATCAACGACTCGGTGAACGGGACCTCCGTGCGCCAGTCGAAGTGGGTCGACTGGAACCGCTACGTCGACGAGCTCTCCTTCGCGCAGGCCTTCCGCAACCAGCTGGTCTCGGTCGGCTTCAACTCCAACATCGGCATGCTGATCGACACCTCCCGCAACGGCTGGGGCGGCACCGCCCGGCCCACCGCGGCCGGCCCGAAGACCAGCGTCGACGCCTATGTCGACGGCGGCCGCTACGACCGTCGTATCCACGTCGGCAACTGGTGCAACCAGGCCGGCGCCGGCCTCGGTGAGCGCCCGCAGGCCAGCCCCGCCGCCGGGATCGACGCCTACGTCTGGATGAAGCCCCCGGGTGAGTCCGACGGCTCCAGCAGCGCCATCGCGAACGACGAGGGCAAGGGCTTCGACCGCATGTGCGACCCGACCTACACGGGCAACGCCCGCAACGGCAACAGCATGTCGGGCGCCCTGCCCAACGCGCCGCTGTCCGGGCACTGGTTCTCGGCCCAGTTCCAGCAGCTGATGCAGAACGCCTACCCGCCGCTGCCGTAGCACGGCAGTGCGGTGGCGCCGTAGCGCGGTGACCGGTCGGTGAACCACATCCCGGCCGGTCACCGGTGATCCGCCGGGGTCGCCCCTCCCGGGCACGACCCCGGCGGATCGCGAATCCACCGCCGATCACGTCCGCCGTCGGCTCGCGCGGGACCACGCGTCCCGCGCATCGCCGTTTTTTGCCGCGCCCGCAACAGAAGTGGCCCCGTCCGGTGCGCCGGAGCACGCTGGCGGCATCCCAGGACGAGAGGCTGACGACCATGGCACACCCGGACCACGGCCACCACGCACACAACGGCGGTCACGACCACGGCCACCCCGCCCACGGGCATCACACGGACATCGACTGGGCCGAGATGGCCCCGTTCCTCGAGGCCCAGGCCGAACTGTTCACCCCCCTGTACGAGCAGGCACTCTTCTGGCTCGGCAAGGAGGTGACCGAGCCGGGTCTGATCGTCGACGCGGGCAGCGGCCCCGGAGTCGTCTCGTGCCTGTTCGCCGAGACGTTCACCGGCGCCCGCGTACTGGCCGTCGACGGCTCCGAGCCACTCCTGGAGCGCGCCCGGTCGCGGGCCGCCCGGCTCGGGTACGCCGACCGGTTCGACACCCTGGCCGGTGAACTCCCGGATGTCCTGGACGAGTTGGACTACCCGGCCGACCTGCTGTGGGCGGGCCGCAGCCTGCACCACCTGGGCGACCAGCGCGCCGCCCTCGCCGCCTTCGCACGTCGGCTGGCACCCGGCGGCACGCTCGCGATCATGGAGGGTGGGCTGCCGTCCCGGTACCTGCCGCGCGACCTCGGCTTCGGGCGCCCGGGTCTCGAGGCCCGGCTGGACGCCCTGGAGGCCGAGCGGTTCGCCCAGATGCGGGCCGGTCTGCCCGGCGCCGTCGCCGAGGTGGAGGACTGGCCGGCCATGCTGACCGGTGCGGGCCTGACGCACGCCCGCACCCGCAGCTTCCTCCTCGACCTGCCCGCACCGGCCCCCGACCGGGCCCGGGCCTACATCGCCGCGAGCCTGTCCCGGCTGCGGGAGGCGTTCGGCGACGCCCTGGACGCCGACGACCGCACCACCCTCGACCGTCTCCTCGACCCCGACGACCGGGCGAGCGTGCACCACCGTCCGGACGTGTTCGTGCTGGCCGCCCACACGGTGCACACCGCCGTCCGCACCGGATGAACCACGCCGGGTGAACCACGCCGGGCCCTCACTTCGGGAGCGCTCCAAGTGATGAACTCCCCCCGACGTCAAGGGACGTCAGGGGGTATCACCATGACCGGCGCACCGGTCGCGCTCATCACCGGCGGCGGCAGCGGCATCGGGGCGGCGGTGGTGCGGCGGCTGCTCGACGCCGGGCGCCGGGTGGCCGTCACGGGGCGGGGCGAGCGCCGGCTGCGGGAGTTCGCCGCCGGACTCGGCCACCCGGAGGGGCTGCTGACGATCACCGGGAACTCGGCCGAGTACGCCGACGTGCGGGCCGCCGTCACCGCCACGATCGAGGAGTTCGGCCGGCTCGACACGGTCGTCGCCAACGCCGGTTCCGCCACCCATGACTCGGTCGCGGAGGGCGACCCCGCGGGCTGGACCGACATGGTGCTGACCAACGTGCTCGGCCCCGCGCTGCTCATCCGCGCGTCCATCGACGCCCTGAAGGAGACCGGGACCGGATCGTGCTGGTCGGCAGCTCGGCCAGCCCAACTGACCCGGTACGCGGGAGGCCGCCCGCCCTGTCCAGGTGCCCCGTCGGGGGCCGCAGCGAGGCACGCAGGTTTCCCTCGCCCCCCGCCGACCACTTGCCGGCGGCCTTGCCC
>NZ_JBFADM010000048.1:0-65548 GCF_040641355.1 Streptomyces sp. NPDC020996
GCACCCCCGCCCGGCGCCCGCCGGGCACCCCCGCCCGGCGCCCGCCGGGCACCCCCGTCCGGCGTCCGCCAAGGGCACCCGCCCGGCGGACGGTCTCCGGTCCTCTTCACGGCGTACGCCGGCCTCCGGCCGCGGTGATCGCTCTCGGCGAACACCCTCCGGGGAACAACGGCATGCCGCCGAGCATTGAGTCGGCATAGCTCAACTTGACTGCCGAAGGGGAGATCATGGCTGCTGAGTCCGAGGCGTTCACACCGCTCGCCCTGCCTGTGCTGCCGCTCGACGACGAGGTCGTGCTGCCCGGCATGGTGGTTCCGCTGGACCTGAGCGACGCCGACGTGCGCGCCGCGGTGGAGGCCGCCCAGGCCGCCGCCCGCTCCGAGCCGGGGAAGCCCAGGGTTCTCCTGGTGCCCCGCGTCGACGGGACCTACGCGGGCACCGGTGTGCTCGGCACCGTCGAGCAGGTCGGCCGGCTGGCCGACGGTGACCCGGGCGCGCTGATCCGCGGCCGTGGCCGCGTGCGGATCGGCGCGGGCACCACCGGCCCGGGCGCGGCGCTGTGGGTCGAGGGCACGCGGATCGACGAGAAGGTGCCCGACCCCCTGCCGGGGCACGCGGCCGAACTGGTCAAGGAGTACAAGGCGCTCGCCACCGCCTGGCTGCGCAAGCGCGGCGCCTGGCAGGTCGTCGACCGGGTCCAGGCCATCGACGACGTCTCCGCGCTCGCCGACAACTCCGGCTACTCGCCCTTCCTCACCACCGAGCAGAAGCTCCAGCTCCTGGAGACCACCGACCCGGTCGCCCGCCTGAAGCTGGCCACCCAGCAGCTGCGCGACCACCTCGCCGAGCAGGATGTCGCCGAGACCATCGCCAAGGACGTCCAGGAAGGCGTCGACAAGCAGCAGCGGGAGTTCCTGTTGCGCCGTCAGCTGGAGGCCGTCCGCAAGGAGCTGCGCGAGCTCAACGGCGAGAAGGAGGGCGACGAGTCCGACGACTACCGCGCCCGCGTCGAGGCCGCCGACCTGCCGGAGAAGGTCCGCGAGGCCGCTCTGAAGGAGGTCGACAAGCTGGAGCGGTCCTCCGACCAGTCGCCCGAGGGCTCCTGGATCCGCACCTGGCTCGACACCGTCCTCGAACTGCCGTGGAACGAGCGCACCGAGGACGCCTACGACATCCAGGGCGCCAAGGCGGTCCTGGACGCCGAGCACGCCGGTCTGGAGGACGTGAAGGAGCGGATCACCGAGTACCTCGCGGTCCGCAAGCGCCGCGCCGACCGGGGCCTGGGCGTCGTCGGCGGCCGGCGCGGAGGCGCCGTACTGGCCCTGGTCGGCCCGCCCGGCGTCGGCAAGACCTCGCTCGGCGAGTCCGTGGCGCACGCCATGGGCCGCAAGTTCGTCCGCGTCGCCCTCGGCGGCGTCCGCGACGAGGCGGAGATCCGCGGTCACCGGCGCACCTACGTCGGCGCGCTGCCCGGCCGGATCGTCCGCGCGATCAAGGAGGCCGGATCGATGAACCCGGTCGTCCTGCTGGACGAGATCGACAAGGTCGGCTCCGACTTCCGCGGCGACCCCGCGGCGGCCCTCCTCGAAGTCCTGGACCCGGCGCAGAACCACACCTTCCGCGACCACTACCTGGAGGTCGAACTCGACCTGTCCGACGTCGTCTTCCTCGCCACCGCCAACGTCCTGGAGGCCATCCCGGAGGCCCTCCTGGACCGTATGGAACTGGTACGCCTGGACGGTTACACCGAGGACGAGAAGGTCGTCATCGCCCGCGACCACCTGCTCCCGCGCCAGCTGGAGCGGGCCGGCCTCGCCGAGGACGAGGTGACGCTGGACGAGAGCGCGCTGCGCAAGCTCGCCGGCGAGTACACGCGCGAGGCGGGCGTGCGCACTCTGGAGCGGTCGATCGCCCGGCTGCTGCGCAAGATCGCCGCGCAGCACGAACTCGGCGAGCGGGAGCTGCCGTTCACCGTTCGCGCGGACGATCTGCGCGACCTGATCGGCCGGCCGCACCACGTGCCGGAGGCGGCCCAGGACCCGGCCGAGCGCCGTACCGCGGTGCCCGGCGTGGCTACGGGCCTGGCGGTCACCGGGGCCGGCGGTGACGTCCTGTTCGTCGAGGCGTCCCTCGCGGACCCGGAGACGGGCGCGGCGGGCCTGACCCTGACCGGTCAGCTGGGCGACGTGATGAAGGAGTCGGCGCAGATCGCGCTGAGTTTCCTGCGCAGCCACGGAGCCGAGCTGGAGCTGCCGGTGGCGGACCTGAAGGACCGGGGCGTGCACATCCACTTCCCGGCCGGCGCGGTCCCCAAGGACGGCCCGAGCGCCGGCATCACGATGACGACCGCGCTGGCCTCGCTGCTGTCCGGCCGGCTGGTCCGCACCGACGTGGCGATGACCGGTGAGGTCTCGCTGACCGGCCGCGTCCTGCCGATCGGCGGGGTGAAGCAGAAGCTGCTCGCGGCGCAGCGGGCGGGCGTGACCACGGTCATCATCCCCAAGCGCAACGAGCCCGACCTGGACGACGTCCCCGCGGAGGTGCTGGACAAGCTCGACGTGCACGCCGTCACCGACGTCCGCCAGGTCCTCGAGCTGGCCCTCGCGCCCGCCACGAGCGGCGCGGAGTCGGAGGTTCCGGTGGCGGCGTGACGGACGCTGCCGGATCGGGGAAGGCCCGGGTTCTCGTGAGGGGGCCCGGGTCTTCACCCTGTGCCGAGCGAGGCGTCAGCGTGCGGGGCGGGGCGTCAGCCGGTGGCGAGCGCCTGCACCCGGTCGAGCGCGCCGTTGAACTTGTCGTGGTCGCCGACGGTCGGCCCGGACGAGGTGTACTGCCACATCGTGTAGTACGACCATCCGGCCGGCAGCGTCCCCGGGTCGGAGGCGTACCGCGCGATCCACAGCGGGTTGGCGGCGGCGAAGCCGCCGTAGTTGCCGGTGCACTGGGTCCACCAGCTGGTGGCCGTGTAGATCACGGCGTCGCGGCCGGTGCGGGACTTGTACGTGTTGAGGAAGTCGGCGATCCAACTGACCATGGCGCTGGTCGACTTGCCGTAGCAGGCGGCGCCGTAGGGGTTCCACTCGATGTCGAGCGCGCCCGGGAGGGTCTTGCCGTCCCCGGACCAGCCGCCGCCGTGGTCCACGAAGTAGTTGGCCTGGGTCGCGCCGCTGGTGGTGTCCGGGGTCGCGAAGTGGTACGCGCCGCGGATCATGCCCACGTTGTACGAGCCGTTGTACTGCTGTGCGAAGTAGGGGTTCGTGTAGTACGTCCCCTCGGTGGCCTTGGTGTACGCCCACTTGACCCCGCTGCTCCACAGGGTCGACCAGGCGACGTTGCCCTGGTAACCGGCCACGTCGACGCCCTCCGTCTGGGTGGCGTCGCCGGTGCTGGGGGCGCCGTCGCTGCCGTCGTGGGCCAGGACGCCCATGCCCATGTACGCGGAGCCGCGGGCGGGCGTGCCCGCGGCGGACGCCGGCACGGCGAGGGCGAGGGAGAGTGCGGCGAGCAGGAGCCCGACGAGGAAGAGGCGCCGGGGGAGGAGCGGTCCGGGTCTGTGCACGGGCATGACGTGCCTCCGAAGGCTCGGTGATGCTCGGTGGTGGTGGGGGGGGGAGGGTGCGGGAGGTGCGTGGGAGGTGCGGCGAGGTGCGTGGGAGGTGCGGGGGAGGTGCGGCGAGGTGCTGGAAGGCGCCGGCGCTGACCGGCCGGGCGCCCAGGAATGGCGTGAGCATGCCATCAGTCCCCCGTTGAAGAAGCTACGCACGTAGACCGCGGGCTGGGAAGAGGGACCGGAGGCTGCCGTTGGTCTAAGCCTGCGAAATACTTGCCGAGCTGCGGCGATGACGGCGTTCGGCGGAAACTTTCAGGACCGGGAAAACCGAGGCAGGAACTGACGTGCACGAAGGCGGAAACGGCGGCGGACGCCGAGCGGAGTCGCAGGCGTCACCGAGTGGTGCGGACCAGGAATACCTGTCCCTGGAGCGCGAACTGACGGTTCTGCTGCGGCGCGCCCGCGCCAGCCAGGGCGAGATGGCCCGCGAGGTCCACCCGGACCTGGAACCGGCCGCCTACGGCCTCCTCGTGCGGCTGGAGGAGCACGGCCGCCAGCGGGCGACGGAACTGGCCGCCTACATCGGCGTGGGCAAGGCCACCATGTCCCGCCAGCTGCGCGCCCTCGAGGAGCTGGGCCTGGTCGCCCGCGAGCCCGACCCCGCCGACGGACGGGCCTGGCTGGTTCACCTCACCGAGGAGGGCCGCGGCCGGGTCGGCAAGGTCCGCGAGGCCCGCCGCGCCCGCTACGTCAGTCAGCTGGCCCACTGGGACCGCCGGGAAGTGGCCGAACTGGCCCGGCTGCTCGGTCAGTTGAACCGGGGAATGGAACGGTAGCCCGAGACCCGAGCGCGTCCCGTCCGGCATGCGCCGCGGCCGGGGCGAGCGGGTGGCGCACGTACCACTCGGTGGCCAGCAGCTCCTCCCGTTCCGCCGCGGGCAGGGCGGCCAGCCGCCCCGGCAGGGCTCCCCGCGCCACCTCGCTGCGGTGGGCCATGACAGCGGCGATCTTCCGCTCCAGCCACGGACGGACGTCGACGGTCAGGCCGACCCAGACGTCCGGAACGCTGTACAGGGCCCGCCCCGAGCGGACCAGACGGGCGCCCAGGTCCCGCGCGGCCGAGTCGGGGTGGGTGGCCAGGAGGACCGAGTCCGGCCGCCAGGGGGCGCCGGCGTCCGGATGGAGGCCGGCCAGCCCGGCGGCCTGGGCCGCGAGCACGGTCACCCGGTGGGTGTGGACATGGTCGGGATGGCCGGTCAGCCCGCCGCAGGGGTCGTGGGTGACGACGATGTCCGGGCGGAACTCCCGCACGTGTGCGACCAGTCGGCCCACCGCCTCGTCGAGCGGCGCGTCGCACCACCGTGCCGCGCCGGGCGCCGACTGCGGGACGCGGGCGTCCGCGTAGCCGAGCAGGCGCGGGGGAGCGGCGCCGAGGATGCGCAGCGCGTCGGCCAGTTCGCCGGCGCGCCAGGTGCCCGCCGCCCAGGTCGCCGTGACCACCGCGGTCCGGGCGCCGGCCGCCGCCTGCCGTGCGAGCAGCCCGCCGGCCGACAGGGACTCGTCGTCCGGGTGCGCGAAGACCGCCAGGATGCTGGGCAGGGACATGCGCCTCGTGCCGTCCTCTCCGGTCGTGCGGTCGCGCGGTCCTGTCGTACGGTCGCGTGGTCGCGTGGTCGCGTGGTCGCGTGGTGGTGCGGTCGTGGCCGGGCAGCCGTGGAACTCGTCGGCCGGATCGGCGCGTGGCCGGGTCGGCGCGTGGCCGGGGTGGCCGGGTCACAGCTCCGCGTACACCACCGTCGCGTCGTCGTGTGTCTTGGCGCGGCCCAGGAACGCCCGCTGGGTGTCGGCCGACTCCAGGGCGCGTACGCGGTTCAGCAGCGCCCGGGCGCCGTGCTCGCGCACGAGTCTCAGGCAGTCCGTCCAGTCTCCTTCCCCGAACCGCTCCACCCACCTCGCCGCCCCGTCCGTCAGCGCGGCCAGCGCCCGCACCCGGTCCCGCCGCAGCACCCCCGTCACCGCCCGGTCCGCCACCGACGGATCAGCCGCCGCCGTGAAGAACCCGCCCTCCTTGTTGCGGACGTGGGCGTCGACCAGGGCGTCCGTCGCCAGGGCGGACCGGGGCAGCCGCGCCAGCCGGTCGTCCAGCAGGGCCGTGACCGAACCGTCCGGCGACTCCACCAGCAGGACGGAGTCCGACAGGACCAGGTACTCCACCTTCCGCGTCGACCAGCGCGCCACGACCACCGTCGCCTGCGGTGTCCGTGGGTGAGAAAGGTCACAGGTTTGCGTGTGTGACTCGGCGGTGCGCGTGATGGCCCGGGACAGGGCCTGCGAGAGCGGAACATCCGGGAGGGAAAGGGTCAGTTCGGTCAGCGCCCCGCCCAGCCGCGCGGTGTACCAGGGGACCGAATGCAGACACCCGGTGCCACCCTTCGGCGGCGTCACTCCGTCCAGGACCACCAGGGCGCCACCCTGTCCCGAAGCGGGCAGGACGACAGCGGCGAAGTCCTCGTTGGCGAGGGTGTGGTCGCCCGGCTCCGAGACAAGTTCCGTACGCATTCAGCCAGTCTGCACGAGCCCTTCACGGGGTTCACGAAAGGCTGGCAATCGCCGCAGGGCCGACACCACCTCGCAGGTCAGGCGTCTGTTTTGCGGGGGAATTCGCCGCTCCGGGAATGCGTGGCGGCAAATATTGCCACTGCCCGCCGCAGACGTCCAACCGGCCCACCGCACAGGACCGGTGCAACGGTCAGAGGAACTTGCCCGCCAACTCCCCTCCGATGTTCACTCCTTCGGGTGGCGGGTCAGGTGATGCGCGGCCACCGCCCACCGGCACTGGGAGGGTCGGGGACCGTACCGGGCACACGCGCAGTCGGCACCTGCTGACGCAACGTCACCCGGGCCCATGGGTAACACGAGTCAGGAATGCGAGCACCGGTGCAGAAGACGCGGCCTCGTCGCACAGGCAAGCAGACGGACCCCGCAGCGGGCGCGGAGCGCACGCCCGGCACTCCCGACACCGTCACCGGAAAGGGCCGGCGCACCCACGTGCGCAACCGGCTCATCGTCGCCGTGGCGGTCGTCGCGGCCGCCATAGCCGGGGCCGGCGCCCCCGCCGTCCTGGCCGCCTCCGCTCAGCTGAAGGACTCCCAGGACCTGGTCACCCTCGCCGAGCAGACCCAGGACGCCCTCGCTCTCGCCCACGCCCTCGCCGACGAGCGGGACGAGGTGACGTCGTACATCGCCGCCGGGCGGCCCAAGACGAAGGCGCCCACCGAGCAGCGCAGCGCCCGCGTCGACCGGCAGGTCGAGGAACTGCGCGCCGACCCGGACGTCCCCGCCTCCCTGCGCGGCGACCTCGACGGCATCGCCGCCCTGCGCCGGGCCGCGCTCACCGGCAAGAGCAGCGCCCTGGAGGCGCACGACGCCTACTCCGGCGCCGTCACCGAGCTGCACCGGCTCGCCGAGCGGCTGGCCGAGCAGATGCCGCCGCGCGCCGGATCGGGCGCGTACGCCCTCGCCGAGCTCGACTCCGCCGTACAGCAGGCCGCCGCCACCCGCGGGCTGCTGCTGGCGGCGCTGAACGTGCCCACGACCTCGCAGACCGTCATCAGCCCGGTCACCGGCCTGCCCACGACGACCACCACGTCCACGTCCGCCGACGCCAAGCAGCGCGACGCCCTGACCTCCGCCGCGGTCCAGGCCCGCCTGCGCTCCGACGCCGCCCTCGCCGGCTTCCGCGAGAGCGCCGCCAAGGCCGCCCTGACGTCGTACGACTCCACCGTCACCGGTCCCGAGGTGAACTCCGCGGAGAAGTACCTCGCCTCCCTCACCGACCAGCCGACGCTGTCCGACTCCGACCTCGGCACCAGCACCGGGAAGCTCGACGCCGCGCTGTCCGCCCGCATCGACGCGATGCGCGGCGTGGAGTCCGCCCTGTACGAGCGCCGCACCAAGGACCTCGCCCAGCTCCGCGACGACGACGTCACCGCGCTGGAACTCCGCATCGCCGTCCTCGGCGCCCTCATGCTGCTCGCCGTCGGCGTCGCCACCGCCATGGCCCGCACGCTGACCCGTCCGCTCGCCGTGCTGCGCCTCGGCTCGGCCCGGCTCGCGCAGGCCGAGGACCCGACCGCCGAGGAACCCGTCAAGTTCACCGGCCGGAACGACGAGTTCGCCCAGGTCGTCTGCTCCGTCAACGCCCTGCACGCGCGCGCCGTCGCGCTCCACGAGCGCATCGCCACCCTGGAGGCCGACCGCAAGCACCTGGTCGGCCAGCGGCAGAAGATGGCGGACGCCCGCGAGGAGCTGCGCTCCGAACTCGCCGACTCCGCCGCCCAGCTGGGGCGGCTGCGGGACAGCATCGGCGGCACCTTCGTCAACCTCGCCCTGCGCACGCTCGGCCTGGTCGAACGGCAACTCGCCGTCATCGAGGGCCTGGAGGAGCGGGAGCAGGACCCCGACCGCCTCTCCACCCTGTTCAAGCTCGACCACTTCGCCACGGTCATGCGCCGGCACAGCGAGAACCTCCTCGTCCTCGCCGGCACCGAGCACGTCCAGCAGCACGCCGGCCCCGTGCCGCTCGTCGACGTCGTCCGCGCCGCGGTCAGCGAGATCGAGCGCTACGAGCGCGTCCGCATCGCCGCGCTGCCGCCGCACGCGCACGTGGCCGGATTCGCCGCCGACGACCTGTCCCACCTGCTGGCCGAACTCATGGAGAACGCCACCGCCTTCTCCCCGCCCGACCTGCCGGTCGAGGTCTCCGGCTGGCTCCTGGAGAACGGCGAGGTCATGCTCTCCGTCCAGGACGAGGGCATCGGCATGACCCCCGAGCGGATGACCCGCCTCAACGCCCGCCTGGCCGAGTTCGACCCGGAGTCGCCCTACGACCAGGAGGGCGAGGACGGTCTCGGCCTGGGCCTCTACGTCGTCGCCCGCCTCGCCCACCGGCACGGCGTGCGCGTCCAGTTGCGTGACCAGAAGCAGGCCGGCGTCGCCGCGGTCGTGGTCCTGCCCACCCCGCTGCTGGCGGCCGCGCCGTCGGCCGCCGTGCCGGCGTCCGCCTCGCCCGCACCGGGCAGCGCCGCCTCCTTCTCCCTGCCCGGCGCCGACGCCGAGGCCAACTCCAACGTGCTGCACGGCCGTTCCGACTCCGGCGACCCGCTGGTGGCGCTGGCGGAGAAGGCGGTGCGCGAGCGGGGCGACGCCGACGCCGGCGCGGAAGCGGCCGTACGAGGGGAGCGGCCGGCGCCGGACGCGCCGGACGCGCCGGACGCGGGCGCGCCGGACGTGCCGGAGGCGCTGGAAGAGACCGCGGAAGGGCCCGCGCACGAGAGCGCGGACCCGGCCGCGGCGGGGGCCGCAGGAGAGACTGGGGGAGAGGCCGGCGTCGGCGCGGGGAACGCTGACGCCGCCGGCGAGCCGGAAGCGGTTCGCGAGCGGCCCGCCGAGACCACGATGGAGCTCCTGCTCCCGGCACCGCCCGAGGAGGAGCCCCCGACCCACACCCACCCCGCGTCCGCCGGGGAAGGCCCGCAGCAGCCGTCCGCGCCCGACCGCGAGGACGGCACCAGCGGAGCCGCCGACGCCGGCCGGAAGGCGCCCGGGGAGGGCGACGCCGCAGCGGAACACACCCGTACCGCGGACGAAGAGCCCGTCACCGACAAGGGTCTGCCCAAGCGGACCCCGAAGATCACCGCACCCGCCGAGGTTCCACGCCCCCGGAGCGGTTCCGTCGACGCCGAAGCCCTGCGCCGCAGGCTCGGCGGCTTCCGTCGGGGGGCGGAGGCCGGATACCGCGACGTGACGGCGGAGATCGCTGAACGGACCGGCCAGAACCGGACGCCGGAGACAGCGGAACCCACACCCGAACAAGCCACGGGGGGCACAGTCGAGGAGGCAAGCAGTTGACCGCGCCCAGTACCTTCGGACTGAGCAGTGAGGCCCGTAACCTGCACTGGCTGCTGACCAACCTCGTCGAGGAGGTGCCGGGCATCCAGTCGGTCGCGGTGGTCTCCTCCGACGGTCTGCTGCTGCTCTCCTCGGACCCCGGACGCAACGAGGAGGCCCGGCAGACGAAGACCGGCACGGCCGGCGGACCCCGCGGCTCCGCCGCCGACCTGGCCACCGTCGTCTCCGGCATCGGCAGCCTCACCGTCGGCACCGCCAAGCTGATGGACTTCGGCGGCGTGAAGCACACGATGGTCGCGATGGACGAGGGCAGCCTGTTCGTGATGTCGATCAGCGACGGCTCTCTGCTCGGCGTGCACGGCGCGGCGGACTGCGACATGAGCGTGGTGGCCTACCACATGGCCCTGTTCGTCGGCCGCGCCGGCCACGTGCTGACGCCCGAACTCCGCAGCGAGCTACGAAAATCCCTGGAGTCGCAGTCCGCGGGGAGTCCCCGATGACCAGTGCGCCGAAGAACAGCAAGAAGCACCTGCCGGTCCGCGGCGGCGACCGCAAGCCCGCCCGCGTCCGTCCCTACTCGCTCACCGGCGGCCGCACCCGCTTCGGCCACGTCCTCCTCGTGGAGACGTTCGTGGCGGCGCTGGAGGCTCCGGAGGAGCGCAAGGAGCTGACGAATGGTTCCCTCACCACCCGGGTCATGCCGGAGATGCGGGCCATCGTCGAACTGTGCCGCCGCATGCGCACGGTGGCCGAGATCGCCGCGCTGCTGAAGATGCCGCTCGGCGTGGTCCGCGTGCTCCTCAGCGACCTCGCGGACCAGGGAAAGATCCGCGTGTACGGCACGGGAACCGGCCACGGCACCGGCCGTCCGGACCGCGCTCTGCTGGAAAGGGTGCTGAGTGGACTCCGCCGTCTCTGACGCCGCCCATGGCGTCTCCCCCCTCGCCGAACCGGACGAGGACCTGAAATCCTGGCAGACGGACCGCACCCGTGCACCGATCGCCACGAAGATAGTCGTGGCCGGTGGCTTCGGCGTGGGCAAGACCACGCTGGTCACCACCGTCTCCGAGATCACGCCCCTCCAGACCGAGGCCCTGATGACCGAGGCGAGCGAGGAGCACGACGACCTCACCGCCACGCCCGGCAAACTGACCACCACCGTGGCCATGGACTTCGGCCGCATCACGCTCGACGACGACCTGGTGCTCTACCTGTTCGGCACGCCGGGCCAGCAGCGGTTCTGGTTCATGTGGGACGACCTGGTGCGCGGCGCGATCGGCGCCGTCGTCCTGGCCGACACCCGTCGGCTGAAGGACTGCTTCCCGGCACTGGACTACTTCGAGAGCTGCGGACTGCCGTACGTCGTCGCGGTCAACCACTTCGACGGCAGCGAGCTGTTCGAGCCGGAGGACGTGCGGGAGGCGCTGACCATCCCCGCGCACATACCCGTCATGATCATGGACGCGCGGCGCCGGATCTCGGTGATCGAGACCCTGCTGTCCCTCGTGGCCCACGCCCTCGAGGAAACGCCCGCGTAGTCCCCTCCGTCGTTCGTCTCCGCCTTCGTCCGTCGTACCTCCGTCTTCGTCCGTCGTTCCTCCGTCTTCGTCCGTCGTTCCTCCGTCGTACCTAGTCGTCCCTCCGTCGTACCTAGGAGAGCCCACCCGCATGCGGAAGATACTCGTCGTCGGAGCCGGCCAGTCCGGCCTCCAGCTCGCCCTCGGACTGCAGTCGCACGGGTACGAGGTCACCCTGATGTCGAACCGGACGGCGGACGAGATCCGCACCGGCCGGGTCATGTCGACGCAGTGCATGTTCCACACGGCGCTGCAGCACGAGCGCGATCTCCAGCTGAACTTCTGGGAGTCCCAGGCCCCGAAGATCGAAGGACTCGGCGTCTCGGTGGCGGCCCCGGGCTCCTTCGAGCCCGGACCGTCGCAGCGTGCGATCGACTGGGTGGGCAAGCTCGACGGGTACGCCCAGTCGGTCGACCAGCGGGTGAAGATGTCCGGCTGGATGGAGACGTTCGCGCAGCGCGGCGGCCAGCTCGTCATCCACGGCGCGGCCGTCTCCGACCTCGACTACTTCTCCCGCGCCTACGACCTGGTGCTGGTCTCGGCCGGCAAGGGCGAGCTGGTGCAGATGTTCGGCCGGGACGCCTCCCGCTCCCCCTACAGCGAGCCGCAGCGCGCGCTGGCGGTGGCCTACGTCCACGGGCTCGGCCCGCGCCCGGAGCACCCGCACTACGACGCCGTCCGCTGCAACCTGGTGCCCGGCGTCGGCGAGTTGTTCGTCATGCCCACCCTCACCACGTCCGGCCGCGCGGACATCCTGTTCTGGGAGGGCATACCCGGCGGCCCGCTCGACGTCTTCAACGGCGTCAAGGACCCGGGGGAGCACCTCTCCCTGACCCTGGAACTCATGGAGAAGTTCCTCCCCTGGGAGTACGACCGGGCCACCAAGGTCGAGCTGACCGACGCCGGCGGCACGCTCGCCGGCCGCTACGCGCCCACCGTCCGCAACCCCATCGGCCGGCTGCCCGGCGGCGGGCTGGTTCTCGGTGTCGCGGACGTCGTCGTCGCCAACGACCCGATCACCGGGCAGGGCTCCAACTCCGCCTCCAAGTGCGCGGCCGCCTACCTCGCCTCGATCATCGAACGCGAGGACAAGCCGTTCGACGAGGAGTGGATGCAGGCCACGTTCGACCGGTACTGGCAGACCGCACAGCACGTCACCAAGTGGACGAACGCGATGCTCGCGCCGCCGCCGGAGCACGTGCTGAACCTCATCGGCGCGGCCGGCCAGCTCCAGCCGGTCGCCGACCGGTTCGCCAACGCGTTCAACAACCCGGCCGACTTCGAGAACTTCTTCTACGAGCCCGAGAAGACGGAGGCCTACCTCGCCTCCGTGACCGGGGCCTGATCGGGGGCTTGGTCCTGGGCCTGGTCCTGGTCCTGGTCTTGGGCTTGGTCCGGGGTTTGGGCGGGGGCCTGGTCCGGGGTTCGGGTACGGGCCTGGTCCGGGGTTCGGGTACGGGCCTGGTCGCCGTCCGGGCGTACGGCTCCGAGGATCGGGTACGACGCGACCGGCGAGACCTCGACCTGCTCGCCGGTCCGCGGAGCCTCGATCACCTTCCCGTTCCCCAGGTACATCGCCACGTGCGTCGCCTCGGGGAAGTAGACCACCAGGTCGCCGGGGCGCAGTTCCGTCAACGGGATCCTCGGCAGCCGAGCCCACTGCTCCTGGCTGGTCCGGGGGATGGGCCGGCCTGCCTGCGCCCAGGCCTGCGCGGTCAGGCCCGAGCAGTCGTACGAGTCCGGTCCCTGGGCGCCCCACTCGTACGGCTTCCCGAGCTGCTCGGTGGCGTAGCGCAGGGCACGGTCGCCCTCCGGCGAGGGGGCGCGCTCGGGGCCCAGCGCCCCGGACGCCGTGAGGTGCTGCTGCGCCGCGTCGACGTTCTCCGCTTCCAAGTTGCGTAGTCTGCTGAGCTGTTCGGGGGTGAGGGAGGCGAGCGCCTGCTCCACGTCGTGGAGTTTCGCGCGTACCTCGTCGCGCTGCTTCTGCTGCCGGGCGGCGAGGGTGAGCTGGTCGTCGAGGGCCTTGCGGGCCTTGCGGGCCAGGTCGTCCGCCTTCTTCTCGGTGCCGGTCAGGCGGCCCACCGTCTCGGCGCGCTCCCGCGCCAGCCGGCCGATCACATGGCCCTGGTCGAGGGCGTGCTGCGGGTCGCGGGCCAGCAGCAGCCGTACGTAGGGGGAGATGTCCGTGCTGTCCTGGTACTCCTGGCGGGCGAGACGGCCCGCCGCGCCCCGGCTGTCGTGCAGGCGGAGGCGGGCCCGGGCCAGTGCGCCGTCCAGGCGGACCACCTCGGCGCGCTGCCTGCGGAGCCGCTCGGCGGTCGCGTTGTAGGTCTCGGTGGCCTGCTCGGCCTGCCGGTAGCGGGCTTGAAGGTCCGTCAGCAGTTCGGTGACGGTGCGGTCGCCGGGTTCGGGCGCGGGCGCGGCTGCGGGCGCGGCTGCGGGCGCGGCCGTGGCTGTGGCTGTGGTCGTGGCGGGCAGCGGTGCGAGGGCCGTGCCGGCCGCCGTCGCCGCCGTGCACGCCAGGCGCAGAAGCCTTCCTGACACGTCATCACCTCCGGGGCGGGGTGGCCCCTCCACCCCGCACCGCGAGCTTCAGACGGGTGCGGCGGGTCCGCGCGCCGGGTGTGCGCGCATCGGCGCAAGCGCGTCACCCGTCGGTGTCGTCGGGGGTGCCGTCCGGCGTGGTGTCTCGCTTGGGGTCCGGTTTCGACCACGGCCACTTCAGGCCTGCCTGGTGACCGGGGGCGTACTCGTACTTCCAGCCCAGCGTCAGGCCCAGCCGCTTGCTGTGGCCCCGGGGGACGCGGCGGTAGACCAGCACGGTGGGCGGGCCGCCGTCGGGGTCCGGGACCGGGATACGGTACGTCTTGGGCGGGTGCCCGGTGGGGCCCACCAGCACGGGCAGCACGCGGCCGTCCATCGGGCCGCCCTCGAAGGGGGTGTCTTCGCTCTTCACGCGACCAGTGTCAGACATCCTCGGCGAGCGTCCGCACCAGCGCCGCGGTCTGCGCGTCCCGGGACGCGGTGACCGTCAGGACCGCGGCGAACTGCTCGACGAGCCAGTCGCGCAGTTCGTCGACGGGCGGCTGCTTGTCCTCGTCCAGCCAGATCAGGGAGGCCGCCTCGACCGCGGTGATCCACATCCGGACCGTCATGCGCAGCCGCGGGCCGGGGTCGGTGACGTCCAGGTGGCTGAGGATGTGCTCGGCGGCGGCCCGGCGTACGCCGTCCACGATGGCGGTGGTACGGGACGTCGAGACGACGCTGCCGCCCTGGAGCAGCGCGCTGAAGCCGGCGTCGTGCTGGTCGACGAAGGTGAGGTAGCGGTCGAGGGCTCGGGCGAGACGGGGCAGGAGCGGGCCCTCGCGGGGCTCGTCGAAGCACTCCTGGAGCTCGTCGGCGGCGGACCTGAGCGCGGCCTCGTACAGCTGCTGCTTGCCGCCGGGGAAGTACCGGTACACCAGGGGCCGTGACACCCCGGCCGCCTCCGCCACGTCGTCCAGGGACACGTCCTCGGGGGCGCGGTGCGCGAAGAGGCCGAGCGCGGCCTCCAGGAGCTGGCTGCGGCGTTCCTCGACGCTGAGGCGGCGGTAGGCGGGGGTGGGGGCCGAGGGGGTCATGGACCGCAGCGTAACCGGAGGCCCGGGTGGTGGGTGGCTGCGGCGGGCTGCGCGGGTTTCGGGGGGTGCGGGGTGCCTGCGGCGGCGTGCGCGGGTTTCGGGGGGTGCGGGGTGCCTGCGGCGGCGTGCGCGGGTTCGGTGGGGGTGCGCAGTGCCTGCGGCGCCTGTGCGGTTTCGGTGGGGTGCGGGGTGCCTGCGGCGGCCTGCGCGGGTTCGGTGGGGGTGCGCAGTGCCTGCGGCGCCTGTGCGGGCTTGGTGGGGGTGCGCGGTGCGCGGGCGGTGGGGGGTGGGTCGGGGCCGGGACGGGGGTGTCCGTCCTCGGAACGGCGCGGAATCGGGCGCTGGAGAGGTACTGGGGTTGACGCGCCAACCGCTGCGGGCGAACACCCCCGTCCCGTCCCCTTCCCGCCGTGCGCGGCCTCTGGTCGTGCGATGGTCCGGACACCGCTTCACCGCGGCCTCTGGTCGTGCGACGGCTCGGGCGGCTGCCGCTACGCCAGCAGGCCCGACGACTTCCACAGGCGGCGGCCCACGCCGCGCAGGACGCCGATGTCGTCCAGGAAGTCCGTCAGGCGCTTCGCGCCGGTCTGCATGACCTCGCGGCGGTGGGGGCTGGCCTTCACCTGTGCCATGGCCTCGCGCTTGTCCAGGCCTACGTTCGTGTAGACGTCGGGGTTGATGAAGGCGACGGAGAAGACGCGGGCGAACTCGCCGGAGGTGACGCGGGTGAACTCCTGCGACCAGCGCGGGGCGGTCACCATCTGGCGGCGCAGCTCCTCGCGGGCGTAGCGGACGTGGCGGGCCTCCTCCACGACGTGGATGCGGGTGACGCCCCGGATGAGGGTCTGGACGCGCTCGTCCGGGAAGGTCAGGCGCTGCATCCAGTCCAGGACCTCCTCGCCGAGGAGGGTGGCGGTGAAGGAGCCGGGCGTGGTGGAGATCGTCTTGAACAGGCGGCCCAGGTGTTGGTGCGTCCGGCTCACCGGGTACCAGGGGGTGCCGCCGTGCGAGATCAGGCGGGCGAACATCTTCGAGTGCCGGCACTCGTCCTCGATCTCGGTGAGGGCGTAGCGGACGTGAGCGCTGGTGGCCGACTTGTCGTAGATGTGCCGGACCAGGAGCTGCATGAGGATCAGCTCGAACCAGATGCCGAGCGAGGCCAGGGACGCGGCCTCGTGCTGGGAGAGCAGGATGCGCTGTTCCTCGCTCATCCGCTTCCACATGGGCGTGTCGTACAGCGACACCAGCTCCGGCGGCCAGAACCACTTGCCCTCCTCGAAGGGCGCGTCCCAGTCCAGCTCCTTGTCCGGGTCGAAGGAGTGCTTGGCGGAAGAGGCGAGCAGCCGCTCGGCCACCTGCTCCCGGTCCTTGAGCAGTCCGAGCGCGTCGCGCAGTCCTTCGAGCGCGTCGGCTTCCGTCAGGGTCGTCATCGTTCCCTCGCTTCGTTACCGGCGGTCATATCGCTACTTATGAGACTGCCTGTCAGCAAGCTCGTCAATCCCCTGCGCGCGACTTGTTGACCCCGCGTCTACCGCGTGTGAGCCTGCGAGACATGCCGACATACGACCTGTACGCCAAGGACCCCGGAGACTCCCTCTGGCAGGTGCCGGCGAGCGGCGCGGCCCGATTCAGCTGGGAGTACGACGACGGCCGTGACCGCCTGCTCGCCCTCTACCAGAAGGGCAAGGACAAGCAGTGGGACGGGCAGCGGCGGATCGACTGGGACCTGGAGGTCGACCCGTACGATCCGCTGGGCACGCCGGACGAGGCGATGACCCTGTACGGCACCAGATACTGGGCGAAGTTCACCGAGCGGGAGAAGGGCGAGCTGCGCAAGCACTACGCGTCCTGGCAGTTCAGCCAGTTCCTGCACGGTGAGCAGGGCGCGATGGTGTGCGCGGCGCGGATCGTGGAGTCCGTGCCCGACCTGGACGCCAAGTTCTACTCGGCGACCCAGACCATGGACGAGGCCCGGCACGCCGAGGTCTACGGCCGCTTCCTGCACGAGAAGATCGGGATGCTCTACCCGATCAACGACAATCTGCGGTCGCTGCTCGAGGACACCCTGCGGGACTCGCGCTGGGACATGCCCTACCTGGGCATGCAGGTGCTGATCGAGGGGCTGGCGCTGGCCGCCTTCGGCATGATCAGGGACACCACCGACAAGCCGCTGCCCAAGCAGATCCTCGCCTACGTCATGCAGGACGAGGCCCGGCACGTCGCCTTCGGCCGCATGGCGCTGCGGGACTACTACCGGCAGCTGAGCGACGCCGAACTCCGGGAACGGGAGGAGTTCGTCATCGAGGGCTGCTACCTGATGCGGGACCGGCTGCGGGGCGTGGAGGTCCTGGAGAACTTCGGCATTCCGCGGGGTGAGGCGGAGGAGTTCAGCGAGCGGTCCGAGTTCCTCGCGCTGTTCCGGCAGCTGTTGTTCTCCCGGATCGTGCCGTGCGTGAAGGACATCGGGCTGTGGGGGAAGCGGCTGCAGCAGGCGTATGTCGACATGGGCGTGTTCGAGATGGGCGACTCCAACCTGGATCTGCTGATGGCCCAGGACGAGGAGATCGCGGAGCGGCTGGACGCCGAGCGGTTCGCGGCGGAGGAACGGGAGCGCGTGGCGGAGGTGGAGGAGACGATCGAAGCCGGAGCCGAGGGCTGACGGCGGCCGTGGGAGGCTGACCGGATGACGCCGACGAACCGTGCCGCCGCCCGCCGCAGCCTCGAAGGACTGTCGCTCGGCGACGCGTTCGGCGAGCGCTGGTTCCCCCTCTTCCGCGACCCGCGCCAGGCCTACGAGGAGGTCCGCGCCCGGCGCACACCGCCGGAGCCCCGGTGGCACTGGACGGACGACACGGCGATGGCGCTGGGCGTCCTGCGGGTCCTCGACGACCACGGCGAGATCCGGCAGCGGGACCTCGCCCTGGCCTTCGCGCTCGGCTACGACGCCGATCCGGCCCGCGGCTACGGCCACGGCATGCACGACCTGCTGCCCCGGCTGCTCGCGGAGCCGGACCGCTGGCCGGAACTGGCGCGCGGGCTGTTCGGCGGGGAGGGCAGCCTGGGCAACGGCGCCGCGATGCGGGTGGCGCCCCTCGGCGCCTGGTTCCACGACAGCCTCCCGCGCGTCGTCGAGCAGGCGGTGCTGTCCGCCGAGGTCACCCACGCCCACCCGGAGGGCGTCGCCGGGGCGGTCGCCGTGGCCGTGGCGGCGGCGCTGTCGGCACGGCACGAACTGACCCTGGCTGCCGTCGCCGCGCTCACCCCGGACAGCGCGGTGCGGGACGGGCTCCTGCGTGCCGCCCGGCTGCCCTTCGCCACCGAGCCCTGGAAGGCCTCCGACCTGCTCGGCAACGGGCAGCGCGTCCGCGCCGACGACACCGTGCCGTTCGCCCTCTGGTCCGCCGCCCGCCACCCGGACGACCTGACCGCCGCCCTGTGGAGCACCGCCGAGGGCTTCGGCGACGTCGACACCACCTGCGCCATCACCGGAGGCGTCGTCGCCGCCCGGACCGGCGCCGACGGCGTCCCGCCGGAGTGGCTGCACCGCCGGGAGGCACTGCCCGGAGCGTCCGGCTAGAACGCGGCCGGGCCGTTTCGTTGTGGCAGGAACGGGACCGGGTGCGCGATCGGCTTGCCGACTGGCTTCTTTCGGTCACCCCTCGGGTCTGTGACCGGTTCGGACTTCCGCCGCGCTCAGAATCGTCTTCACCGCGAATACCGGGTCGAGAGGCTCCACGAGCTCTTCGGTGGCGACGGCCACGAGACGCGCGGGTGCCTCACCGTCCAGCAAAGCGCTGACGTATTCGATGGCCTCCGCGGGCGAGAGCACGGGCAGCCTCTGGCGCAGTGTCCGCACGGCGTGCATGCGTCCGCGCGCGGCGGCGACTTCGCCGAGCGCGTCGTGCAGATCGTCCACCGCGGTGCGCACCGGCAGCCCACGTATCCGGGCTCGGTAGTCGGCCTCCCACGCCCCGGTGTGCGCGGAGACGACGCCGATCCGGTGCAGTCCGCCGTCGACCCGGTCGACCAGGTAGGGCCCGTTGCCGACCAGCATGAACCCCGGGTTCCGGGTGCGTACGAACTCCTCGGAGGCCCAGGAGACGATCCACACCAGCTCGTGCTCCTCGACGTCGACCACGGCCATCCGCATCGCGTCCGCATCCGCGGCCCGCCACTGCTGGTAGTCGCGCTCCAACTGGTCCTCGACAGCCCGAACGGCGGCCTCTCGCTCGATCACGCGTGCAGCTTCCCGCACGGACCCCTCGCCCGGCCAGCGCATTCGCACGGCCCAGGGTGGCGTACCGGGTGCCCCTAGAGCTGGTCGGGTCGGGAGTGCAGCACCGCTTCCGTCACCGCGCGGGCGATCGGCGCCGCCATCCCGCCCCCGGTGATCTCCCGGCGCTTCGCCGACGCGTCCTCCACGACCACCGCGACCGCCACCCTCGCCTCCAGGTCCCCTTCACCCCGGGCCCAGGAGACGAACCAGGCGTACGGCGTGCCGGCGTTGCCGAGGCCGTGCTGGGCGGTGCCGGTCTTGCCGCCGACGACCGCGCCGGGGACGAACGCGTTCCGGCCCGTGCCCGCCGCCACGACGTCCTCCATCAGCTCCCTCAGCCGGGCGGCCGTCGCCGGCCGCATCGCCCGGCGGGCGGGCTGCGGGACCGTCTGGGACACCAGGCCGCCGTCGTGCGTCGTCGTCCGCCGCACCAGGTACGGCGGCCGTACCAGCCCCCCGTTCGCGACGGCCGCCGCGACCATCGCCATCTGCAGCGGCGTGGCCCGCGTGTTGTACTGCCCGATCGACGACAGCGCCAGCTGCGCCCGGTCCACCGAGGTGTCGAAGGTGCTCGGCGACACGGAGAAGGGGATGCGCAGCGCCGGGTCGTTGAAGCCGAAGGCCGATGCCGTCCGTGCCATGGCGGCCCGGCCCACGTCCACGCCCAGCTTGGCGAACACGGTGTTGCAGGACCGTACGAACGCCTTCCGCAGCGAGGCGTCGGCGCAGCCGCCGGACTCGTTCGTCAGCGAGGTCGAGGTGCCCGGCAGGGTGTACGGGTCCGGCGAGCGGGTCGGCGCGTCGATGTCCGCGACCACGCCCGCGTCCAGCGCGGCCGCGGCGGTGACCACCTTGAACGTGGAACCCGGCGGATACGTCTGCCGGACCGCCCGGTTGAGCATCGGCTTGTCCGGATCGGCGTTCAGCCGCGCCCACGCCCGCGTCGTCGACGCCGCGTTCCCGGACAGCACCGCGGGGTCGTACGACGGGGCCGACACCAGCGCCAGCACCCTGCCCGTCGCCGGTTCGATCGCCGCCACCGCGCCCTTGCGCCCGGCGAGCCCCTCGTACGCCGCCTGCTGCGCGGCCGGGTCCAGGGTGGTGACGACGTGCCCGCCCGGGGCGCGGGCGCGCGTCAGGTCGCTCCACAGCGGCAGCGGCGCGAGCAGCGGATCGGTGCCGGACAGGACGCCGTCCTCGGTGTGCTCCAGCAGCGTCGTGCCGTACCTCTGCGAGGCGAACCCGGTGACGGGCGCGTACAACGGACCGTTGGCGTACGTGCGTTCGTAGCGGAGCTGCTCGCCGGAGTCGCGGGAGCCGGTGACCGCCTCGCCGCCGACCAGGATGTCGCCGCGCGGCTGGCCGTAACGGGCGATGGTCGGGCGGCGGTCGGCCGGGTCGCCGTCGTAGGAGGGGGCCTGTACGACCTGGACGCGGGCGGCGTTGACCAGCAGCGCCACGAGCAGCAGGGCGCAGAAGAGGGCGGCGTGGCGGATGTGGCGCGTCACGGCGCCGCCTGCGGGGTGCGGGGGCGCCGGGCCGAGTCGCTCAGCCGGATCAGCAGCGCCGTCATCGCCCAGTTGGTGACGACCGAGGAGCCGCCCTGCGCGAGGAACGGCATCGCCATGCCCGTCAGCGGGATCAGGCCCGTAACCCCGCCCGCGATCACGAACACCTGAAGGGCGATGATCGAGGAGAGGCCCACCGCGAGGAGCCGGCCGAAGGCGTCCCGGGTGGCGAGGGCGGCCCGGTAGCCGCGCTCCACGAACAGGCCGTACAGGATGAAGATCGCGGACAGGCCCGCCAGGCCCAGCTCCTCGCCCGCGGTCGCCAGGATGAAGTCCGACTTGACGGCGAAGCCGATCAGGACGGAGTGGCCGAGCCCCAGCCCGGTGCCGAGGACGCCGCCCGCGGCGAAGGCGAACAGCGACTGCGCGACCTGGCCGGGGCCCCGGCCGGCCTCGATGGAGGCGAACGGGTGCAGCCAGTCCTCGACCCTGTCGTGCACGTGCGGCTCCAGTACGCCGACGGCCACGGCGCCCAGGGCGGCCAGCAGCAGCCCGACCGCGATCCAGCCGGTGCGGCCGGTGGCCACGTACAGCAGGACCACGAACAGGGCGAAGAACAGCAGCGACGTGCCCAGGTCGCGCTCCAGCACCAGCACGCCGACGCTCACCAGCCAGACGGTGAGGATCGGGCCGAGGGCCCGGCCGGTGGGCAGCCGCAGCCGCCAGACGCGGCGGCCCGCGAACGCCGGCCCGCCCTGGTCCGAGGCCAGGTACGCGGCGAAGAACACCGCCAGCAGCACCTTCGCGAACTCGCCCGGCTGGATGGAGAACCCGGCGGCCCGGATCCAGATCCGGGCGCCGTTGACCGGCGGGAAGAGGATCGGCAGCGTGAGCAGCAGCAGCGCGGCGACCACGCAGCCGCGGGCGTGGCGCTGCAGGATGCGGTGGTCGCGCAGCAGCAGAACGGTCACAGTGAACAGGGCCACGCCCAGCGCGGACCACACGAGCTGGGCGGGGGCCGCCGGGCCGCCCGGGGTCTCCAGGTCGAGCCGGTAGATCAGGACCAGCCCGAGGCCGTTGAGCAGCACGCCGATCGGCAGCGGCAGCGGATCGGCGTACGGGGCGCGCAGCCGCACCGCGAGATGCGCCAGCAGCGCGAGCACGCCGAGCCCGGCGCCGTAACCGGCGGCGCCGGGCGGGACGGCGCCGTGCCTGGCGAGCCCGACGCCGCAGTAGCCGCACACGGACAGCAGTACGGCGACGACGATGAGGGCGAGCTCGATGCCACGGCGCCGGGGGAGGTGCACCGCGGGGGCGGGGTCGTCCGTCCGCTCCACGGTCGTTCCGGCGTTGATCATGCCCGGAACATACCCAAATAGTGCGTCTTGTGATCTCCGGGGCTCAGCACCAGCGTGGTGTCGCCCCGATCACTTCGATGAAGCGCGCCGCCCCCCAGGCCCAGGTCCCGTCTGGGAGGAGGTACCAGAGCCGGTCGCCCTGGACGCTCTCGCCCGTGGTCTTGCAGAAGATCGACACGTGTTCGCCCCGGTGGGCCACGCGGATGACCTGGCTGCCACGGTTCGGCGCGCTGCGCAGCAGCAGCGTGCTCGCGGTCACCACGCCCCGGGCGAACCGGTCGTGCCGGCCGCCGTCGTGCTGACCGTCGTACTGGCCGCTGCTCTGGCCCTCGTCCTGGTCGCTGCTCTGGTCGTCCCACTGGCCTTCGTACTGGCCGCTGCTCTGGCCGTCCTCCTGGTCCCAGTCGTCGGCGAGGGCGGGGGTGGCGACGGCCGACGTGACGAGGGCACCGGCGGCAGCGGCTATGGCCAGACGCGTGAGGGCGGAACGCAGGGACATGGTGATACCTCCGTGAATGTGGATGGAAGCTGACTGATCGCCACATTAGGAGGGGAATGACCCGGCCGCCCGTCACGCTGGGCCATAGGGGCGCGTCACTCGGTGAGCTCCTCCAGCAGCCGCGCCGTCGCCAGCCCGGAGCGCAGGTACTCGACGAAGAGGTCGTTGTGCAACGCCCACGGGGAACGGCGGTCCCGGATCAGCCGGATCGCCTCGTCCGCGGAAGCCCCGCGCCTCACCAGAGCGTGTGCGACGACCAGCCCCGAGCGGTTGTACCCGTGGTAACAGCGGACGAGGATCTTCCGGCCCTCCTCCAGCGCGTCGCCCGCCGCCTGCGCCAGGCGCATCACACCCGCGAGCTGCGTGCCGTCCAGCGGGCCGTCCGGAATCGGCCACACATGGTGCTCCACGCCCGGATCGGGCCCGTGCCCCGGCAGCCTCAGCAAGGTCTGCACCAGGTCGAACTCGTCCCGCACGACGGCGAACTCCACCTGCCCGGAATGCCCCCTGAACTCGTGCCCGCCCATCCACAGGCCGGGCACGATCTCGTTCCACGGAGCGTCCGGAGCCGGTACGTCGGGTTGCTTCCTGCGGTTGCGCAACGACGCCTCCCCAACATGCCCGTACGTAACATGCCTCCAGCGCCTCTCCAAGGTAACCGGGTTCTTGCCCCTGGAGCACCCCGCCTGTTCCCATGGTCGTGGGGTGATGAGCATGAGCGGACTGCGCGTCATACCGACCTGGCGACACGGTCAGGAACGGCTCTACGTCTGCCTCGAGGACGGCCGGAACATCGCCTGGTACGACCGGGAGGCGGCCCGGGTCAACCTGCTCAGCGACGACCGGAGACAGGACGTGCTGGAGGTCCTGGGCCCCTTCCTCACCGGTTCGGTGACGGTCGGCCCGCCCCCGGTGCCGACCCCGGCCGAGCTGGCCCGGCTGTCGCTCCATCCGGACGACGACCTGGCGCCCAACCGCCCCGGCGAGGCACTCCAGATCGACCTGGACCGTGATCCCGGCCCGCCGCACCGCTTCCGCCCCGACCCCCGCCGCAAGGCCCTCGCGGCCGAGCAGGCGGTGGGCGAGGCCCTGGACCGGCTGGACGGCGCGGGCTGGCACGCCCTGCACTCGATCCCGCTGCCCGGCGGCGACCGCATCCACCACCTCGCGATCGGCCCCGGCGGCCTGTTCGCCGTGCACACGCTGCCCGCCCACAGGCAGCGGGTGACGGTCGCCGACCCGATGGTGGCCCTGGGCCGCCGCGAGCCCCGGCCGCTGCTGCGCCGGGTGCGCGCTGACGCGGGCCGCGCCTCCTACGCCCTGACCGCCGAGGTCCGCCCCGTCCTGGCCCTGGCCGGTCCCGCCGAGGTCTCGGTCCCCGTCCCCCTCCGCGAGGTCCGCGTCGTCACGGACGCGGACATCGCGGATCTGGCCCGCCTGGGCGGCATCCTCAAGCCGGCCGACGTGGAGGCCCTGCACGCGATGGCCCGCGACCGGCACACGTGGACGCGGGTGTGATCGGGCGCCGATCCGGTGGGCGGGCGCTGACCGGGTGGGCGGGCGCTGATCCGGTGGCCGGGCGCCGGGCTCCGGGGTGCCGGGGTCCACTGGCGTCTTCGCCGTCCGGGTCTCAGGGCAGGCTGCCCGCGCGCTCCGGCTCCAGGAGCGGGGCGAGCAGGTCGCCGTAGTCCTGTACGCGCGGCGCGATGTCCGGCGCCCGGAAGGCCAGCTGCGCGGGCGCGCCGCAGTCCTCGACCTCGCGCCAGGTCACGGGCGCCGACACGGTCGGCTCGGGCCGGGCCCGCAGCGTGTAGGCGGCCGCGGTGGTCTTGCGCGCGGCGTTCTGGCTCCAGTCGACGAACACCTTGCCCGGCCGCAGACTCCGCGTCATCCGGTGCACCACGAGCCGGGGCATGGCCCGCTCGGCCTCGACGGCGAGCCGTTTGGCGTAGTCGCTCACCTGCTCCGAAGGGGCCGGCGCGAGAGCCGCGAGCAGGTGCAGCCCCTTCGACCCGGAGGTCTTGGCGAGGGCCTCGATCCCGTCCGCCGCCAGCCGCTCCCGCAGCCACAGCGCGACCTCGCAGCACTGGACGATGTCGGCGGGCGCCCCGGGATCGAGGTCGAAGACGATCCGGTCGGCCACCCCCGGCGTGCCGACGGGCCACTGGTGGGTGTGGAACTCGGTGACGAGGTTCGCGGCCCACATCAGGCTCGCCAGATCCTGCACCAGCACCATCCGCACCGGCCCCTCCGACCGCGGCACCTCGGCCGTCGTGACCCAGTCGGGGGTACCCGGCGGCACGTTCTTGGCGAAGAAGAGCTGCCCGTCCGGCCCGTCGGGATACCTGAGGAAGGAGACGGGCCGATCACGCAGATGGGGGAGCAGGACGTCGGCGGTGGTGGCGTAGTAGTGCAGCATCTCGCCCTTGGTGAAGCCGGTCGCGGGATACAGCACCTTCTCCAGGTTGCTGAGCGCGACCCGTCTCCCCTCCACCTCGGTGATAGGCGTCATACGATGAGAATCTCATGCGAATGGTGACCAATGGTGCATAACGACCGAAAGGATGCTGCACGTGAGATCCATCTGGAACGGCGCCATCTCCTTCGGTTTGGTCAGCATCCCGATCAAGCTGGTGAACGCCACCGAGAACCACTCGATCTCCTTCCGCCAGATCCACACGGAGGACGGCGGCCGCATCCGCTACCGCAAGGTCTGCGAACTGGAGGACCGCGAGGTCACCCAGTCGGAGATCGGCAAGGCCTACGAGGACGCGGACGGCTCGGTCGTCCCGATCACCGACGAGGACCTGGCCCACCTGCCGATCCCCACGGCGAAGACGATCGAGATCGTGGCCTTCGTCCCCGGGGACCGCATCGACCCGCTCCAGATGGACGCGGCGTACTACCTGGCGGCGGGCGGTGCCCAGGCCGCGAAGCCGTACACCCTGCTGCGTGAGGCGCTCAAGCGCAGCAACAAGGTCGCCGTCGCCAAGTTCGCCCTCCGCGGCAAGGAGCGCCTGGGCATGCTCCGGGTGGTGGGGGACGCGATCGCCATGCACGGCCTGCTGTGGCCGGACGAGGTCCGCGCCCCCGAGGGCCTCGCCCCCGACACGAAGGTCACGGTGAACGACAAGGAACTCGACCTCGCGGACGCCCTGATGGACACCCTCGGCGAGATCGACCTCGGGGACCTGCACGACGAGTACCGCGAGGCGGTGGAGGAGGTCGTCGCCGCGAAGGCCGCCGGCGAGGCCCCGCCGGAGGCCCCGCGACCGGCCGCGGGCGGCAAGGTCCTGGACCTGATGGCGGCGCTGGAGAAGAGCGTCAAGGCGGCGAAGGAGTCGCGGGGCGAGCCGGCGGGGAAGGCCGGCGCGGAGACCGGTGCGGAGGCGGAGGCGGAGGTCACGCGTCTGTCCGGCCGCGAGTCGGCGCGCGCGACCCCGAAGGAGACCGGCGGCAAGAAGTCGACGTCCGCGGCGAAGAAGACCGCGGCGGCCAAGGAGACCCCGGCGAAGTCGGCGCGGGGTACGAAGAAGACGGCGGCGACCGGGACCACCGCCAAGAAGACGGCCGCCAGGTCCACGGCGGCCAAGGGCGGCGCCAAGAAGACGGCGGCGAAGAAGGCCACGCCCCGCAAACGGTCGGCCTGACCGGCGCAGGCGGGCCGGACTCTCGCGGCGGTCAGGCCGTCCCGCCCACGGGCCGGTGACGATCGTCCGCCCGGCCATCCCCGTCCCCGTCCCGGCGCCGGCGGCGGACCCGCCAGACGACGAGAGCCACGACGACGGCGACGGCCACCAGCAGGGCGAAGGTGCCTCCGACCAGGCGCTCCGCGCGCTCGTAGGCGGCGCCCGCGCCGTAGCCGAGGAGGGCGTTGCCGACGCTCCAGACCAGCCCGCCGAGGGCGTTGTAGAGCAGGAAACGACGGTACGGCAGGCCGGCGACACCGGCCGTGGCCGGCACCAGGGACCGCAGGAGGGCGACGAACCGGCCGATGAACACGGCGGCCGGACCGCGCCGCCGCAGCAGCTCCCGCGCATTGTCCACGTGCCTGGCGCGCCGCCGCAGCGGCCGGCTGTGCAGCACGGGCGGCCCGAGGCGCCGCCCGACCTCGTACCCCACGCTGTCCCCGGCGACCGCCGCGAGCACCACCACCGCCATCAGCAGACGCAGGTCGACGACGCCCCGCCCGGCCAGCACACCGCCGACGATCACGGCGGTCTCGCCCGGCAGCACGAACCCGAGGAACAGGGCGTCCTCGGCGAACACGAGCGCCGAGACCACGGCATAGACCAAGGGCCCCGGCAGCCCGGTGAGCCACTCGACGACGGAATGCATCTCCGTCCCTTCCCGGCGGCGGCCCCGAGCGGTCTCCGCCGACGAGGGAACGAGTACCCCGTACGCCCATACATCCGCGTGCCCGCGCCCGCAACCGCAACCACGGCGGCTGCCTTCAGCCGTCGCCGTCGGTCAGCGCACGACGGGGTCCTCGTCCTGCTCCTCCAGGAGGCGGCGGTGGAGTTCCTGCGTCATGACGTGGATCGCGCGGGTCAGCTCGGTGTTGGTCTTCAGCTCCAGTTCCTGCTCGACGAAGTCGTGGTCGGCCTTCATCTGCTGGAACGCGGCCTGCCGGTTCTGCCCGATCATGACGAACGTGGACAGGAAGATGGCCTCCAGCGACACCACCAGGGTCAGCGAGGGCCAGGGGCTTCCTTCGAGGAACAGCATCCACACGGCGAACCCGACCGCGTGCACGTAGACGAACGGCATCGAGCCGGCGAACCGGGTGATGGCGTCGGCGATGCGCAGCTGCACGTCCTCCGCCCGCTTCAGGCGGTGCGCCACCACCGCCGGGTGATGCCGGTCCGCGCCGCGCGGCTCGCCCATGTCAGCACCTTTCAGCACAGCGGGGCGGACGCCCCGGCAGCCCCGCGGTCCGGCACACGCGAGCGGCGCCGGCTGGGAAGCTCCGGCGCCGCCTCGCGTGGACCTGGGCAGGGAGGGTCACATCTCGAAGACGATACGCGCCTTGACCCGGCCGTCCAGGACGTCGGCTATGGACTCGTTGACCGACTCCAGGGGCCGGGTCTCGTAGATGACCTTCGTCCGCCCGGCGGCGTGCAGCTGGAACACCTCGTCGAGGTCCTGGCGGGTGCCGACGATCGAACCGATGACGGAGGTGCCGTTGAGCACGGTGTCGAAGATCGGGACCTGGATGGTGCCGCCGGCGGGCAGGGCGACCATGACCAGCTTGCCGCCGCGCCGCAGACCGCCGTAGACGGCGGCGAACGCGGCCTCGTTCACGGCGAGCGCGACGGCGGCGTGCGCACCGCCGTGCTGCTTCAGCACCTCGGCGGGGTCCTCCTTGCGGGCGTCGATCAGGATGTCGGCGCCGAGTTCCCGGGCGAGTTCGAGCTTGTCGTCGGTGACGTCGATCGCGGCGACCGTCGCCCCGGCGATCTTGGCGTACTGCACGGCCAGGTGGCCGAGTCCGCCGACGCCGGAGATCGCCACCAGCTGGGCAGGCCGCACGCCCGCGACCTTCAGCGCCTTGTACGTCGTCACGCCGGCGCAGGTCAGCGGGGCGGCGTCACGCGGGTCGATGCCGTCGGGGACGCGGGCGGCGAAGTCGGCGGGGGCCAGCATCTTCTCGGCGTACCCGCCGTCGCAGCCGTACCCCGTGTTGATCTGCTGCTCGCACAGCGTCTCCCAGCCGGACAGGCAGTGCTCGCACCGCCCGCAGGCCCAGCCGAGCCACGGCACGGCCACCCGCTGCCCGACGTCCAGATGCGTCACGCCCTCACCGAGCGCCTCCACGATGCCGACGCCCTCGTGACCGGGGACGAACGGCGGGTTCGGCTTGACCGGCCAGTCGCCGTGCGCGGCGTGGATGTCGGTGTGGCACAGCCCGGACGCCTCGAGCCGGATACGGACCTGACCGGGACCGGGCTGCGGGTCCGGCCGCTCCTCGATCACCAACGGCTCGCCGAAAGACCGGACCACTGCTGCCTTCATCACAGGCTCCTCAAGACTGTTCGCTTCTGTTCGCTTCGGTGCCTGTCCAGCCTCCGACGCCACGGAACGGCACGGGAGGTGCTGCATGTCCTCCCGCAGGGGGCCGCTCGGCCCCATCGACCCACCCGACACAGCCCGTCGACGGACACGGTGAGGCTGCGGGGCCCGGGAGTACGACGACGTCGGCCCCTCCGCGCCCTCTCCCGGCAAAGCCGGGCCAGGAAGAGATCGACACCCGCTCCTTCGCCATCGTCACGGACCTCGTCGGGACCCACCGAGCAGACCCGTTCGGCCTGGCGCCGGCGCCCAACCCCGTGGCCGCAAGGAGATGCTGCGCACCGGAAGCGAAGCGGGGACGACACGGACGCCCGGCGAGGGGACGGAACGGCCTTCAACGAAGCGCGCGGCCACCTGCTCGCCGAGTCATGCCAGACCGTGAATGGGGCCGTCGCCGTACAGTGCGCCGATGTCGACCAGGAGGACGTCGCGGCGGTGTCCGGCGGCGTCGATGACATCGGGATGGAAACCGTGCAGGGAGAACAGGGCGAGGGCCGCTCCCTCGGGCCGGTGCCCCTGATCGGCGAGCAGGGTCCGGATATGTTCGAGGCGTTCCAGGTCCTTGAGCCCTCGGGGCTGGACGGTGGCCTTGGCCTCACCGATCAGGGCAATGGCGGCCCGCGGGTTCTGAGGGCGCTCGCCGGGCGCCAAGGCGAGAAGATCGACCTCGTGTTTGGTTCGGGCGGCCGGGTCGGCGATCTCCGCCGTGCCCACCGCGCCGAGCGACAGCCCCGTCTCGTCGGTGGCGAAGGAGCGGGCCCATTCGCGCGCCGTCTCCTCGAAATGCGGGCCGAGGATCTTCGAGTGGTACGTCGGTCGGGAAGACTGCCACACCTGGGCACCGCGCCGCCGTTCCACCAGGTCCACCATGGGCAGTGTGATCAGCTGGTTGAAGCGGATCACCGGGTCCGCCACGCTGATGGCCGGGTGCCGCGCCTTGAGCAGGTCCTGTTCCTTGCGGACGTAGCCGGTTGACTCGAGTACCTCCAGCGGGGCGACCATGGCGGAGCGGGACCGTTCCAGCATCGAGCCGACCTTGGCCGGTGTCGAGGCGCCCCGGGCGACCGCGGACAGCACGTCGTAGTACAGCGTGCGGTGGGTGATCCGGGGGTCCTCGCGCAGCAGGAACTCCGCCTCCACCCGGGAGTAGAGGGCCCGTCCCGGGTCCAGAAGAGTGCGTTCCACCCAGGGGGCGAACTCGGCCTCCTGCTGAGGGGCCGGTCCCGCGGCCAGCGGCCGATAGCCGGGGGCACCGCCCAGTACGGAGTCGACCTGCAGTGCCACTGCCGGGTCTGCGATTCCCCAGTGGGTACGGGCGGTGCGGTAGTCGAAGGCCGGCAGGCGCAGGTCCAGAACGGCTCGGCCGCGCAGCGGCTTGGTCCCGGACAGCAATTCGGACATCACGCTCATCGCCGAGCCGCACAGCACGATCCGGCCGCCGGGTGCCTTGCCGGACTGCGACTGGTCGTACAGCAGTTGCAGAAAGCCGGGGATCTCCGGGGAGTGCTGCAGCAGGTACGGCAGTTCGTCGATGACGATCAGCGGGGCACCCGAGGTCCGGTTCACCACCTCCAGCGCGGCGGTGAGCACATCCCGCCAGTCGTCCAGCTGCATCGCCCCGGGCCGCACACCCGCGTGTGCGGCGATCGCCTCCGTGAACCGGCGCAGCGCGGGCACCCGGCCCTCCTCCTGCACAGCGGTCAGGTACAGCCCGCCCACTGCTTCGGCGAGCGCTTCCAGCAGGAACGACTTCCCGTTTCTCCGGCGCCCCGAGACGATGGCCAGCCGCAACTCGGTGGCTGGATCGGCGAGAAAATCGTTCAGGAGGGCCCACTCGTGATCGCGGTCCAGCAGCCGCCCCGGCTTGTCGATCTGTCCAGCCACAGCGCCCTCGAATCTGTTCGGGTCTACCTATACAAAAACGGTACGGGTTGAGCTTAACTCTTGCCCGCATCCCGCCAGGTCTACCAGCCCTCTGCCGGAGAGGCAGGCCGACAGTCTGGGCAGGCCGAGGCCCGAACGGAGCTGGTTCCGCCCCGGCTTGCCCGCCGTGCCGCCTTGCCGAAGGCAATGAGCCCGTTCCAACCTCATCGTGCAGTCGGGTAGTTGGGCTGACAACATGGTGAAGCCCCTGGTAGATGGGTTTTCGACCAAGAGAACCGTCTCCACCAGAGGCTTCACGCGCTTGTCTACCCGTCGGGCGCCGACGTGTCCAGCTCTGCCCTCCGCTTCCTCACGCAGCAGTTGCGGCGGCATCGCCGTGCAATCGGCTCCCGCCGGCGGCGCCTGAGCGCCGGCCGCCAGGCTCTGCTCACACTCGCCCACCCGCGGGTGGGGCACACCTATGCTCAGTCGGCGGCCGGGTTCGGAGTCGGCACCACGACGGCCTACCGCTACGTCACCGAGGCCGTCGAACTCCTGGCCTCTCTCGCCCCGGGCCCGGCCGACGCGGTGCGGACCGCGTCGTCGAAGGCGTACCTGATCCCGGACGGCACACTCCCGCCCATCGACCGCATCGCCGCGGACCGCCCGTTCTTCTCCGGCAAGCACAAGAGGCACGGGATGAACGTGCAGGTCGTCGCCGACCCCTTCGGTCGGCTGCTGTGGGCCTCACCGGCCCTGCCCGGCGCCGTCCACGACATCCGCGCGGCCCGTGAACACGGCATCCTCGACGCTCTCGCCGACGCCGGTATCCCGTGCTGGGCGGACAAGGCCTACCGGGGCGCCGGCGGCACGGTCCGCACCCCGTACCGGGGCCGGTGGGAGACCCTCTCCACCGGCCAGAAGGCGGTGAACCGGTCCCACGCGAAGATCCGCGCCCTCGGCGAGCAGGCCGCCGCCACCCTCAAGTCCTGGCGGCTGCTGCGCAAGCTGCGCTGCTCGACCACCCGGATCACCAAACTCGTCCAGGCCGCCCTCGTCCTTCATCTGATCAGCCCAGAGTGAGGATGGAAACGCTCAGTGATGCCTCACTGCTGCGTAAGGTCAGAGATCACCGCGATCGTCCACGCGCGTATGGCTGTGAGCACGTCGAGCGGTGGCCTCTTCTCCCGAGCGATATTTTGTTCCGTGTCGTACTGCTCCCACAGCGGCTTTGATTCCTCGATGCTTTTGGCGGACGACAGCGGAACATTCATGCACGAGACCTGGACTCGTTCGATCTCCGCTCTGCCGGCAGCCCAGTCAGCCAGGCGGTCCGCTTTCTGTTGCGGGGCCACCTGATATCCGACTTCGAGGCTCGTGAGAGCGGAGCGCAGGTCGACAACGGCTTCGACGCATGTCCGCGAACGCTCGCGCTTCTGGGCCTTCTGGTCCATGCTGATCGGGACCCAGAATGCCACCAAGGCCACGACGAGACTGATGAGAGCGATGACGAAATTCAGGTGATCGAGCAGGTTTCTCCATTTTGAGGGTGCCGCAGGCTCTGTGTCCTCATCGGTCATGCAGATTCACGCACATTTCTTCTCGACAAGGATTACTGAAGGGGTGCTCTCCATTCCATTTTGGGTTATGGCGGATGCCGTGCTTGTGGTGCTGGTGAGCCCGCATTTCAGGCTGTTCCTGTCAGGGAGCAGTGTGGTGAATCTGATGTACACGTTGGCTCCCGGGGCGTAGGAGCCGACGTTGATGCCGCTCTGGGTGACACCGTCATTGGTCTTCTTCCACTTGCCGCCTGTTGTGCTCGTTGCGATGCTGGTACTGCCGCGGACGTAACGGAAATCTTCCGGTAGCTCCTCTTTCAGTACCACGCTGTCCTGCTGTGTGGTTCCGGTGTTCCGGTATTGGATCGTGTAGGTCACGCGAGCCTCAGCCTTGAACCGTAGCCCGCTGTCATGCCTGTGTGCTCCGGCAGGCGTCACGGCCTGGCTCACCACAAAGTTCGGTTGGTCGGCGGCAAATCTGAACCGCACGTACCCCTCACACTTCTTCTCACCGGTGACAATTCCATCTCTGGTGGAACAGCCGACGAGGGTGCCCGCTTCCGAGAAGAGTTCCTCAGCAGGAAGAGCCAGGCCCTCAGGAGTTGCTTTCGTGAACATCGCCGAGGAATGGGGAACGATACGGATGGCAACTGGCTGATCCGCCGGTGTCGTGAGCACCAGCGAATTCCACATGAGTGGTACGGCTGCGTTGTCGGACTGGAGCAGGCCGGAAATCCGCTCACGGCCCTGCACCGTTGCCGGAAGTTGGGCACGGACCTTTGTCCCCGTACTCGCCCCAGCCCGCGTTCCGGGAGCCGCGTCGTTCCGGAAGAAGATGGACGCCTCGTAGGTGTGACCGGGTTTCAGGGCCACATCGCCATCTGTCTGCCACCGGCCGGTGGAAACCTCTTCGACAGCAAGAAAGTTTCTCTCGTCCCCGTAACTGGGATTGTCGGTCACCGAGTTCAGGACCGCCCGTTCGGGACGGGCGTTCTCCGTGTACATGTCCCGCGCGGGGCCCCATGCTCCGGTGACGGAGCTCAAGTCGAGGCCTTTGGAGTCCTTCCCGTCGGAATTCTCGTCCGCGCCGCAGGCGGAAACGGACCCGAGGCACATGAGGAAGACGGCTGCCCACGCCCAGCCGTGAGCGGCTGTCGTTCTGCCTCGTGTCCCGGGAACGCCGTGCCGGTGCCTCGCCCCCTGCATCCCCCCACCCATCTGCCATCTGGCGTTGCCATGATTATGGCGCGGACGCCAGTGAGTGACCACGGGCCGATCACGCCTGGAGTGCCAAGCGATGCCACGGGCCCCTCGGCGCAGGGTCAGGCGGCTGCTGGTGGCACCCGTGGCCGGCCGGGCGCCCACGACTTCTGGTGGAGGACGCGCCGGTCGACCGGTCATGGGATCCGGAGCAGAAGCCGGAGGTGCCGGCAGCCTTCTTCGTCGGACGTTGCTGCCGTCGGCCGTGATCGTTGAAAGGATCGGGCCGCTTCGACGGCGACACGGAATCCACGAGGAGAAGAGGACTCCATGAACGACGTTCATGTACGCATCGGCACCCATCGGGACTCCTATCACACCGACACCGGCTGCCCCGCGCTGAACGGCAAACCGGAGACGTTCGAGGGAATCGAGCAGATGTCCCGAGCGGACGCGGAAGCGCAGGGGCTCACGCATTGCCGGTGGTGCAAGGCGTAGCAGCCGCCCGGCGGGACGGAGGATCTCCCGTGGGCGCGTGACCCATGAGGCGATCGTGCGAGGGCTGGGTGTCACCGCCCCCAGCGATCCGGGCCGCCGCTCGCGCCCGGCGCTCTGGCCCCGGGGCCGGTGCCTCGTACCGGCCGGCGCGACTACGGGCGCGCCGGGGTGGCGATCGATTGCCGGGGCGAACGGGAAAGGCCGCCATCGGCCCGGGTGCCGGTTTTCAGACCTGGGTTATCGATTTCCAGACGGAACCACTTGGCGCTCTTTACAGATGTACTCAGCACTGATCAAGAATGATCGGGAACTCTGAGGTTGGATTCACTGCTTGGTGCTGCTGAGGACACCGCTCACGTTCAGCACCTCGTGACATCCCTGCGCCCGGCGACCGGTGGCCGGAGTGCCCGGCTCAGCGCAGGTCACTTCGATGGTCACGGTGTCGTTCGCGGGGATCTTGATGGGGGTGACCCAGTGGTAGTCCTGGTTGCGGAAGGTCTCCAGGGCGATTGTGGTGATCTTGCGGTCGCCGAAGGTGATCGTCAATACCCCTTCGTCACCTTGGAAGTTGGCGACAACGATGTCCGTTACGCCGAATACGCTCTTGTCCGGAACCTTGTAGGTGCCGGTCCTGGTCTCCCCGCCGGCCGTCTTCAGATCGATGGTCGCCGAACTCTGCTGACCGCCGCCGACCGCGGCGCCGTCGCCGGTCGAGGTGCCGTCGCCGCCCGATCCGGACCCCGGACCCTGCCCCGACCCCGGGGCGCCGGGCGATGCGCTCGCACCGCCGCCGGAACCGACGCCGGGTTGCTGCCCGTTGCCGCCCTGCTCCCCGGCGGGCGTGGGGCGCGGCTGCACCGCCTCGTTGGCCGCCTCCTTCGCGGCGCTGCGCACCGCCGGACGGACCAGCGCGAACCAGGCGAGCAACAGCGCGAGCAGCGCCGCCAGCAGGGCGAGCAGCCACTTGGGGAAGACGGGTATCTGGACGAACTCCGCGTCCAGCGGCGGCCGGTGGACCGTCTCGTCCGGCCGGTTCCCCTCCCGGTCCCCGGTCTCGGCGGTGTCCACGGTGAACGGCCAGACCACCGGGGAGCCGAACCACACCGGCTTGCCCGTGCGGACCCGCAGCCCGACCTCGGCCGACTCGCCGGGCTCCAGCTTCGGCTCGGCCGGGCTGAAGGCGAACGCCAGTTCCTCGCCCGCCTGGCCGGGCGTGAAGCCCACCTGGACGGGGGTGTTGCCCCCGTTGCGCACCGCCAGCCGGTAGCGGCCGCGCAGCCAGCCGCGCCGGCGGCGCGGGAGCAGCTCGGTGCGCAGTTCGTGGAACTCCGCCACGTGCACGGTGGTCTCGGGGACCCGTACCGCCTCGGGGTGCTCCGTCGGCAGGACCCGTACCGCGAGGGGCATCTCGCCGGCCCGGATCTCCGGGGAGCGCGGCGGTTCCAGCCGGATCGTCACCGTCTCGGAAGTGCCGGGGTAGAGGGAGACCCGCGCGGGTTCCACGGTGGTCCAGGAGGCGCAGTCCCCGACGACCTCCAGGCTGTAGGCCTCGACGATGTCGCTGTCGTTGCGGACAGTCAGACTGGTCGTGGCGGTGCCGCCCGGGACCACCGTCACGACCGGGATGTCGAGTCCGGGCGCACCGGGACCGGAAGAGGCTGCAGAAGGCGTCACGCCACCACCGTAGGAACACCGGCGGGTGTACGCCGAGGGGCGCGGGGGCAACATCCGGGCAGTCGTGGTGCCTGCGCAGTCACCGTCAACGCATCGTAAATACCGACCTGTTGAAGTCACTCCAGGGGCTCTCGTGCGCCGCCTTCCGGTGTTCTCCGGCCCCAGCGAGCCTGTCCCACGAACTCCGGACAGGTACCCCCCCGAACCTTGCACAGAGGAGAACAGCCCCGCCATGTCCGCCCCCACGTCATATGAATCCGCAACCACCGGCTTAGGACACTGGGCCTCTCGCACCGGCCGGCCGGAGCGGGTGACCGTGGCCCTCTACGCCGCCGATCCCGTCCTGCGCGTCGGCGTCGTCCAGCAGTTGCGCCAGCGCCCCGAAGTCGACCTGCTCACGGAAGACGCCGCCGCGGATGCCCAGGTGTCGCTGGTGGTCGTGGACAACGTCGACGACGACGTGGCCGAGCTGCTGAACCGGCTGCGGCTCAACTCCTCCACCCGCGTGGGCCTCGTGGTGAGCACCCTCGGCTCCGACGCACTGCAACGCGTCATCGAGTGCGGCGTCGCGGCGGTGCTGCGACGCGGCGAGGCCGACCAGGACCGGCTGGCCCACCTGGTGCTGGCGACGGCCAACGGCGAGGGAGTGCTGCCCGGCGACCTGCTGGGCAAGCTGCTCAGCCACGTCGGCGCCCTGCAGCGTTCGCCGCTCGATCCGCGCGGCCTGTCCCTGTCCACGCTGACCACACGGGAGGCGGACATGCTGCGCCTGGTGTCGGAGGGCATGGACACCGCGGAGATAGCCCGCAAGACCGCGTACTCCGAACGGACCGTCAAGAACGTCCTGCACGAGATCATCACCCGCCTCCAACTCCGCAACCGGGCGCACGCGGTGGGCTACGCGCTGCGGAACGGACTCATCTGAGACTCCGGGACGTGAGCCGGGTGCGCCGGTGCTGCCCGAAAACACACCGCTCGTTTCCCCCGGGCACGGCTCCGCCGCCCTGCCGCGCCGGTGCGCGGCCGTCGCAGGGTGGCGGGGGCACATCCACGTGCCGCACCAGACCGCGAGGGGGATCTCGATGGGAACCGGTGGCCCCGGCGGGCGGTACCGCCCGGGCAGACTCGGCATGGCGTTGCTGCTGCTCGTCCCACTGCTGGCAGTGGCGGGGGCATCCGGGCAGGGCAGCGCCGAGTCCGCACCGCGTGCCGCGGCGGCGGCAGGCACCGCGGACACCCGGATCGCCTACGCCGGCACCCGGCACCGCAGTCTCGGCCGGGTGACCGGCAGCACCTCCAGCACCCCGCTGTTCGGCGCGGGCCCGGCCCACCAGGACGTCCAGCCGTCCGCCCTCGGCGACCAGGTGGTCTTCGCGAGCCTCCGCGACGAGCGGACCCCGCAGATCTACCTCCGGTCCGCCGACGGCTCCGTACGGCGTCTGACCAGCGGCATGGACGCCGCGCACCCCCGCCTGACCCCGGACGGCGGGTCCGTGGTCTTCGACGCGGCCGAGCCGGGCGGCGCGGGCGGCGGGACCCAGCGCGACCTGTGGCTGGTGCGCACCGACGGCACCGGCCTGACGCGGCTCACCGACACCCCCGCGAACGAGGAGTGCCCGACGGTCTCCCCGGACGGGCGGCGGCTGGCGTACGCGAGCGACACCGATGCCCTGGCCGGGGAGCAGATCTACGTCCGGCCGCTGGCCGGCGGCACCGTCACCCGGGTCACCGACCCCGCGAACGGCACGGCCGCCGACCCGGTGTGGAACCCGGTGGACGACGCCACCCACAGGGACCTGATCGCGTACACGGCCGCCGCGCCCGGACAGTCCGGCCCCAGGCTGAGGGTGACCGACGGGACCACCGACGGGCCGCTGCTGGCGGGCGAGCAGGCGGGCTGGCGTACGCACGGGGCAGCCTGGCTGCCCGACGGGGACGGTGTGCTGTTCCTCAGCCCCGACCGCACGTGTTCCTGCGAGGGCGACTGGGACCATGTGTTCCGGGTGCCCGCGCATTCCGCCGACACCCCTTCGGTGGTGCTCAGCGAGGACCGGGAGGTCTCCTCGGTCACCTGGCTCGGTCCGCTCGACGGCGGCAGTGCGGTGGTCGAGCGCGTCTCGGCGTCCGGCCCGCACGTGGTGACGCTGCAGGACGCCAGGTCGGACGGCTCCGACCCGCGCGATCTGGGGCTGACGATCCTCGAGGAGGACCCGGCGGCCGACACCCACACCGATCCCGCCCAGGACCCGCTGTTCCAGCCCGCGTCCGGGTACGACCCGTGGACCGAGCGGCAGAGCTACACGCCCGACGGCCGCCGGATCGTGGTGACCCGCTTCGAGGACGGCCCGGAAGGCCGTATCGAGCGGATCTGGACGGCGGACGCCGACGGCTCCGGCGCGGCGCCGCTGCCGCTCGCCGGACGCGGAGCGACGGACTGGGACACCGACCCGGCGTTCTCCCCGGACGGCAAGTACCTCGCCTTCACCCGGACCTCGCCGGGCGGCGTCGGCGGGCCCAGCCGCATCCTCGTCGCGGACGTGGCCACCGGCGCGATCACCGGGGAGATCACCCCGCCGGCCGGGGAGCAGACGGGCCGCGACGCCCAGCCCACCTGGTCCTCCGACGGCAGGACCCTGGCCTTCACCCGCAGCGAGGTGATCGACGGCACCGGCGGCAACAAGCACGTCTGGACCGTGCCGGTGGCCCACCTCGACCAGCAGCGCGACCTGAGCGCCGCGATCTGCCCCGGCGCCTGCGAGGTCATCGACGACAGCCCGGCGTTCTCGCCGGACGGGACCGCCGTCGCCTTCAACCGCAAGAGCGGCGGCGGCCGGATCGACGAGCGTGACGGCATCCTCCTGACCTCCCTCACGGGCGACGACTGCCGGGTGCTGACCCCCGCCGCCGCCCGCGACCTGCCCGGCGCCTGCGGCCGGCAGCTGCCGGACACCTCGGCGACCGGCCCGTTCCAGCCGCGTGACGCCGCCTGGACGGCCGACGGCAAGAGCCTGGTGATCAGCTCGCGGGCCGCCGTAGCCGTCAACAGCCCGGAAAAACTGAGCCTGTTGGACGTCGGCTCCGGCGACCTCACTCCGCTCACCGGCAACCTGCCGGGCCGGCAGAAGGAGCCCAGCGTCCAGCAGTCCGTGGACCTCGCCGTGCACGCGCCCGGCACCAGCCCGCAGGTCACGGTCGGCACGTCCGTCACGGTCGGCGTGGACCTGGTGAACCAGGGCCCCGCCGCCTCCCCGGGCACCACCCTGACCATCGTCCCGCCGGCCGGCGTGCAGGTCGCCGGGGCGACCTGGCCCGGCGGCACCTGCGACGCCGCCGCCTACCAGTGCGACGTCGGCGTGGTGCAGCCCGGCGGCACCGTCACGGTGAGCGTCACCCTCACCGGCCTCACCGCCGGCGACCAGCCCGTCGACTGGTCGGTCACCGGCACGGTCCTGGACCCCGAGCCCACCGACAACGCCGGCCGGACCGTGATCCCGGTGCGCGAGGCCACACCCCCGCCCACCCCGACCCCGACGATCCCCATCCCGATCCCGACGGCCCCGCCCCCGACCGTGCCCCCCGAGCCGCCCGCGCCCGACGCCGGACCCGGGGTGCAGGTCACCGCCCAGCCCGACCCGGGCTACGTCGGCGGGCGCGTCGTGGTCACCTACACGGTCCGCAACGGCCGCAACGCGCTGGCGACCGGGCTGCGGCTGCACATCGGCCTGCCCGCGGGCATCCCCGACAACGGCCCGCCGGAGGGCTGCGACCGGTCCTGGGTGTGCGCGCTGCCGGACCTGAAGCCGCGCGCGAGCACCGTCGTCCGGGTCGTCCTGAGCCCCGACAAGGCGCTCACCGGCCGCGTCACCGGCGTGCTCACCACCACCGGCACGGACGCCGACAACAGCGACAACACCGCCAAGCAGCGGCTGCGCATCCTCCAGCCGCGCATCGTCGCGGTGCCGGAGGTCGGCAAGCCCGGCTTCGTCACCTCCGTGCGCGGCAAGGACTTCCCGCCGGGAGCGCCGGTGCGGTTCACCTGGAAGCCGGGCATCACCGCCGCGGCGGCGCCGACGGTCCCCCGTCCCGACGGCACGTTCATCGGCCAGCTGCTCATCCTCGCCAAGGACCAGACCGGTCCGCGCGTCATCACCGCCAAGGGCCCCGGCTTCTCGCCCGTGAAGACCGACTTCCTGGTGGTCAGCGGCAGCATCCAGCCGCCCGACGAGGTGACCCGCCGGTGATCCACGAGGTGGACGAGGGGCTGCGCCGGCTGCTCGGCGAGTCCGGACTGGAGGCGTCGGGCGTCGAGGTGGTCTTCGACGCCCCCACCCGGGACTGGGCGGCCCGCCGCAGCGCCCCCACCGTCTGCGTCTTCCTCTACGACATCCGGGAGGACGCCACCCGGCGCGGCAGCGGCACCGGAGAGGTGTACGACGAGGACGGCCACCTGGTGGCACGGCGCTCCCCGCCGCGCTGGTTCGAGCTGGCGTACCTGGTCACCGCGTGGGCCAACCGCCCGCAGGACGAACACCGCCTGCTCTCGCAGGTGCTGGCGACCCTGGTGGCCACCGGCACGCTGCCCGCCCGCCTGCTCACCGGCACGCTCGCCGAACTCGGCCTGACGGTGGCCCTGGACACCGCCGGGGCCGGGGCGGACGCGCCGTCCGCCGCCGATGTGTGGTCGGCGCTCGGCGGGGAGATGAAGGCATCCCTCCAGGTACGGGTACGGGCGCCGCTCGCCGGGGTGACCAGTGCGACCGCACCGCCGGTCACCGAAGGCCTCGTCGTGCGCTCCGCCGCCCGCAGCCAGGTCGGGGAGACGACGCCGGGCCGCCGGCTGCGCTACCAGGAGGCGACCGACCCGGGCCCGGACGGCTTCGCCGGCCCGCGCGAGCGCGGCCCCGCCCCGGCCCGTCGCCGCCGGGGGGACCGTCAGCCATGACGCACACCATCGAACCCGTGACCACTGACGTCGTATCCGCATCCTCCGAGGCGGAACACCTGTGGTCGCGGCTGAGGCTGGTCGAGGAACGGGTACGCCACGCCGTGGCCGTCCGTCGTGCCGCCGACCCCGACCCCGACGACCCGTACCGCGGCCAGTACCTCACCCCCGACGCGGTCGCCCGCATCCTGGACGAGCCGGGCGGCCTGGCCGTACCCGGGCACGAGCCGTGGCAGCCGTCCGCCGGTTCCGTACTCGACGGCCTCGCCCGGCGGTTCGGCCTGTCCCCGCTGGACCTGGACCTGCTCCTGGTCGCGCTGGCGCCCGACCTCGACGCGCGCTTCGAGCGGCTCTACGGCTACCTCAACGACGACCTGACACGCCGTCGGCCCACGGTCGGGCTGGCCCTGGAACTGTGCGGGCTCGCCGGGGCGGCGCCCGCCCGGTTCCGGCTCGCTCCCGGGGCGCCGCTGATCGAGGGGGGCCTGGTGGTGGTCACCGAGGCCGAACTGCCGCCACTGTCAAGGGTGTTGGTGGTCCCCGACCGGGTCACCGGGCACCTCCTGGGCAGTTCCCGGCCCGACGCCCGGCTCGCGGGGGTGCTCGGCGAGGCCCGCGAGGACCCGACCGCCGAGGCGGCGGAAGTCCACCGCGCGGCGGCCGCGGCCGGCACCGGCGTCGGCCTCGTCCATCTGCGCAGCCGGGGCGGCGACGCGGCGGGGCTGGCCACCGCCGCCCTGCGCGCGGCCGGGCTGCGTCCGCTCGTCCTGGACGCGGTGGCGCTCGCCCGGCGCCCCGGCGACGTACCGGAACTCGCCCGGGTCGCCGCCCGCGAAGCCCGCCTCACCGGCGCCGGGGTCGTCCTCGGCCCGCTGGAGGCGTTGCCCGCGGAACCCGCCGAACGGGCCCGCACGCTCGGGGCCCTGTGCGCGGCGCTGCGGGGGATGCCCCTGCTCACGCACGGCACCGTCGGCTGGGCCCCGGAGTGGGCCGCCGACACCCCGGTCGTCCTGAACGTGCCGGCGCCTTCCCCGGAGCGGCAGGCCGCGCGCTGGCGACACGCCCTCGAACGGGCGGCCGGCAGCGACAACTCCGGTGACGGCTCTCGTGACAGTCACAGCTCCGGCTCCCGTGACAGCCACAGCTCCGGCTCTCGTGACAGTCACAGCTCCGGCTCCGGCTCCCGTGACAGCCACAGCTCCGGCTCCCGTGACCGTCTCGCGACCGGTGACGTCGAGGCGCTCGCCGAGGCGGTCGCCGCGCACCGCCTGGACTCGGGGCAGCTGCACCGGGCCGCCGACGTGGCGGTGCGCACGGCTGCCCTCGCGGGCCGCCCGGTCCGCCCCGACGACCTGCGCACTGCCGTACGCGCCCAGAACGGCGCGGGGCTGGACCGGCTGGCCCGCCGGGTGGAGCCGGGCGTCGGCTGGGACGACCTGGTGCTGCCGCCGTCCACCCACCGTCGGCTGCGCGAACTCGCGCTCCGCGCCCGCCACCGCGAGCAGGTGCTCGGGCAGTGGGGGATGCGTCCCGGCGGCGGCCGGGGACGCGGCGTGATCGCGCTGTTCGCCGGCGAGTCGGGCACCGGCAAGACCATGTCCGCCGAGGTCGTCGCCGCCGACCTGGGCATGGATCTGTACGTGGTGGACCTGTCCACGGTGGTCGACAAGTACATAGGGGAGACCGAGAAGAACCTGGAGCGCATCTTCACCGAGGCCTCGGCGGTCAACGCGGTGCTGCTCTTCGACGAGGCCGACGCGATCTTCGGGAAGCGCTCGGAGGTGAAGGACGCGCACGACCGGCACGCCAACATCGAGTCGGCCTACCTGCTCCAGCGCATGGAGTCCTTCGACGGCATCGCGGTGCTGACCACCAACCTGCGGGCCAACCTGGACGAGGCGTTCACCCGGCGGCTGGACGTGGTGGCCGACTTCCCGGTGCCCGACTCCGGCCGGCGCCTCGACCTGTGGGAGCGCTGCCTGGGCGACCGCCTGCCCCGGGCCGGCGACCTGGATCTCGTGTTCTGCGCCGACCGCTTCGAACTCGCCGGCGGATCCATCCGCGCCTGCGCGGTGACCGCGGCCTACCTCGCGGCCGAGTCCGGCAGCCCGCTCACCATGCGGCAGCTGGTGACGGCGGTCGCCCAGGAGTACCGCAAGCTCGGACGGCTGGTCCTGGAGAGCGAGTTCGGCCCCTACCTGGCGGTGGCCACCGGCGCCTGAGCCCTCGTCCCGGACTGGACCTTTCCGGGCCGTACGACTGTGGCGCGGCAGGCAGGCAGGCGGGCAGGCGCGAGTGCGGCGGTGCACCGCACCCTGTCCGTGCCGTATCCGGCAGTGGTCAACGCGGCGTGGGCAGACGGGGGTCACCGAGAGTGCGCGGCGGGGCGCTCAACGCCGGGAGCCACCGGGGCCGTGGATCTCGCGGTCCCTCTCATGTCCCTCCTGCGCCCAGCCCGCGATCTTCCGCAGTTCGGCCTTCAGCTCGTCCCAGGTCTTGTAGTAGTTGCCGATCGAGCGGATCTCCATCGGGATCACGGTGGAGCCCTCGACCTGGTGCGGGGCGATCTCGTTCATGCCGCCGAACACCTGCTGCTGTGACACGCTCGGCTCGCCCTTCAGGGCCGACTTCGCGTAGGTCTCCAGAGTGACCGGTTCGAGTCCCGCCAGCTGCCTGACGCCGTTGTCGAAGAAGCTCAGTGTCTCGCCCGGATTCTCTGTCTTCTCCTGGTACTCGGCCAGCCGGTCGACGATGCGGTTGTTGTTCCGCTTCAGGTAGGCCTGTATGTCGCTGTCGAGGAGCTGGTACGCGTCGGTGAGCCGTGAGCGGGAGAGGAAGATCGTCTGGTTCTTGATCTGACCGGCGTCCTGGTCCTGCGCGAGGTAGTCGGCCATGGCGGCGACCTGGGTGTAGTAGAGCTGGAGGAAGCCGTCGAGGGAGTCGGTGTCGGTGCGGCCGCGCTTCTTGCCCGTGGTGGACTTCTCGAACTTCTCCAGTTCGGCCGCGGCGAACGGTTTGGCCTGGTTCAGCCGGAACAGGGCTCGGGGCAGGGTCGCCTCTCTGACGTCCGGGGCCTCCGCCCGGTAGTGGTCGAACATCAGGGGGACGCCGGCCAGCGGCACGCCGATGGTGTACTGGACGTAGAGCCCGTCACCGTAGCCCGGCCGCCCGGCCTTCTCCCTGTAGCCCTCGCTGCTGAGCGTCACGTCCTGTCCGCCGGACAGGATCTCCAGGTCCACCGTGGCATCTTCCAGCGACGTCCCGTCGACCGCGCTGTAGAAGTCGTCGCGAACCCTCTTGATCTCCTCGACGATCCGGTCGAGTTCCGCCGGGCCGTCCTCCGCCTTCGACCCCACCACCTGGACGGCGCCGGAGACGAACTCGACGTTGGAGTACGCGCCGGCGTTGTGATCCAGCAGCCTGCTGTCCGAGACGACCGTGAAGTCCTCCTTCTCGCTCTTCGCGAGATTGGTGTCGCCGGCGAGTTTCCGGCCGCTGCGGTCGTTGACCCGCTTGTCCACCTCGACCTCGAACCCCTCCATGCGCTGCACGGGACGCCCGGACGCCGAGGCGGGGACGGCCGGGGCGGTCTGAGCCGCCGCGGGCTCGCCCAGCGGCCGGGCCATCACCCGGGCGGCCGTCGCCTCGGCCTCGCGCTCGAAGCGGTCCGACGGGTCGGAGACCGACACTCCCGCTCCGTTGTCCGTACCGGCGACCGGCCCGCGGCGCTGCTGGATGACGTGCGTCAGCTCGTGGGCGAGCGTATGAGGGTCGCCGCCGCCCTTGCCGATGACCACGTGGTTGCCCGAGGTCCAGGCCCGCGCGCCGAGTTCCGCCGCCGAGCGCCGGGCCGCCTTGCCGGTGTGCAGGCGGACGTCCGAGAAGTCGGCTCCGAGCCTGGCCTCCATCTCGGCCCGGACCGGTTCATCGAGGGGTTTCCCGGCTGAGCGCAGGACCTCGTTCACCCCGCCGGCGTCCGGCTGCTCCGGGGCGGGCGTGGTACGTGCCCGGCGGGCGATCATGCCGGTGGCCGCGGAGTTGCCCGCGCCGCTCTGCGCCGCGCGGAGCGCGGCGGCGGTGAGCGGGGGCGGCACGGCGGCGCCGGCCGAGGGCGTCTCCCGCCGGGCGGCGGCCGGGCCACGCGCCGGCTGCCGGGTCTCGGCCTGCTCGCTCTGCGCCCTGGACGTCCGCATCCGCTGCCTCCTCGTCGGCGCACCCCTGCCGCGGCCCCCAGTGGACCGTGCGGGGCGACGGATCTGCCAGGTCCACGCGGGCACCGGCAGGGCAAAGACGGGTGACGCCCGGACGGCCCGCGGGGGTGCGGAAGGCAGCGGCCCTGCCCCCGTCCAGGTCCGCGGGTCCCTGCCGCCTCGGCGGACCCCCGCGCAGACTCGGCCTGGACACAGGTGACCGACCCGCAGGACGCGAAGGAGCGAGCATGCCGACGTACCTCACCCCGGGCGTGTACGTGGAGGAGGTGCAGTCCGGTGCCCGACCGATCGAAGGGGTCGGCACCGCCGTCGCCGCGTTCGTCGGGTTCGCCGAGAGCGGCCCGTTCCACACGCCGACGCTGGTCAGCAGCTGGGACCAGTACACCCAACTCTTCGGCGGCTTCACCGAGGGCGCCTACCTGCCCCTTTCGGTCTACGGCTACTTCACCAACGGCGGCGGCGCCGCCTACATCGTGCGGATCGGCGGCCGGGCCGAGGACGCCTCCGCCCCGGCGGCGGACGGCGGACGGCGCGCGGACAGGGCGGCGGAGCCGGTGGCCCTCGGCGGCTTCCTGGTCGCCGCCCGGCCGGGCGTCACCGGGGTGACGGTCGAGGTCGCCGACGCGGACGGCGAGAACCCGCCGGAGGACCGCTTCAAGCTCCTGGTCCGACAGGGCGACCAGGTGGTGGAGACGTACGAGGCCTCCACCCGCAAGAACGTCAAGGGTTACCTGGTCACCCAGGCTCGCGCCTCCAAGCTGATCCAGGTCACCGAGCAGCAGGGCGCCGCGCAGAGCAGGCCCGCCGCCCAGACCCTGGCGGTGCCCGACGCCCCGGCCGCGCCCGCCGCGAACGGCTCCGGCGAGGTCGCCCGCCTCGACGCGGCCGAGTACGTCGGCGACGCCGCCGCCCGCACCGGGTTCGGCGGCCTGGAGACCATCGACGAGATCACCATGGTCGCGGTGCCCGACCTGATGAGCGCCTACCAGCGCGGCGACATCGACGCCGAGGGCGTGCGCACCGTGCAGCTCGCGGTCATCTCGCACTGCGAGCAGATGGGCGACCGCGTCGCCGTCCTGGACACCCCGCCCGGCCTGGGCGCCCAGCAGGTGCGCGCCTGGCGCAACGACGAGGCCGGCTACGACTCCCGGTACGCCACCCTCTACTACCCCTGGGTGCGCGTCTTCGACCCGGCCGCCGGACGCAACACCACCGTCCCGCCGAGCGGTCACATCGCCGGCGTCTGGGCGCGCAGCGACGCCGAGCGCGGTGTGCACAAGGCGCCCGCCAACGAGGTGATCCGCGGCGCGGTGGACCTCGAAGTCCGGCTCAGCAAGGGCGAACAGGACCTGCTGAACCCGATCGGCGTCAACTGCGTACGGGCCTTCCCCGGCCGCGGCATCCGCGTCTGGGGCGCCCGCACCCTCTCCTCCGACCCGGCCTGGCGCTACCTCAACGTGCGCCGCCTCTTCAACTACCTCGAAGAGTCGATCCTGTTGGGCACCCAGTGGGTGGTCTTCGAACCGAACGACGACCGGCTGTGGTCGAGCATCCGGCGCAACGTCACCGCGTTCCTCACCGAGGAGTGGCGCCGGGGCGCGCTGTTCGGCCGTACCGCCGAGGAGGCGTTCTACGTGAAGTGCGACCGCGACAACAACCCGCAGGAGTCCATCGACCAGGGCCGCGTGGTCTGCGAGATCGGCGTCTCACCGGTCAAGCCCGCGGAGTTCGTGGTGTTCCGCCTGGCCCAGTTCTCCGACAGCACCAGCCTCATCGACGAGTGACCCGCGGGTTCAGCAAGGGAAGGTGACAGACAGTCATGGCAGAGGGCGATGCTCTTTCCACCCACGTCTTCGGCGTACAACTGGGCGGCTACCGGGTCGAGTCGATCCAGGAGATCAGCGGACTGACCGTCGAGGAAGACGTCGTGGAGGTCAAGCAGGTCAGCGACCGGGGCATGCAGATCATCCGCAAGCAGCCCGGCGCCCGGCAGGCCGGCGAGGTGACGATCACCCGGGGACTCGACAAGAGCAGCGAGTTCACCAAGTGGATCAAGGAGACCCTGAACAAGGGCGCCGTGTCCTCCGCACGGCAGAACCTCACCATCGAGATCATGGACTCCGAGCTCAACACGGTCCGCCGCATCCAGTTGATGCAGGGCTGGGTGTCCCGGTGGGAGGGCCCGTCGCTGAAGGCGGGGGAGTCGTCTCCGGCCACCGAGTCCGTGACGATCGTGTTCGAGGAGATCACCGTCGAATGAGGCGTCGTACGGTCACGGCGGGCAACCTGGACGAGATCCTCGCGATGACGGCGCCCGCCCAGGCCGCGGAGCAGGCGGCGGAGACCCCCGCCGCCGCCCCGCCGCCACGGGAGGACCACGGGCTGCGCACCGAGTTCGAGTTCGAACTGCCGCGCGGCTACGTGGACGAGGCGGGCACGGTGCACCGGCACGGCGCGATGCGCCTGGCCACCGCCCGTGACGAGCTGCGTCCGCAGATCGACCTGCGGGTCAAGGAGAACCCGGCGTACCTGAGCGTGGTGCTGCTGGGCCAGGTGATCACCCGGCTCGGCACGATCACCGACGTGCACGCCGGGATCGTGGAGCGGATGTACGCCACCGACGTCGCCTTCCTCCAGGACTTCTACCGCCGGATCAACAGCGAGGGCCACACCCGCGCCGCGGTGACCTGCCCGCACTGCGAGGGCGGCTTCGAGGTCGACCTCTCGGGTGGGCGCCTGGGGGAATCGTGACGTACGCCCTTCCCCGGCTCCGGGAGGAGGTCGCGTACATCGCCTATCACTTCCACTGGCCGCGTGAGGAGATCCTCGACCTGACGCACGACGAGCGGCGGCAGTGGGTGGCCGAGATCGCCCGTATCAACACCCGTGTGAACGAAGGCGGTTGAGGACATGGCATGGCGGGACTGGTTGCGTCGCCGGGCCGCAGGGGACGGCCAGTCCGGCGCGCGCCCGGGCCGCAGGGCGCCCGGCGACGCGGGGTCCTCCGTGTCCGGCGTGTCCGGCGGTCAGGACTCCTCCGGGGCGCCGGGCGATCCGGGGTCCTCGGCGCCCGGCGGCGTGGGTCCTTCCGTGCCCGGCGGCCCGGGTTCCTCCATGCCGGGTGGCGTGGGTCCTTCCGTGCCCGGCGGCCCGGGTTCCTCCATGCCGGGTGACGCGGGTCCTTCCGTGCCCGGCGACTGGGACGGGGGATGGCGCCGCACCGCCGTGCCTCGACTCACCTTGTCCCGCGCCCCGCTCGGGGTCAGCGACGGCCTCGCCTTCCGCGCGGGCCTGGCCTCCTGGCAGAACCCCTCCTTCGACAGCGGCCTCGGTCACGCGCTGCTCCCGGCCGCCCCGGCCGGCCTGGTGCGCGGTGTCACCCGCCCGGCGGCTCCCCGGCCCACCCACGCCGCCGGGGGACCACTGCTGCTCAGGGCACTGCGGCCGGAGTCGGCGGACAGCGCGGAGGACGGGGCCCCGGCATCCGGGACCCCGGACGGGCGGACGGCCGCCCCGACACCGCCGGTCGCCCGCCGGACGGGCTCGGCGGACCGTGAGGCCGGTCCGGCGGAGGCCGTCTCGGGCTCGTCCTCCGTCGTACGGCCCTCCGGCGGCGGTTCCGATGACAACAGGGCTCCGGGTGAGGGGCGTTCGCGTGACGACGCTCCCCAAACCCGTGGTCTCACGCCCTCGAACTCCTCTCCGGCCGTGCTCTCCCCGTCGGTTCGCGTAGCCCGACGGGCCGAGCGGCCGGGCGCCGGCCCGGTCGTGGCCCCGGCCGACACCGGTGGCCAGCCGGCCGTCTCCACGACTCCCCTCGTCCGACGTGTGGCGGTGGTTCCGCCCGCGGTCGCCGACGGGGCCGCGAGCCGGGCCGCCTCTGAGACACCGCCCGGCGCGTCCGGGCCGGACTCCGGCCGTGGATCCCGGGCTTCGGCCGGTTCCGGGGGCCGTACGCCTGCGGCCCCGGCCGTCCCACGCGCCACCGAGCGAGCGACGGCACCCCGGCCCGCCCGCTCCGGCGGCGAGGCGTCCCGCCCCGCCGTCCAACGTGCCGCGACGGAGACGACCGGGCCCGAGCCCGTTCGCCAGGGCGCGCGGTCGGAGGCTTCCGGTGCCACCGGCCCGACCGAGGGCCGACCGGCAGTTGCAGTCCGGATCGGCCCGTCGGGGCCCCGGCTGACGGTCGCCCGGCGCCCGGCCGGACCTGTACGCCGTGTCGCCGCGGTGCGGCCCTCCGCCGTCCCGGCGCCCGACACCGCCACCATTCCCGTCGCCTCCGGTACGGCGGCACCGCCTCGTAAGAGCGCGGGCTCCACCGCCCCCGTACAGCGCACCGCCGCACCTGAGGGCAGCCGCCCGCCCCTCGGCGCCCCACTGAGCGAACTGCCCGCCACGGCAATGCCGTTGCCGCAGGACGCCACCGTCACCAGTGCCGCAACCGGTGCCGCGACCACGTCCGGCCCGACGCTGCCCGTCGTCCAGCGCCAGGCCGACACCCCGGGGCCGGACGACAGCGGTACGGGCGGCGGGAAGGGAACGACCCCCGCGCCCCCGGCCGACGCCCCCCGTCGGACCTCCGCCCCCGGCGACACCGGCGCCCGCGCCCGCGGCGGCCTGGGCGCGCCCCTGCCCGCGCTGCCGCCGAGCGCCGAGCTGCCCGGTGCGGCCCCGTCCGGTGCCCGCGCCCCCCGTATGGCGTCCGGCCCGGACGTCCAGCGTGCTCCGGTACGTCAGGTCCAGAACTCCGCGACCGCTCCGGTGGTGCCGCCCGCCGGTGCCTCACCCCGCGCGCCGGGCGCGGACGCCCCGCTGCTGGGGGCGGCCGATGTCCAGCGCCGCCTCACGGACGACTCCTCCACGGTGAGCACCACCGAGGCAGCTCCCGCGGAGCACGCGCACGGGACCGCCACGCCGCTGGTGACACCGCCCCCGGCCGCCGCGGCCGACCGCCCGGCACCGGCGGGCGCGCCGGCCACGGAAGGCGCGGCAGGAAACACCCGACGCCCCGGCACGACATCCGGTGGGCCGGACTCCGGCGGAACGGGCTCCAGCAGGCAACGGTCCCAGGACTCCGCCGCCCCGGCCCCGGTGGTCGTGGCCAGGGCCGTGGCCAGGGCCGTGGCCTCGGGCACCAGCGGCGCCCGGCCCGCCGGCCCGGCAGGCCGACCGTACCCGCTCACCGTGACCCGCTCCGCAACACACTCCGCCATGGCCGAGCCCCACACCCTGGCGCTGCTCGCCGCCCGCCCCCTCACCCTGAGCACCCGGACCCCGGAAGGAGCGGCATCGCCCGCCGCCGCCCGCTCCGGTGGCCGTCCCGTGGTGGCGGCGCGCTGGCCTGCCGCACCGGGTGCCTCCCCGGGCGACACCACGTCGAGCACCGCACCGGCCGCCGGGGACTCCGGGCACCCGGCGCCCCGCCCGTCCGCCCCCGCCCCCGCGTCGGCGCGGCCGCAAGTCCAGCGGACCACGACCGCGCACCTCGGACCCCAGGTCCCCCAGGTCCCCCAGGTCCCCCAGGTCCCCCAGGTCCCACAAGGCAAGGACACGGGCGCACGAATGACCGCCACCCCCGCAGCTCCCGTGCAGCGCGTCCCGGTGGTCCGTCCCGCGCAGCTCCGCCCGGCGACAACCGCCGTACCGGCGAAGCCCCTGCCGGTGACCGCCCCGCAGGCCCCGCCGCCCTCGGACCGCCCGTCGGTCACGGCGGCACCGGCGGCCGTCCCCGTGGTCCGGCCACGGATCGTCGCGCCGGGCCCTGGGCCGACTACGGGCCCGGCGACCCCCGTTCAGCGCGACACCACCGGCACGGGCGGTGCCGACCTGCTCAAGGGCGTACCGGGCGTACAGGTCAAGGAGGTACCGGCACGCGGCCGGTCGCAGCCGTCCGCCGGGTCTGCCACGGCTTCGGCCGCCCGCCACCCCGAGACCCATCAGGACGACCCCGGCCTCGACCTCGACGACCTGGCGCGCCGCCTGCTCGACCCCGTGTCGCGACTGCTGCGTACCGAACTGCGGCGCGGCCGCGAACGCACCGGCCGCCCCTACGACGGACGCCGCTGAGGCCACGCGACGGGCGAAGACCGCCCGACTGATGACCGATGACCGATGACCGACTGACCGACGGACGAGTGACGGACGCATGACCGACAGCATCTTCGCGACCAGCGTGTTCTTCCGGCTCGCGATCGGCGGCAACGACCTGGGCGCCTTCCACACCTGCTCCGGCATGGGCGCCGAGGTCGAGATGGAGACGTACGCCGAAGGCGGCAACAACGGCTTCACCTGGCAACTGCCCGGCCGCGTGACCTGGTCGAACATCACGCTCACCCGGCCGGTCACCGCCGACACGGCGAAGATCGCCCGCTGGCTCGACGAGACGCTGAAGCGGGTGGAGCCCAAGGACGGCGAGATCGCGGCGCTGAGACCGGACCTGACCCGGATCATCAGCTGGCAGGTGCTCGGGATCGTCCCGGTGCGCTGGCAGGGCCCGTCCTTCGACCCCGCCGACTCCCGGGCGGCGGTGGAGACCCTGGAGATCGCCCACCAGGGCCTGCGCCCGTCCTGAACCGCTCTCCCTCACCCACCCGTTCACCGGCACACGTCCGTTCCCCGGAAGGAGGTCCCGCCGTGTCCCCAGCCCGCACCAGCCGAACCAGGGCCCAGCTGACCCTGAAGGAGCCCCCGGCCTCCGTGGGCGCGAAACCCGGCGGGACGATCGCGCGGCTGAACCTGCAGTTCAACCCCTCCACCCTGCAACTGCGCAAGACCACCGAGTGGCGGCGGTCCCCCTCGCGGATGGCGGGGCAGTCGGCGCTGCCCGAGTTCGTCGGCAGCGGCCCGCGCCAACTGAGCCTCGAGGTGTTCCTGGACGCCACCGCCACCCACGACAACTCCGTGGAGCTGGCGGTGGAGAAGCTGATGAAGGCATGCGTGCCGACCCCGGCGAGCCTCGGCCGCAAGAAGCCGGCCAGCCCGTGGGTCCGGTTCGAGTGGGGCACGGCGCGGACGACGTCGTTCGACGGTGTGCTCTCCAGCCTGTCGGTGACGTACACGCTGTTCGACGTGGACGGAAAGCCGCTGCGGGCCACCTGCGCGCTGTCCATCGAGGAGGCGAGCGTCGACGCGCCGGGCCAGAACCCGACGTCCGGCGCGCGCACCGGCCGCAGCACGCACACCCTCGTGGCGGGCGACAGCCTGGCGCTGCTGGCCTGGCGGGAGTACGGCGACGCGACGGCCTGGCGGGTCATCGCGGAGGCGAACGACATCGACGACCCGATGGCTCTCGTGCCCGGCACCGAACTGGTGGTGCCGGGGCTGCGCGACACGGGCGCTGAGGAGGATCAGTGACCACACCCGAGGCGCGCGGCGGCCGTTCGTTCGCGGCGGACCCCGTCGTGGAGGCGCCCGGCGAACTCCCGCAGATCTGGGCCGCCCAGCTGGTGAGCTGCGTGGTGGACGAGAACGTCGGCCTGCCGGACGCGGCGGTGCTCACCTTCCGCGACCCCGACCACGAGTTCCTGCAAGCCACCGGCATCACCATCGGCACCCCGCTCAAGGTGTCGGTGGTGACCGTGTCCGGGCAGGTGCGCGAGCGGCTGTTCAGCGGCGAGGTGACCGCCCTGGAGCTGGACCGGGACCGCACCGGCTCCTTCACGGTCGTGCGCGCCTACTCCAAGGCGCACCGCCTCCAGCGGGGCCGCAAGGTGGTGGCGTACCGCGACATGTCGGCGGCGGAGATCGTCCGCAAGGTGGCCGCCGGGGCCGGGCTGGCCTGCGGCAGGGTCGAAGCAGCGCCGGTCACCTACCGGCAGCTGTCGCAGGCGAACGTGTCCGACTGGGACTTCCTGCAGTTCCTGGCGGGGGAGAACGGCGCTCAGGTGCGCGTCGACGACAAGGGGCTGCTGCAGTTCACCAGGCCGCAGAAGGCGTCCGGCGCGCCCGCGCCGTCGACCCCGGCCACCCGGAACCCCATGGTGCTGGAGTACGGGCGCAACCTGCTGGCGCTGCGGGCCTCGCTGTCGGCCGCGGACGGCGCGGCCCAGGTGGAGGTGCGCGGCTGGGACGTCACCACGAAACGGCCGCTGGTGGCCCGCAAGGCGTCGGTGACCAGTGGCACGGTGGTGCCGGGACTGAGTCCGACGGCGGGCGCCTCCCGGTTCGGCAGGTCGACGAAACTGACCGTCACGGACACCCCGTACCGCACCCAGGCCGAGACGAAGGCGGTCGCGGACGCCGCCGCCGCTCACGTCAGCGCCGGATTCGCGGAACTGGAGGCGGAGGCCGAGGGCAACCCCAGGCTACGGGCGGGCAGGCCGGTGGCGCTCGGCAACGTCGGGCAGGACTTCTCCGGCCGGTACACGGCGACCGCGGTGCAGCACGTCATCGAACCGCACGGCGGCTACCGGACCACGGTGTGGGTCAGCGCCAGCCCGGACCGCTCCCTGACCGGCCTGGTGACCGGGGCGAACGCGCCGAGCCGCGGCCCGCGCATCCCCGGTCTGGCGATCGGCGTGGTGACGGACGTACGCGAACCGGGCGGCGCCCAGAACGGCGCCGTGCGGCTGAAGTTCCCCTGGCTGGACGACACTTACGTCACCGACTGGGTGCGCACCGTGCAGTGGGGCGGCAAGGGCGGCGGAGGCGTGGTCAGCCCCGAGGTCAACGACGAGGTCCTGGTCGGCTTCGAACAGGGCCTGCTGGACAGCCCGTACGTCATCGGCGGCCTCTACAACGGCGTGGACCAGCCCTCCCCGCACGACGTCCCGCTCATCGACAGGACCACCGGGAAGGTCAACCGCCGTTCCGTCGCGTCGCGTTCGGGACACCGGGTGGAACTGCTGGACGCCGCCGCCCCGGGCCCGTCCGGACTGAGACTCGTGACCGGCGACGAGCGCCTGGAAGTACGCCTCGACGACCGGCGGGACCGGATCGAGCTGACGGTGAACGCCGGGCGGGGCAGCCCCCTCACCTCCGTCGTGCTCGACGGCACCGGCATCACCCTGGACGCGCGGCAGGGCAACGTGACCGTCAAGGGCCGGCAGGTGGACGTGGAGGCCACGGCCGCGGTCCGGATCGACGGCGCCTCGGTGAAGGTCACGGGCAGGACGGACGTCACCATCGACGGCGGCCTGCTGGGCGTCCTCAAGGCCAAGCTGCTCCGCATCAACTGAGGCGAGCCCGAATCCGTAACCGATGACCGATGACCGATGACGGATGACGGATGACCGATGACCGATGAGCGATGACCGATGAAAGATGAAAGGAGCACCGCATGCCGGCCGCAGCCCGTTCCGGTGACCCCACCAACCACGGCGGCGTGATCGCCACGCCGCCGCCCGGCGCGGCCGCGGCGGTAGCGAGCGTGCTCATCGGCGGCCGTCCCGCCGCCGTAGTGGGCAGCCTGCACACCTGTGCCATGCCACCGCACCTGGCCCTCGGACCCGGCAACGTGATCATGCCCGACCCGGCCGCCCTCGCCTCGGGCCAGGTCCTCATCGGCGGGCTGCCGGCCGCCCGGATGCGCGACAAGACCACGTGCGGCGCGATGATCTCGGCCGGCGACCCGACCGTGCTGATCGGGGGCGTGTGATGAGCGAGCGGTTCATCGGCCGCGGCTGGGGCTTCCCGCTGCGGGTAGGGCCCACCGGCGGGATCGGCATGGTCGAGCGGGAACGGGAGATCGAGGAGGCGATCCGCCTGGTCCTGGGCACCGCGCCCGGCGAACGCCCGATGCGCCCCGAGTTCGGCTGCGGCATCCACGACTACGTCTTCGCGCCCGGCGACGGCGCCACCGCCGGACGTATCGCGCAACAGGTGCGCGAGGCCCTGGAACGGTGGGAGCCGCGCATCGCCGTGGACGACGTGGTGGTCGCCTACGACGCCGTCGAGGACGGCACCCTCTACATCGACGTGCACTACACCCTGCGATCCACCAACGACCGGCGCAACCTGGTCTTTCCCTTCTACACGATCCCCTCCGAGGAGGGGGCCGAGGAACGGGGCGCCGGCTGATGACCCTGCCCTCCCCCAACCTGGACGACCGGCGGTTCCAGCAACTCGTCGACGAGGCGAAGCGGTACGTGCAGCAGCGCGCCCCGGAGTGGACCGACCACAACGTCTCCGACCCCGGCGTCACCCTCATCGAGACGTTCGCCTACCTCGTGGACCAACTGCTGTACCGGCTGAACCGGGTCCCGGACAAGAACTACACCGCGTTCCTCGACCTGCTCGGCATCCGCCTGTTCCCGCCGGCCGCGGCGGTGGCCGAGGTCGACTTCTGGCTGTCGGCACCGCAGCCCGACACGGTGACGCTTCCCGCGGGCACCGAGGTGACCACGGCGGGCGGCGAGAGCGACGAGGCCGTGGTGTTCACGACCACCGACGAACTGCGCATCATCCCATCCGAGTTGACGCGCCTGGTGACCGCCCCCCGCACCGGCGAGCAGACCGACCGGACCGGGGAGCTGGCCGAGGGCCGCCACATACCCGTCTTCCAGGCGGCGCCCCAGCCCGGCGACGCACTGCTGTTCGGCCTCCCCGCGGCGGTGCCGCGCTGCGTCGTCGCGGTGCGCCTGGACAGCCGCGTCGAAGGCATCGGCGTGGACCCCCGCCAGCCCCCGCTGGTGTGGGAGGCGTGGGACGGCGGCGGCTGGCAGCTGTGCGAGACCGGCGAGGACACCACCGGCGGCCTGAACCGGCCCGGCGAGGTCGTCGTGTACGTACCGCCCGGGCACACGGCGTCGGTGATCGGCGGGACCCGGGCCGGCTGGCTGCGCTGCCGGGTCACCGAGGCGGAGCCGGGCCAGCCGTTCTACTCGGAGTCCCCGACGGTGCGCGAGGCGTCGGTGTTCACCGTGGGCGGCACCATGTCCGTCGAACACGCCGAGACCGAGACCGACGTACCGCTCGGCACCTCCGAGGGGGTCCCCGGCCAGACGTTCCGGCTCGGCCGCCCGCCCGTCCTCCTCGACGGCGAACCCCCGGTGCTGGAGGTGTCCTCACCCGAGGGCTGGCAGCGCTGGCACGTCGTGGACCACTTCGGCCGCTCCGGCCCCGCCGACCGCCACGTCCAAGTCAACGCCACCACCGGCGAGTTCACCTTCCCACCCGCGCTGCGCGAACCGGACGGCACACTGCGCCAGTGCGGCGCCGTACCGCCCAAGGGCGCCCGGATACGGGTGGCCCGCTACCGCACCGGCGGCGGCCCGGCCGGCAACGTCGCCCGCGGCGCGATCTCCGTACTGCGCAGCTCCGTCCCGTACGTGGCGCGGGTCGTCAACCGGGAGGCGGCACGCGGCGGCGTCGCCGGCGAGACCGTCTCCAACGCCAAGCTGCGGGCTCCGGACGCCCTGCGCATACAGGAACGCGCGGTCACGGCCGAGGACTACGAGATCATCAGCCGCCAGGCCGCCCCCTCGGTACGCCGGGTCCGTTGCCTGCCCGCCGCCGACGGCCCGGGCGCGGTGCGGGTCCTGGTGGTGCCGGACGCGGTGGCCGACGAGGGCGACGACCGTCTCCGCTTCGAGCAGCTCATCCCCTCCGACCAGGTGCTCCGGGCGATCACCGCGAGCCTCGACGAACGCCGCCTGATCGGCACCCGCCTCGTCGTCGAACCGCCGGTCTACCAGGGCGTCACCGTGGTCGCCAGGCTCGCGGCGGCCCCGGCCGACACCGACCGCGTCCGCGACGCGGCACTCGCCGCGCTGTTCCGCCACCTCAACCCGCTGGTCGGCGGCCCCGACGGCACCGGCTGGCCCTTCGGACGACCGGTCCAGTACGGCGACGTCTTCGGCGTCCTCCAACGCGCCACCGGCAACGCCCTGGTCGAGGAGATCCGGCTGTTCCCCGCCGACCCGATCACCGGTCGACGCGGCGCACCGACGGACCGCATCGACGTGGCGCCGGGCGCGCTGGTCTTCTCGCACCAGCACCAGGTGGTCGTCACGGCCGTGGAGCCGGAGGCACGCGGATGAGCCGCGCCGCGATACCCGGCCTCCCGAGCCGGCACCCGATCGGCGAGCAACTCCCCGCCCTCTACGCCGACGACGACTTCGCGCAACGCTTCACCGCCGGACTCGACACCGTCCTCGCCCCGGTCTTCGCCACCCTCGACAACCTGCCCGCCTACCTCGATCCCCGGCTGACCCCGCCCGACTTCCTCGCCTGGCTCGCGTCCTGGGTCGGCGCAGCACACGACCCCCGCTGGCCGCTGCAACGCCGCCGCGAGGCAGTGCTCCGAGCCGTGGAACTCCACCGCTGGCGCGGCACCAGACGCGGCCTGACCGAAGCCCTCCGACTCACCCTCGGCGTCCACGCCGAGGTCACCGGCGACGGCACCGCCGTTTGGTCCAACACCCCCGGCACCGACCTCCCCCCGGAACCTCCCGCCGAGATCCTGGTCCGCGTGTGGTTGGCCGGCGAGGCACGCCCGGACCCGGCCCGCATCCGCGAGGTCGTCAACACCATGTGCCCAATACACACCACCTGCCGCCTGGAAATCCTCCCCGGCCCGCCCACCACCGATCCCACCGACGACCCCACCGACGAAGGAAGGTGACGCCATGCGCGCCTGCCCCGCGTGCGGGGCGTCCAACGCCCCCACAGACGACTTCTGCGGCAACTGCGGCACGTACCTGGGCTGGTCGAACAGCACGCCCCCTCCGAGCACGTCAGCTCCGGACCCGGCGTCTCCGGAAACGTCACCGGAGCAACCGACACCAACCACACCCCCGGAGCCGTCCACCCCCGACACGCCCTCCCCACCGTCGGCTCCGGATCCGACATCCCCCGCTCCCGGCCACGGCCCGTCCCTGCGTACGCGACTGACGGGCCGCGACCGCAGCGAGGCGCGGAGGACGACCCCGGAGCCTGCCGCGGACCCACGCTCCGGGGACAGCGACAGCGGTACCGGGGACTCCGTGCCCGCCTCCGCCCCGGACGCGACGACGAGCCCCGCCCCCCACCCGCCTGCCGCTGACGACAGCCCCACCCGCACCGCCGATGCCCCCCGCACCGCCGAAGCCGCCCCCACCCCCGAGCCGCCGACTCCCGCGCCCATCCGCCCCGTTGAACCCATCCAGCCCGTCGATCCCATCCAGGCCGTGCGCCCCGCGAAGCCGGTGGCTCCCCGCCCCGTCGTACGCCCCGTTGAAGTGCCCGACGAGGTGGCAGGCGTGCCCTGCCCCTCCTGCGGTACTCCCAATTCGCCGGACCGCCGCTTCTGCCGCCGTTGCGCGGCCCCGCTGACCCCCGCCGCGCAGCCCGAACCGCTGCCCTGGTGGCGGACCATGTGGCCGTTCCGCCGCAAAGCAAGGGCGAGTTCGGGCCGGGCTGTCCGCTTCCTGGTGATCACGGCCGTGGTCTTGGCGCTGTGCGCCGGCGGTCTCCTGCTGCTCCCCGCCGGACGCGCGCTGTTCCAGGACACCAGGGACAAACTGGGTAAGGCCCAGCCCATTACCCCGGTGGGCATCAAGGCGAGCGCCGAGTCCCCCCGGCACCCGGCGAAGAACACCACGGACGGGCTGAGCAACAGCTACTGGGGCGCACCCGCGCCGGGCGCCTCGGTGACATACACCTTCCGCAAGCCGTTCCGCCTGGTGGACCTGATCATCACCAACGGCCCGTCCGCGGATGCGGAGAGGTACACCCGCGAGGCGCGCGCCCTCCAGATGGACCTGGAGGTGACGACCCAGGACGGCGAGAAGCAGCACAAGCAACTCACCCTCAGCGACAAACCCGGCCCCCAGACCATCCCCACCGGCATCAGCGACGTAAAGACGGTACGCCTGACCCTGCGCTCACCCGTGAGTCTGACCTCTGGCCGTCACCTGGCCCTGGCAGAGATCGAGTTCTTCCAACGAAGCTGATCCTTTCTCCCGCACGTGTGCACCGGCCTGGTCATCCCGTTCGGCTCGCCCGTCCGCTGCCTCCGACGGGGTCACGCTGGCATAGGAGGCGAGCAAACACCTAAGTAAGTTTCAATCTACGTAATATCGAAACTGCTTCTCGCTGATGGAGGCGTTGCAGTCCTATGATCGGCCATTCTTCGGGCGGGCGGCGAATAGGACCGTACGGCCGCTGCACCCGGGCGATGCGCAGGCCATGACCCGGCTGGATGCGGCGGACGCGGTAGACGTGCTGCTGATCACGGCAAGTGGACGCCGCCTGCCCGGTGAGTGACAACGCCCCGCGCCGGGAGGGTCCGATGCGGGGCGCTGCTGCTTGCGTGCGGGTCAGCCCTGAGCGGCGTAGGTGACGAAGTCGCTCCACGCGGTGGGGGAGAGGGCGAGCTCGGGGCTCCGCTGATCCTTGGAGTCCCGGACGTGGATGGCCTGGCTGCCCTTCGCCACCTCGACGCAGTCGTCGCCGTCGGAACCGCTGTAGCTGCTCTTGAACCAAGCCCGTTCGTCGATGCTGCTCATAGCGCTCCTCGAAGTCGCTTCAGCAGGCCCCTGGAATCCTCGGAGTTGAGAGCCTGTGAACGCAGTCTCGCATACCGCTGGAGCATGATGCTGACCTCCTTCGGGTCCGAGATCAGCATGCCCCCACGCTGGCCCTCCGCGTAGCCGAACCACTTGTTGTCCTGCGCTTCGAGGAGCCTCAACGGACCGTCGAAGCCAGCATGATCGGGCTGATATCTCGGCATGATCTGCAACTCGACGTTGAATTGCACCGACCGCTCCAGCAGATGGTCGAGCAACTCCCGCATCACGTCGGGGCCACCCGTGCCGCGCTCGATGAGCGCCTGTTCGATGATGAAGCTGAACGCGATCGGCGGCCTGCGCTCGAACAGGTGCTGGCGCTCCAACCGGGCCGCGACCTGCTCGGCCACCCGCTCCTCGTCCTTCACGGGCGGCACGCTCTCTGTCACCGCTCGCGCATACCGTTCGGTCTGGAGCAGCCCGGGAATCACCCGGCACTCGTAGGTCCACAAGGTCACCGCTTGCGTCTCCAAGCGTGCCCACTGCCGGAACCAACTCGCCAGCCCCGCCTGCCGCGACAGATGCGGCGCGGCCCTCCGCAGCGCCCCCGTGTTGCCGAGAGCCTTCTCCGCGCGCTCCACGAAGTCGCGGTCAGGCATCCGCCGGCCCTGCTCGATCGAGGCGACCGTGTGCTTGGAGTAGCCGACCAGGTCAGCGAACTCCTCGCGGCTCAGGCCCACGTGCTCCCGTAAGGCATGGAGGAACGCGCCGAAGGTGCGCAGACTGTCCGACGTGCTCGGCTCGGTGCAGACTCCCGCTCCCCGTGTCGTCGTTTCCGCAACGCCGTCGTCCGTGTTGCCGTAGGCCACCGTCAGCCACCTCCCGCGCACCAGCCTCGCCGTACCGCTTCTGACTCGGCTCCATCGTCACCCCGCGTGATGAGTACCGTCCACTCAGAGTGTGCGTACGCTGACTCAACGTACGTATGTCGGCGTTGGTGAACGACCCCGAGGCGCCCTCTTCCTGGGCGAACGGCATCACGGGTCAGTCAGGCGACCGTCAAGCAACCGTTACCGTAAGTGTGTTCACTCAGCGGTCCGGCTCCACCCCACCCCGCGCGGCGCCCGCCTCGCCCGCCGGCTCAGCTGTCTTCCCACAGCTCGGCGAGCCGCAGGGCTACCCGGGGCGTGCCCGCCAGCAGTACCGGCGAGTCGAAGGAGAAACCCGTACCGTCGGCGCCGAGAACCGCCCGCCCCCGCTCGCGGCACAACGCCACCCCGGCCGCGACGTCCCACGGCTTGGGCGCGATGCACACGCAGGCGTCCAGCCAGCCCTCTGCCACGCCCACCAGGTCCAGCGCCATCGAGCCCTGCATCCGGACCCGGTAGGCCTCGTCCTGGACGCGGTCGAGGACGCGTCGCGCGCTGCCGCGCCCCGAGCCCGTGCTGGTGCCAGTGCCTGCACCGGTGCCGGAGACACCGACGACCCCGTGGCCCACGTCCTCGGCCAGCGGACGAGCGTTCTCCGGGAGGCCCGGCGTCGCCCATCGCCGGCCGAGGGAAGGCGCCTCCACGACACCCACCAGCGGGCTACCGTTCAGCACATACGCCAGCGACACCGCATACATCGGCGCGCCCCGGGCGAAGTTCATCGTCCCGTCGATCGGGTCGAGCACCCAGCAGCGTGCGGGCAGCGGGGACCCGGCCGTCGCCGACTCCTCACCGACGACCGGGATGTGCGGTGTCCGGGCGGCCAGCACCCGCGTCACCCGGGACTCCACCTCGATGTCGGCAGCGGTGACCTCCTCACCAGAGGCCTTGAACCGCGCAGTCGACCATCCCTCACCGGCCGTCGCCAACCAGCCCGCCGCCTCGTCCACGGCCGCTTCGGCAACCGTCAGCAACTGCTGGCGGCCCGTCATGTCCGGCCCAGCGGTCGCTCCAGCAAGGTCTCCGCGTGGGCGCCGTGCTCACCCATGACGTAGAAGCTGAGCCGGTCGAACACCCACTCCTCGGGGAGGCTGACCCGGTCCCGTGCGGTGCGGACCAGCTCCAGGGCGGTCTCCTCCTCGGCGCGGCCCAGCGTCACGTGCGGTGCGTAAGCCTTGCCGGTGTATCGATAGCCGTAACGCTCGTAGCTGGCCCGCTCGTCGTCGGTGAACCGGGAGACGTCCTTGCCGCCGTCGAAGGCCGCCCGGTCGAGATGCCGGTCCAGCGCGGCAAGTGCGGCCTCCTGCAGCGCTTCGAGCAGCGGCGGACGCTCCAGGGCCAGGAACAGCCAGCCGGTGGGCTGGTAGACCACACCCGTGGTGGACAGGGACACTTCGCCGTGCAGACCACTCTCGACCGCCGCCGAGCCGATCAGCTCCAGCGCCTCTGCCGGAACGAGGGAGTCCCCGAACGGATGCTGAAACAAAGTCACATGAGGCAGATTGCCGTCCGGATGCAGCGGAGGCTGCAGACGCACCTCACCGCCGACGTCTCTCTGGAGCCGGACGGCGGCCCGCAGATGGTCCGCTCGCGGAAGCAGTGCAACACCGAGCCATCTCGTCACGGGTGAGCTCCAATTCTCGTGATCACATGCCGTGCCGCGTCGAGGCCTCGCCGCATGGAGGCCGTCGGCGCCTCGCCGTTGAGCCAGCCGGCGATGACGCCCGCGTCGAACGCGTCGCCGCCGCCCGTCCTGTCCAATGGTTCCACCGGCACGGTGGGCTCACGAAACAGTTGACCGTCGGCAGTGGCCCACACGGCGCCCTCGGCGCCCAGCGTCACTATCACATCACCGGACACCAGCTCCGCCGTGCGCCGCGCTGTCCCGATGACGTCGGACGCCTGGTAGGTCTGCGGCAGGCGCGCGGCCTCATCGGCGTTCATGAAGTTGAGCGACGCTCCGTGCGCGAGCGAGCCCATGTCCCTGCCGTTCCACTCGATGGAGACGCTTCGCCCGGCCAGGTGCGCGAGTTCGACGACGCGTCCGAGCGCCGGAGTGGGCTCCCCGATGACATGAACGTGATCCGCCGCGCGCACGTCCTCCTCCGTGACGGCGTCGAACGCCAGAGCGCGGTCCGCTCCCGCGAAAGTCAGCATCCGCTTTCCGGCACCCGACGACAGCACGACGGCCATGCTCGTACGAGCCCCGGCCTGCACCTGAACCAGTGAGGTGTCGACACCGCTCGCGTCCAGCACCTCCAGGCACATGGCGCCCGCCGTGTCGTCGCCCACCGCGGACACCAGCCGGACGGCGCAGCCCTGCCGCACCAGCCCCACGGCGGTGTTCGACGCGGCGCCGCCCGGCAGCACGGAGCATTCCCTTCCCCGCAGCTTCTCGTGCTCCGAGGGAAGCCGGTCGGCCCGGGCGATGACGTCGAAGTTCACACCGCCCACGACCAGCACGCGCTTCGGTGCGCTCACGGCCGGCCCCAGCGGTAGCTCTCGAACAGCACGTGCCGCACCAGCCGTTCACGGCTGTCAGGCAGCGTCTCCGGCGGGAACGCGGCATGGGTCACCAGGTCGCGGACCAGACGCTCGAACATCTCGTCGTCGGACCCGCACTCGTGGAACGACCGCATCAGCTCCCGGTGCAACTCCCCGGGACGCAGATCCAGCTCCTCCAGCCAGACCCGGTTCGCGATGAGCAGGTTGGCGGCGGCTGAACGCAGCCGCGCCTGGGTCGGCGCCGGCAGCATGTCGGAGTTGAGGAGCTCGAAGTAGGCATCGTCGTCCCGGGCGTGCATGCGCAGGTTCTGGCCGCCCACCGCCAGCACGTCCGGGTTCAGATGGAACAACTCCAGCCCCAGATGGTGCGGTACGTCGAGAACACTGATCCCCATGTCCGCGAGGCCCGCCTCGTCGGTCGACAGCGCCGAGAGCAGGTTGTCGAACATGTCGCTGTGCTTGGGTACCGCGATCTGCGCACCGGCCGGATCCGCGAGGAACTCCTGAGCCGTCACACCGCCCCACCGGCCACCGCGGGCGGCGAGCAGGTAGAAATTGCGGCCCCCCATCGAGTAGCCGACCCGCCCGACGGGCACCACCTGGTCCCGGACGGCCTCATCCGTCTCGAGCAGGCGAAGTGTGCGCTGCTCGTTGTAGACCGCGGCATCAAGGAGCCGGGCCGACACGTCCCGCACGAGATTGTCGGACCAGGGGAGCTGCAACGGCACCACACGGTGGTTCCGTCGTGCCAGCGCCTTCTCCAGGCCGCAGCCCAGCAGTACGGCCTTCACCACGATCAGCGTGGAGTCCGCGACCCGGGTCGTCCCCGTACTGCGCCGGTGGTCGGAGAGCTGATGCCGCACGGCCTCCTCGGCGAGCGATCTGCTCGTCTGCCCGTACCAGACGGCCAACTGGGTCAAGGCGTTGAGGCACGGCCTGACGTCCTCGGCGGAGATCTCCTCGACCGATCCGTCCTGGGCGTGACTGCCGTAGTTGCCGTAGTTCTGGATCGTGCGCACGGCGAGCACGACCTTGGGCGGCACCAGGTTCTTCGCGGTGAGCACGGTCAGCAGGGACTCCAGTGTCGGCTTGGAGCCGACCGCCTCCCGCACGGCGATGTCCAACAGGATCGACTCCGCTGCTCTCCTCGCTGTGCCGAGGAAGACCTCGGGGTCCGATTCCGCGTACCTCAGCGCCCTTCTGTACAGCCGGAGCGGCTCCCCCTCGTTGACCGTCACCCCGTGATCCGCATCCTCTTCGCCCAGGTCCGCGGAGAGCAAGCTAGCGCGTGATCAAGGGTGGGCACAGGCAGTATCCGGTCGTTGTACCCGTCCCACGGCGGGGGGGACACGCATGTCATCGACTGTCGCCGGAGTCCCCGCCGCGCAGTGAGGACAGGACGAGGCGGCCGTAGCGTGTGGTGAGGACCAGTGCCGTGGCGGCCAGCGCGGCGACGAGCGCCACGACGACGGCGACGGCTCCCCCGGCGCCGAGTACCTGGAGGATGCTCAGGGCCGTACCGACAGGCAGACCGAGAATGGTCAGGACCCCGAGCGCGCCAGCGATCTGCTGACTCTCCTGCGTCTGTACCAGCCGTGCGTAGTCCGCCGCTTCGGCGAGGATCTCGTCGAAGCGCTCCGCGAGGCGGTACTGGCTCTGGAAACTCAGCAGCAGTTCGTTGGCCGGGCCGTGGGCGGTGAGATGCTGGCGCCAGTAGGTGCTGCGGAACGTGGCGATGTGCCGTTCGAGGGCGGACACCCGGCGGGCGAGCTTCGGGCCGTCGAAGACACCGGAGAGACCGTCGGTCAGTTCGTCGATGTGGTCGCGCTGGACGCTGCCGAGCAGCAGGGCGTCGAGGTAGACAGTGCGGCCGTGCAACTGCGCGAAGCCGTAGAAGTCCCCCTCGCCCGGGTCGGCGCGGTGCCCGAGGAAGGCCGCGCCGTGGCGCAGCACCAGAGCACTCCAGTCGGCGGATATGCGCACCGCTTGTTCCGACCGTTCGGGCCAGTGCTCGAGCGGGGTGGGCACGTCGGCCTCCGTGGACCGCGAAGCGAGGTACCAGAGCCAGCGATCCGCGCTCTCCGGAAGCCGGACGTCCTGCCGCAACGCCGGGGTGTGCTCTATGCCAGGCGTGAGGAACGCGACCGTGTACGGGCGGGCGATCGCGAACGGGGCAGCGGCTCCGCGCGGCTCGGCGATCCCGGCCAGCACCACCCTGGGCGACAGCGGACCGTCGAGCGGATCGGAGGCGGCGTGGCTGCGATGACCGATAGCCCGCAGCGTCTCCAGGAGGGCAGGCCCCTCGACGTCGAAGTGCAGCACCGCCAAACCATGATTCGGATGGTGGGTGGTGGCGGTGCGCAGTAACTCGACACCCCTGAGATGCAGGGACTCATGCCGCACGTCCATGAACCGGTGCCAGCGGCAGGGCCTTTCAGGCGTGCCGTAGAGGGCACGGGCGGCGGCCGGGGTGAAGTACGTCTGCCGGGTGGCGGCATCGGTCCGACGGCTGCCGAGCTCGAAGGGTATGGGCCCGCTCTGCCAGCCGGCGACCGCGGTGAACCGGACCGGCAGCACGACGGCCAACGTCTGCCGGACGCCGGTGAGCAAACTGAGGTCCGTGTTCAACGGGGGCTGCCTCCGTACGCAACGGGCGGTCATGGGCCGGGCGGCGCGGACGTCAGAATACGGATCGCGCCGCGAACTGGCAGAGCGCCCGCCACTCCGGCACATCCTGATCACCGACTACAAGCTGCCCGACCTGCTCCTCCACCGGCCCGATGACCATCGGCTGTGGCGCAACTCCGCACTCGCGTACGTCGTCTCCGACGAGTTCCACACCTACGACGGCGCCCGGAGCACCGACGTGGCCATGCTGCTGCGACAGCTCGTATTCTTCACCGGCCTCGCCCAACCCGGCCGGCCGCTGAGGCCTGTTTGCCCCGTCTGCGCTGTTGCCACGTCGGCCACCCCGGCCGCTCCGGACCGCAGACGCCTGCACAAACGCGAAGACGCCGGCCTCAGCGACTCCGCTGGCGACGGGGTCTTTGGGCACCTCATGCAGGGTGCCCCGACAGGATTCGAACCTTGCGCACACGGCTCCGGAGGCCGTTGAGAACCACTACGTCTGCGCAGGTCAGGCCCCTTCACAGGCTCGCCGAGGCGAAGTTCGTCCACAGCTAGTCCACAGCAAACGTTCGCCGGTGCGGCCCGTCCGTCTTCTCGCTGCCCCCAACCCCCGACATGAGCGGACCCGTCCCCGCCCTGGCGGCCTTAGCCTCAATACCAGTGACTTAAGGTCGTCGGCTGGTAGGGTGCGTGGCGGGGAGGTGCCGGGATGCCACGGCCGGGTCAGGTGAAGCTGGAGACGG
>NZ_JBFADM010000049.1:0-65051 GCF_040641355.1 Streptomyces sp. NPDC020996
CTCCCCTTCTACCTCTACACTCACACCCACCCCCCCCCTATTCCCCCCCCCCGGGCCCCCGCCGCCCCGGGGTGAGTGGGGCGCCCCCCGTGGGTCGGCCCCCCTCTCGCGTGAAGCGTCCGTCAGGCGGGGACGCGCCCCGCCCCGGTCAGCTGCAGCCGCTGGTGGAGCCGCAGCCCTCGCAGATGTAGCAGGAGCCGGCGCGCTGCATCTTGGTGCCGCAGGAGAAGCACAGCGGGGCGTCGGCCTGGATGCCGAGCTGCATCTCCACCAGTTCGGCGCTGGTGTGCGCCTGCTTCGGGGCGGGCTGGGCCGCCTCGACCTCGGCCCTCGGCGTGGCGACGGCCTTCAGCTCCTGGGCGCGCGGCGCCGACTGGGCCAGGCCCTCGACGTCGACCTCGTCCTCCGACGGCTCGTAGGAGCCCGTCTCGAGGTGGCGCTGACGCTCCTCGGCGGAGTGGATGCCGAGCGCGGAGCGGGTCTCGAAGGGCAGGAAGTCGAGCGCCAGGCGACGGAAGATGTAGTCGACGATCGACTGCGCCATCCGCACGTCCGGGTCGTCCGTCATGCCGGCCGGCTCGAAGCGCATGTTGGTGAACTTCGAGACGTACGTCTCCAGCGGCACGCCGTACTGCAGACCCACGGAGACGGCGATGGAGAAGGCGTCCATCATGCCGGCGAGGGTCGAGCCCTGCTTGGACATCTTCAGGAAGACCTCGCCCAGTCCGTCGTCAGGGTAGGAGTTCGCCGTCATGTAGCCCTCGGCGCCGCCGACCGTGAAGGACGTCGTGATGCCGGGGCGGCCCTTGGGGAGGCGCTTGCGGACCGGACGGTACTCGACGACCTTCTCGACCTTGGACTCCGCGGCCGGCTGCTCGGCCTTGGCCTGCGTCGTCTCCTTCTTCTTGGCGGAGAGCGGCTGGCCGACCTTGCAGTTGTCGCGGTAGATCGCGAGCGCCTTGATGCCCAGCTTCCAGGCCTCGAAGTAGATCTCCTCGACCTCCTCGACGGTCGCCGTCTCCGGCATGTTGACCGTCTTGGACAGCGCGCCGGAGATCCACGGCTGGATCGCGGCCATCATGCGGACGTGGCCCATCGGGGAGATGGCGCGCTCGCCCATGGCGCAGTCGAACACCTCGTAGTGCTCGTGCTTGAGGCCGGGAGCGTCGATCACGTTGCCGTGCTCGGCGATGTGGGCGACGATCGCCTCGATCTGCTCCTCCTGGTAGCCCAGGCGGCGCAGGGCCTGCGGGACGGTGCCGTTGACGATCTGCATCGAGCCGCCGCCGACCAGCTTCTTGAACTTGACCAGGGCGAGGTCGGGCTCGAGACCGGTGGTGTCGCAGGACATCGCCAGACCGATGGTGCCGGTCGGGGCGATGACGGACGCCTGGGAGTTGCGGAAGCCGTTCTTCTCGCCCAGGTGCAGCACGTCCTGCCAGGCCTCCGTGGCGGCGGCCCAGATCGGCGTGTCGAGGTCGTCCATGCGGACGGCCACGGCGTTGGCGTCGGCGTGCTGCTTCATGACGCGGTGGTGCGCGTCGGCGTTGCGGGCGTAGCCGTCGTACGGGCCGACGACCGCGGCGAGCTCGGCGGAGCGCTTGTACGCCGTGCCGGTCATGAGCGAGGTGACGGCGCCGGCGAGGGCGCGGCCGCCGTCGGAGTCGTAGGCGTGGCCGGTCGCCATCAGCAGGGCGCCGAGGTTGGCGTAGCCGATGCCGAGCTGGCGGAACGCGCGCGTGTTCTCGCCGATCTTCTGGGTCGGGAAGTCGGCGAAGCAGATGGAGATGTCCATCGCGGTGATGACGAGCTCGACGACCTTGGTGAAGCGGTCGACGTCGAAGGACTGGTGGCCCTTGCCGTCGTCCTTCAGGAACTTCATCAGGTTCAGCGAGGCGAGGTTGCAGGACGTGTTGTCCAGGTGCATGTACTCGCTGCAGGGGTTGGAGCCGTTGATGCGGCCGGACTCCGGGCAGGTGTGCCAGTGGTTGATGGTGTCGTCGTACTGGATGCCCGGGTCGGCGCAGGCCCAGGCCGCCTCCGCCATCTTGCGGAAGAGGGACTTGGCGTCGACCTCCTCGATCACCTCGCCGGTCATCCGCGCGCGCAGGCCGAACTTGCCGCCGGACTCGACCGCCTTCATGAACTCGTCGTTGACCCGGACCGAGTTGTTGGCGTTCTGGTACTGGACGGAGGTGATGTCCTCGCCGCCGAGGTCCATGTCGAAGCCCGCGTCGCGCAGGGCGCGGATCTTCTCCTCTTCCTTCACCTTGGTCTCGATGAAGTCCTCGATGTCGGGGTGGTCGACGTCGAGGATGACCATCTTGGCGGCCCGGCGGGTGGCGCCGCCGGACTTGATCGTGCCGGCGGAGGCGTCGGCGCCGCGCATGAAGGAGACGGGGCCCGAGGCGTTGCCGCCGGAAGACAGCAGTTCCTTCGAGGAACGGATGCGGGAAAGGTTCAGGCCGGCGCCGGAGCCGCCCTTGAAGATCATGCCCTCTTCCTTGTACCAGTCGAGGATCGACTCCATGGAGTCGTCGACGGACAGGATGAAGCAGGCGGAGACCTGCTGGGGCTGCGGCGTGCCGACGTTGAACCAGACGGGGCTGTTGAAGCTGAAGACCTGGTGCAGGAGGGCGTACGCCAGCTCGTGCTCGAAGATCTCGGCGTCGGCGGGCGAGGCGAAGTACTTGTGGTCCTCGCCGGCCTTCCGGTACGTCTTCACGATGCGGTCGATCAGCTGCTTGAGGCTGGTCTCGCGCTGCGGGGTGCCGACGGCACCGCGGAAGTACTTGCTGGTGACGATGTTGACCGCGTTCACCGACCAGAAGTCGGGGAACTCGACGCCGCGCTGCTCGAAGTTGACCGAGCCGTCGCGCCAGTTGGTCATGACGACGTCACGGCGCTCCCAGGTCACCTCGTCGTACGGGTGCAGGCCCGGGGTGGTGTGGATGCGCTCGATACGCAGTCCCTTGCCGGCCTTGGCGCCCTTGGCTCGGGAACCTCGTGCCGGACCGCTCGCCGTCTCTGTCATGCCGCCTCCCTGGTACGGGCGAAACGCCCTGAAGTGCCCCGAATGTTCCCGTGGCACGGTGTGGTGTCTGATGTCGCGGGCGCCCTCTCGCTGCCGCCCGCAACGGGTCTTCGATCGCCGCCGTCCGGCCGGTCCCGGGACCTCCAGCCCGGTTCCGGCCCTCCGGTCAGTCGGCGGCGTGGGCGGGCTCGGGGACCTGGACGGTCTCCCCGGGCCCGGATTCGTCTTCCCGGCTCTCCGCGACAGCGCCCTGGCGGTCGTCGTCGTCCGCGGCGGCGCGTCGCGTCTCCTCCCTGAGTTCCGCGATCGCGGCCTCGAAGTCCTCCAGCGAGTCGAACGCCCGGTAGACGGAGGCGAACCGCAGATACGCGACGAGGTCGAGTTCCTGCAACGGGCCGAGGATGGCCAGCCCCACGTCGTGGGTGGTCAGCTCGGCGCTCCCGGTGGCCCGCACCGCCTCCTCGACCCGCTGGCCGAGCTGGGCGAGTGCGTCCTCGGTGACGGGCCGCCCCTGGCACGCCTTGCGCACGCCGTTGATGACCTTGGTGCGGCTGAAGGGCTCGGTGACTCCGGACCGCTTGATCACCATCAGTGAGCACGTCTCCACCGTCGTGAAACGACGGGAGCAGTCAGGGCACTGACGGCGCCTGCGGATCGACGTGCCGTCGTCGGTCGTACGACTGTCGACGACACGGCTGTCGGGGTGCCTGCAGAAGGGGCAGTGCATGGTTCCCAACCCTCCTCACAGCAGACTCAACAACCTCGCTGGGCCTCACGAGCCCCTCGAAGCAGCCCCCAGCATAGGCGATCTCCGGAGGTCCGAAGACCCGGGGCACCACAACTTCTGGGCTGCTGTCGCAATCCAACCACTAGATGTGGGGATTGGCCCATACACACAGGTCGCCCGCGCGTGTCGCGCGATGTCGGGCCGGGACACGGCGCGACGGGGCGGGCGCCGCGGGGCCGGCACGCGCGGCGACGGTACTCGTCGGCACTCGCCGGCACTCGTCGACACCCACCGGTGACACGTCGGGACACATCGGGAAGACGTCGGCGCACGGCCGTATCGTCACCGAGCGTACGGGGATACCGTGAGCGCCACGCGGAGGGGGCGCGAGGCCCCCACGCGGACGCGGAGCCGGTGCCGGTCGCCGACGTCCCGGATGGCAGACTGGGCGGCGACCCACAAGGTCGTCGGCCCGGCGGTGAAGCGTACAACAATGAGCCCTATTGCCTGGCCTGCCAGGTGCCGCGTCAGCCATACACCCAAACACGCGATCGCGTCAGGTAACTCGCAGTTTTTCACTCGAACGTGTGTTTGGCGCAACCTTTCGAAAGCAACTACCGTTGTCCAGCAGGGAGACCATCGAGAGGGGCCGACGTGACCACCACCGCAGACAGCGCCACCATCACTGCCCAGGACCGCTCCCAGGGCCGACTCGAGCCGGTGCATGCGATGAACGAAGTTGTGAACGCCGAGGGACCCAAGCGCTCCCTGCCGGGCCGACCTCCAGGCATCCGGGCGGACAGCTCCGGGCTCACCGACCGGCAGCGCCGGGTGATCGAGGTCATCAGGGACTCCGTGCAGCGACGCGGCTACCCGCCGTCGATGCGGGAGATCGGCCAGGCGGTCGGCCTGTCCAGCACCTCCTCGGTCGCCCACCAGCTGATGGCACTGGAGCGCAAGGGCTTCCTGCGCCGCGACCCGCACCGCCCGCGCGCCTACGAGGTGCGCGGCTCCGACCAGGCCGCCTCCGTGCAGCCCACCGACACCGCCGGCAAGCCCGCCGCGTCGTACGTCCCGCTGGTCGGCCGCATCGCCGCCGGTGGTCCGATCCTCGCCGAGGAGTCGGTGGAGGACGTCTTCCCCCTGCCCCGCCAGCTCGTGGGCGACGGTGAGCTGTTCGTGCTGAAGGTCGTCGGCGACTCGATGATCGAGGCCGCGATCTGCGACGGCGACTGGGTCACGGTGCGCCGCCAGCCCGTCGCCGAGAACGGCGACATCGTGGCCGCCATGCTCGACGGCGAGGCCACCGTCAAGCGCTTCAAGCGCGAGGACGGCCACGTCTGGCTCCTCCCGCACAACTCCGCGTACGAGCCCATCCCCGGCGACGACGCGACCATCCTGGGCAAGGTGGTGGCGGTGCTGCGGCGCGTGTGACGGCCGCAGCGAGCGGTCCTGCGTCGGAACCGCTCCCTGACCGGGCCCCGGAACCACTGCGCCGGTTCCGGGGCCCTGCCCTGTTCTGCCCTGCTTTGTTCTGGCCTGACCTGCCCTGCCCTGTTCTGCCCTGTCCCCGGCCGCCCTCGGGGCCGCCCTGTGGGGCCGGGGCCCCACTCCTACCCCGCCTCGGCCTACTCCGCCTCCACCGCCGCCTGCGCCTCGGCCTGCTTCGCCGCCGCGTCGATCGCCGCCAGCGACCTGCGCACCTGGTTGCGGTCCGTGGTGTACCAGAAGTCGGGCAGGGACGCCTTCAGGTAACTCCCGTACCGGGCGGTGGCCAGCCGCTGGTCCAGCACCGCGACCACACCGCGATCCCCCGACGCCCGTACGAGGCGGCCCGCGCCCTGGGCCATCAGGAGCGCGGCGTGGGTGGCGGCGACCGCCATGAATCCGTTGCCGCCGGCGTCCTCCACCGCCTTCTGGCGGGCGCTCATCAGCGGGTCGTCCGGCCGCGGGAACGGGATCTTGTCCATCACCACCAGCTGGCAGCTGGGGCCGGGGACGTCGACGCCCTGCCAGAGCGACAGGGTGCCGAAGAGACAGGTCCGCGGGTCGGCCGCGAAGTTCTTGATCAGCTCGCCGAGGGTCTCCTCGCCCTGGAGCAGGATCGGGAACTCGGGAATGCGGGAGCGCAGTTCCTCGGCGGCGAGCTGCGCCCCCCGCATCGAGGAGAACAGGCCCAGCGTGCGGCCGCCCGCCGCCTGGATCAGCTCCGTCAGCTCGTCGAGCATGTCGGCGCGGTCGCCGTCGCGGGCGGGTCGGGCCAGGTGCTTGGCGACGTAGAGGATGCCCTGCTTGCGGTAGTCGAAGGGGGAGCCGACGTCGATGCCCTTCCACTGCGGCACGTCGTCGCCCTCGGTGCCCTCCGGGGCGAGGCCCAGGGACGCGCCGACGCCGTTGAAGTCCCCGCCCAGCTTCAGCGTCGCGGAGGCCAGGATCACGGAGCGGTCCGCGAAGAGCTTCTCCCGCAGCAGGCCCGACACCGACATGGGGGCCACCCGCAGGGAGGCTCCGAAGCGGTCGTGGCGCTCGTACCAGACGACGTCCCACTCGGAGCCGTTCACCACTCTCTCCGCCACGTCGTGCACCGACTCCACGGAGGCCAGGGCCTGCTTGCGGACCGCGTCCTCGTCCTGGACGGACTTGTCGCGGGTCGCGCCGATCGCGGAGATCACCGTACGGCAGGCGTCGCGCAGCGCCATGAGGGCGTAGCCGAGGTCCTCCGGGATCTCCTCCAGGCGGCCCGGCAGGGCCAGCTCCATCAGCCGCTCGAAGCCCTCGGCGGCGGTCTGGAGCTGGTCGGCGGCCTTCTCGTTGACCAGCTTCGCCGCGCGGCGCACCGCGCGGTTGACCTGGCCCGGGGTGAGCTCGCCGGTGGCGACGCCGGTGACCCGCGAGACCAGCTCGTGCGCCTCGTCGACGATCAGCACCTCGTGCTGCGGCAGGACCGGGGCCCCCTCGATGGCGTCGATGGCGAGCAGCGCGTGGTTGGTGACGACGACCTCGGCGAGCTTGGCGCGCTCGCGGGCCATCTCGGCGAAGCATTCGGCGCCGTACGCGCACTTGGACGCGCCCAGGCACTCGCGGGACGAGACCGACACCTGGGACCAGGCACGGTCGGAGACCCCGGGCGTGAGGTCGTCGCGGTCACCCGACTCGGTCTCGTCCGCCCAGTCACGCAGCCGCAGCAGGTCCTGGCCCAGCTTGCTGGTCGGCGCGGCCGCCTCGAACTGGTCGAAGAGGCCATCCTCCTCGTCCTGCGGGACGCCCTCGTGCAGGCGGTGCAGGCACAGGTAGTTCGACCGGCCCTTGAGCATCGCGAACTCCGGGCGGCGGCGCAGCAAGGGGTGCAGCGCGTCGACCGTGCGCGGCAGGTCCCGCTCGACGAGCTGGCGCTGCAGGGCGAGGGTGGCCGTCGCCACGACGACGCGGTCTCCGTGCGCGAGCGCGGGCACCAGGTAGCCCAGCGACTTGCCGGTGCCGGTGCCGGCCTGGACCAGCAGATGGGAGCCGTCGTCGATCGCCTCCGCGACGGATTCGGCCATGGTCACCTGGCCGGGGCGCTCCGTGCCGCCGACGGCGGCGACGGCGGCATGCAGGAGTTCGGGGAGTGAGGGCTTCGTCATAGCGCGACCACCCTACGGCCCGGCACTGACAATCGGGCGATCAAGGCGGATCCGGGGGCGGTGGGCGGCACGGCGGCGCTCCTCTCAGGAGGCGGGACGAGACAAGTTCCCCGGCGGGTACGGCGGCCCGTGACGACCGGTGCGGTCGCGGGCCGCCGCCAGCGCGTCGGCCAGCCGGTCGAGGACCGCGGCGGCCTGCTCGTCGCTGATCGTCAGCGGCGGCAGCAGCCGCACCTCACCGGCGTGGCGGCCGCCGGTCTCCACGACGAGGCCCCGGCGCAGACACTCACGCCGGACGGCGAGGGCCAGTCCGGGAGCGGGTCGACGGGAACCGGCGAGGGCCAGTCCGGGAGCGGGTCGGTGGGACCCGGCGAGGGCGAGTGCAGGAACGGGCGGGCGGGACGCCGCGACGACGGGTTCCACAAGGCCCGCGGGACCCGGCCGGTCTCTCTCCCCCTCCCCGTCCCCGTCCCCGTCCCCATCCCCGTCCGCGTCCGCGTCGACCAGCTCGACGCCGATCATGAGCCCCCTCCCCCGCACGTCGCCCACGCACGGGAACTCCGCCGCCAAGCCCCGCAGCCGGTCGAGCATCCGCGCGCCGAGGACGGCCGCCCTCCGGGCGAGGCCGTTCGCGCGGACGTAGGAGAGGGTCGCCGCGCCCGCCGCCATGGCGAGCTGGTTGCCGCGGAGCGCGCCCGACGGGGTGCCGGGGCCGGCTGCGCCGAGGTCGTCGCGGTGGACCACGGCCGCCAGGGGGAGGCTGCCGCCGACGGCCCCGGAGAGGACCATCACGTCCGGGGTGACGCCGCTGTGCTCCACCGCCCAGAAGGCGCCGGTCCGTCCCACCCCCGTGTGGGACTCGTCGGCGATCAGCGGTACGGACCGGGCCGCTGTGAGCTGCCGGACGCGCCGCGTCCACGCGTCGGGCGCGGGCAGCACCCCGCCCTCGTACCCGACCGGTTCGAGGAGCACCCCGGCGGGCCGCGGCGTCCCGGAGCGGAGGCCGTCGAGCCCGGACTCCGCCCACGCCGTCGCGCCGTGGCAGGCCCGGGCACAGGTGAGCGCCAGGATCTCCGTACGCCCGGTCGCGGCCCGCACCAGCCGGAGCGCGGTCCGCACCGCGTCCCCTTCCCCCGGCCCGCAGAAGCGCACGCGCGCGTGGCCGGCGAGACCGGGCGGCAGGGTGCCGAGCAGTTCGGTGACGAACGCGTCCTCGACCGGCGTCGCGTGGTCCGGTACGTGCAGCGGCGCGCCCGAGTCGAGGACCCTGCGGGTCGCCTCCAGGACGACGGGATGGTTGTGGCCCAGGACGAGCGTACCGGCGCCGGAGTGGCAGTCGAGGTGACGGCGTCCGTCGGCGCCCTCGATGGTCAGCCCGCGGGCCCGCACGGGGACGATCGGCAGGGCGCGCGGGTAGGTGCGGGCCGCGGACTCCCGTGCGGGCCGACGCCGCGGGATCGTCTCGTGCGCAGACTCTGCCACGTTCTCCCTGCCATCCCGTTTCTCCCGCTCCACCCGCTCCACCCGATCCGCCCCGTCTGCCCGGTCCGCCCGGCGGTGCGGGGCGAGTCGGCGTCTCACGACGCAGGCGGGCGTGCCGCGTCGGCACAGGCATGGAGGACCGCACACGCACGGCAGACCCCCCAACCGCTACAACTCCGCTCCGCCCGACGGGTCACGGTCGGCTCCAAGATCCTTCTGTGCTGCTCGGCCCGCCCCGGCGCCCGCAACACGGGCCGCACCCTCCGCCGTTGGCATCGGCGCGAGCCGACTCCCCCTCACGGAGCGGCAGGTCAGACGCCTTGTAGCCGAACCGTTGCCGTTCCGTCGGAACTCGCCCACAGCGACCGCATAGTGTGTGGTGCCGTTCCGACGAACCGGGGCAGCGCGTGCGGTCACGGCCGCAACACCGGTACTTTCATCAGCTCAGGGGGAGTTCAGACCATGCGATCCACCAGGCCGCCGTTCACCGCTCGCAGTGAGAGGAGCGTGCGCCGCAGGACCTCCCCCGTTCTCGCCGCCGTCGCCCTCGCCTCGGCTCTGGCGCTCACCGCCACCGGTTGTTCCTCCGGTGACGCCGAGGCCGGCAGTCAGGCCTCCGCCACCCCGACCGGCGGCAGCGACGGCAAGATCCAGATACCCGACGACATCAAGCAGAAGCTCAAGGAGCACGGGTTCGACCTCGACAAGTGGAAGAACGGCGCCTGGAAGAACTGGGACAAGGACGACTGGCTGCGTGAGGCCGACGAGTTCATCAACCCGATCATCAAGGGGCTGTGGGACCCGGACCGGATGCGTGACGCCGAGGACCCGGACAAGAGCGTCGACGAGAACGACATCTCCGGCGACCAGGGGGTGACCGACCCGGAGCCCGCGCCGGTGCAGGCGAAGGCCGTGGCGCCCACGTACCACGCGAACGCCGCGACGGCGGGCAAGGTGTTCTTCGACGCCCCCGAGGGCACGATGGTCTGCTCGGCGACCGTGGTGGAGGACCCCGCGCACCCGGGCAAGTCCAACCTGGTGTGGACGGCGGGCCACTGCGTGCACGCGGGCAAGAAGGGCGGCTGGTACCGCAACATCGCGTTCGTGCCGTCGTACAACGACGCGGGCCGGACGGCCGACCAGTTGCAGAACGCCACCCGGGAGGAGGTCGCTCCGTACGGCGTGTGGTGGGGCGACTGGGCGCAGACCTCGGACCAGTGGATCAAGCAGGGCGGGGAGACGGGCGGCGACGGCGCCTCGTACGACTTCGCGGTCATCCATGTGACCCCGGAGAAGGGCGGCAACGGCAAGTCCCTGGAGGAGACGGTCGGTGCGGCGCTTCCGGTGAACTTCGACGCTCCGGCCGTGCCGGAGGTCTCCGCGATCACCGCGACCGGCTACCCGGCCGCGGCCCCCTACGACGGGCAGAAGCTGTACCAGTGCACGGACAAGCCGGGCCGGCTGTCGATGAACACCTCCGACCCGACGATGTACCGCATCGGCTGCACGATGACCGGCGGTTCGTCCGGCGGCGGCTGGGTCGAGACGGGGTCGGACGGCAAGCCGGCACTGGTCTCCAACACCTCGATCGGCCCGGTGACGTCGGGCTGGCTGGCCGGTCCGCGGCTGGGTGACGTGGCCAAGGGCGTGTACGACGAGGTGAGCGGCAAGTTCGCCAAGCAGTGAACGACGCCGAAGACCCGCCCCTCGGCGAGGGGCGGGTCTTCGGCTGTCTCGGGTGACTGCGCAGGTGGCTGAACGGGGGACTACGCGGCCGGCGCCGGGACGTACGGCGCGAGGTCGGCCGCCAGTTCCTCGTGCACCCGCACCTTGAGCAGGGTGCCCTCCGGGGTGTGCTCCTCGGAGATCACCTCGCCCTCTGAGTGAGCGCGCGCGACCAGCTTGCCGTGGGTGTACGGCACCAGCGCCTCGATCTCGACGGACGGCCTGGGCAGCTCGCTGTCGATCAGGGCGAGCAGCTCGGGGATGCCCTGGCCGGTGCGGGCAGAGACGGCGATGGACCGCGTCTCGATCCGCAGCAGCCGCTGGAGGGTCAGCGGGTCGGCCGCGTCGGCCTTGTTGATGACGACGATCTCGGGTACGCCGGTGGCGCCGACGTCCCTGATCACCTCGCGCACGGCGGCGAGCTGCTCCTCCGGGTTCGGGTGCGAACCGTCCACCACGTGCAGGATCAGGTCGGACTCGCCGACCTCCTCCATGGTGGAGCGGAACGCCTCGACCAGGTGGTGCGGCAGGTGCCGGACGAAGCCGACGGTGTCCGCGAGCGTGTAGAACCGGCCGCTCGGGGTCTGCGCCCGGCGGACGGTCGGGTCCAGGGTCGCGAACAGGGCGTTCTCGACCAGGACGCCCGCACCGGTGAGGCGGTTGAGCAGCGAGGACTTGCCCGCGTTGGTGTAGCCCGCGATGGCGACGGACGGCACCTTGTTGCGCTTGCGCTCCCTGCGCTTGATCTCGCGGCCGGTCTTCATCTCCGCGATCTCCCGGCGCATCTTCGCCATCTTCTCGCGGATCCGCCGCCGGTCCGTCTCGATCTTGGTCTCACCGGGACCACGGGTGGCGAGGCCGCCGCCCTTGCCGCCGCCCATCTGCCGGGACAGCGACTGACCCCAGCCTCGCAGCCGCGGCAGCATGTACTGCATCTGCGCGAGCGCGACCTGCGCCTTGCCCTCCCGGGACTTGGCGTGCTGGGCGAAGATGTCCAGGATCAGGGCCGTACGGTCGATGACCTTGACCTTGACGACGTCCTCGAGGTGGATGAGCTGGCCCGGGCTGAGCTCACCGTCGCAGATGACGGTGTCCGCGCCGGTCTCCAGGACGATGTCCCGCAGCTCGGTGGCCTTGCCGGAGCCGATGTAGGTGGCCGCGTCGGGCTTGTCGCGGCGCTGGATCACGCCGTCGAGCACCAGCGCGCCCGCGGTCTCCGCGAGGGCGGCGAGCTCGGCCAGCGAGTTCTCCGCGTCCTGCACGGTCCCCGAGGTCCAGACGCCGACGAGGACGACCCGCTCCAGGCGGAGCTGGCGGTACTCGACCTCGGTGACGTCCTCGAGTTCGGTGGACAGTCCCGCGACGCGGCGCAGGGCCGCGCGCTCGGAGCGGTCGAACTGGTCGCCGTCCCACTCGCCGTCGATCTCGTGGCTCCAGGCGACGTCCTCTTCCATCAGGGCATCGGCCCGAAGACCCTCGGGGTAGTTGTGCGCGAGGCGCTGCGTGTCCTGGGAAGGGGATGAAGAGGAGGTCATTGGATCCTTACGTCGTCGGTGGGTGCCGTGTCGGCAGTGGTTGCCGGCCGTCATTCTGCACAACGCACGAGTACCGCGGGAGATTCCCGTGTCCCCTGCGACGCCGGCCTGACGATGGTGGCACGGTGCGGTCCGTTCCGTCACCGTCTTATTCGGCGTGCGCGGCGGCAGGCGCGGCGGTGGACGCGGCGGTGGACGCGGCGGCGGGCGCGGCCGGCTTCCAGTCCGGGTGGCCGGGCATCGGCGGGGTCCTCTCGCCGTACAGCCAGGCTTTGAAGAAGCCGCTCAGGTCGCGTCCGGAGATCTCGGCGGCCAGCCGTTCGAAGTCCTCGGTCGTCGCCGTGGAGTCCCGGTGGTACCGCACCCAAGCCCGTTCCAGGCGTTCGAAGTCCGGGCGGCCGATCTCCTGGCGCAGGGCGTACAGGACGAGCGCGGCTCCGTCGTAGACGTTGGGCCGGAAGATGCTGATCTTCCGGCCGGGAGTGGGGGGCTTGGGCAGGGCCGGCGGTCCGCCGGCGGCGCGCCATCGGTCGGAGGCGGCGTAGGCGGCCTTCATGCGCGTCTCCATGGGCTTGCCCGCCTTCTCCTGCGCGTACAGGGCCTCGTACCAGGTGGCGTGTCCCTCGTTGAGCCAGACGTCGGACCAGGTGCGCGGGGTGACGCTGTCGCCGAACCACTGGTGGGACAGCTCGTGCACCATGACCGACTCGACGTACCACTTCGGGTAGGCGGCCCCGGTGAACAGGCCCTTCTCGAAGAGGGAGAGCGTCTGCGTCTCGAGTTCGAAGCCGGTGCCGGCGTCGGCGACGAGCAGGCCGTACGTTTCGAAGGGGTAGGGGCCGACCTTGCTCTCCATCCAGGCGATCTGCTCGGGCGTCCGCCTCAGCCACGGCTCGAGCCGCTCACGGTCCCGGGCGGGCACGACGTCGCGCACGGGCAGGCCGTGCGGGCCCTCGCGGTGCCGCACGCTGGACCGGCCGACGGACACCTGGGCCAGCTCGGTGGCCATGGGGTGCCGGCTGCGGTACGTCCAGGTGGTCGCCCCGCCGGCCCGGTGGACACCGGCCGGCGGGCCGTTCGCGACGGCCGTGTAGCCGTCGGGCGCGGTGATCCGGATGGTGAACCGCGCCTTGTCGGAGGGGTGGTCGTTGCACGGGAACACCAAGTGGGCGGCGTCGGCCTGGTTGGCCATGGCGAGTCCGTCCGCGGTGCGCACCCAGCCGCCGTCCTGGCCTCGGGCGGGGACGGGGTCGCTGGTGTGCCGCACGGTGATGCGGGCCAAACTGCCCTCGGGCAGCGGGTCCTCGGGCGTGACCACCAGGTCGTCGCCGGCCTGCGTGAACGTGGCCGGCTCGCCGTCCACCCGCACCGACTCGACCGTGCCGTGCGCGAAGTCGAGGTTGACCCGGTCCAGGTCCGCGGTCGTCCAGGCGTCGATCGTGGTGACCGCCCGCAGCGGCTCCCTGTTGCTGCCGGAGTAGGTGAAGGAGAGGTCGTACGACGCCACGTCGTACCCGGGGTTGCCCAGGTACGGGAAGAGGCGGTCGCCGACGCCCAGGGGGGTGGCGGGAGCGCTCGCCGCGAGGAGGCAGACGCAGACGGCCGGGGCGAGCAGCGCGGCGGCCCGCGGCCGGAGGCGGGGCCTGGGGCGGTGGGTGAGCGGCATGCACCACCGCTACCAGTGCACGCGCGCGTGGCGGCGACGACGCGCGACCGGTCCACCCGAACGGGTCGTTCAGGCGCCGGGCGCCTGTGTCCGGTTGACGTCGTACACGCCCGGCACGTTGCGCATGGCCCGCATCAGACCCGGCAGGAGGGCCGCGTCGGGGAGCTGGACGGTGTAGGTGTGGCGGACCCGCTGCTGGGCCGGGGGCTCCACGGTCGCGGAGACGATCTCGGCGCCTTCGAGGGCCATGGCCTCGGTCAGGTCGGCCAGCAGGTGGGGCCGGACGAACGATTCGGCGAGCAGCGTGACCCGGCACTCCGCGGTGTCGCCCCAGCGGACGCCGACCTCCGCGCGCCCCCCGTCCTTCATGCGTGCCACCGCGGCGCACTCGACGCGGTGGACGGTGACCACACCGCCGCGCACGGAGAAGCCGGTGACCTCGTCGGGGGGTACGGGGGTACAGCAGCCGGCGAGGCGTACCGTCGCGCCGGGCTGGTCGACGATGACGTCGGGGTGGGCCGGGCGGGCGGCCGGCTGCTCGGCGGCGGGGCGGGGAGCGGCGGCCGGCCGCTCGTCCACCGCCTCCTCGGTGCGCGTCGGGTGGGTCGGATGGGTCGCCAGCCACCGCTGGATGGCGATGCGCGCGGCGGGGGTGTGCGCGTGCTCCAGCCACTCCCGGGACGGCTCGGAGGCCGGGTCCTGGCCCATGAGGAGCTGAACGGTGTCGCCGTCCCGCAGGACTGTGCTCAGGGTGGCGAGACGGCCGTTGACGCGGGCGCCGATGCACGCGTGCGCGTCCTCGCCGTACTGCGCGTACGCGGCGTCCACGCAGGTCGCACCCTCGGGCAGGCCGAGGGTGCCGCCGTCGGGGCGGAAGACGGTGATCTCGCGGTCCTGGGCGAGGTCCTCGCGGAGGGTGGACCAGAAGATGTCGGTGTCGGGCGCGGCCTCCTGCCAGTCCAGGAGGCGGGAGAGCCAGCCGGGGCGGGTGGGGTCGACGCGCTCGCCGTAGCTCGTGGCGGAATCCGCGGAGGCGGAGGACTCGGTGGAGGACTGCTCCTCGGCGGGGGGAGCGTAGGGGTTGCCGAGCGCGACGACGCCGGCCTCGGCGACCTTGTGCATCAGGTGGGTGCGGATGAGGACTTCGGCGACCTGGCCGTCGGCCCGCGCGACGGCGGTGTGCAGCGACTGGTACAGGTTGAACTTGGGGACGGCGATGAAGTCCTTGAACTCCGAGACGACGGGCGTCATGCAGGTGTGCAGTTCGCCGAGGACGCCATAGCAGTCCGCGTCCTCGTTCACCAGCACCAGCAGGCGGCCGAAGTCGGTGCCGCGCAGTTCGCCGCGCTTGCGGGCGACCCGGTGCACGGAGACGAAGTGCCGTGGCCGGATGAGGACTTCGGCCGGGATGTCGGCGTCGCGCAGGACGCCGCGCACCTCGTCGGCGATCTCGGCGAGCGGGTCGTCGGGCCGGGAGGCGTTGTCGACGATCAACTCCCGGGTGTGTTCGTACTCCTCGGGGTGGAGAATCGCGAAGACCAGGTCCTCCAGCTCGGTCTTGAGGGCCTGGACGCCGAGCCGTTCGGCGAGCGGGATGAGGACGTCGCGGGTCACCTTGGCGATGCGGGCCTGTTTCTCGGGGCGCATCACGCCGAGGGTGCGCATGTTGTGCAGGCGGTCGGCGAGTTTGATCGACATCACGCGGACGTCGTTGCCGGTGGCGACGAGCATCTTGCGGAAGGTCTCGGGTTCCGCGGCGGCGCCGTAGTCGACCTTCTCCAGCTTGGTGACGCCGTCGACTAGGTAACGGACCTCCTCGCCGAACTGCTCGCCGACCTGATCGAGCGTCACGTCCGTGTCCTCGACGGTGTCGTGCAGCAGCGAGGCCGTCAGCGTCGTTGTCTCCGCGCCGAGTTCGGCGAGGATCAGGGTCACCGCGAGGGGGTGCGTGATGTACGGCTCACCGCTCTTGCGCATCTGGCCGCGGTGCGAGGACTCGGCCAACACATAGGCGCGGCGCAGGGGTTCGAGGTCGGCGTCGGGGTGGTGGGCGCGGTGGGCGTCGACCAGGTGGCTGATGGCGTCGGGCAGCCGGTCGCGGGCGGCGGGGCCGAGCAGCGCGGCCCGGCCGAGGCGGCGCAGGTCGATCCGCGCCCGCCAGCGCGCCCCCGGGCCTGTCACCGGACTCGGGGTCGCGGGGTTCGTGGCCTCCGCACTCATGGGCACCTCCGGCTGCGTGGACCGGCGGACGGGGTGCCCCAGGGCGGACACGGCTCAGGGGGCGGCATCGGTCCCCCGTCCGGGCCGGTGCTTGATGCTACCGAGCCCACCACGTGCGCCTGACCAGCTCTCGTCGAGCGTGAAACGGATCACCCCTTCGAGCGACCGTTTTGAGGTTTACGGGTTCGAGGTCGCAGAAGTGCGACCGGTTTCACCGAACGGCGGTTTCCAGCCACTCCGCGTCGATCTCGCCTTCGGCCACGATCACCGCGGGGCCGGTCATCTCGATCTCGCCGTCGGGCCGCTCGGTGATCACCAGGGTGCCTCCGGGCACGTCGACGGTGTACGTGACGGGGCTGCCGGTGACCGCCGGGTCGGCGCCGTCGCGGCGGGCGGCGGCCACGGCGACGGCGCACGCGCCCGTGCCGCAGGAGCGGGTCTCGCCCGCGCCGCGCTCGTGCACGCGCAGCGCGACGTGCCGGGGACCGCGGTCGACCACGAACTCGACGTTCACGCCTTCCGGATAGGCCGCGGCCGGGCTGAACGGCGGCGGGCTGAGCAGGTCGCCGGCGTGCGCGAGGTCGTCGACGAAGGCCACCGCGTGCGGGTTGCCCATGTTCACGTTCCGCGCGGGCCAACTGCGCTCGCCCACGCTGACCGTGACGGCCCCTTCGGGCAGCAGCGCCCTGCCCATGCCGACGGTGATGTCACCGTCCTTGGCGATGTGCACGGTCTTCACCCCGCCGCGCGTGGCGACCGCGAGGTCGCCCTCGCCGACGTGTCCGGCGCGCTGCAGGTAGCGCGCGAACACGCGCACGCCGTTGCCGCACATCTCCGCGATCGAGCCGTCGCCGTTGCGGTAGTCCATGAACCACTCCGCCTCGGCCGCCATGTGCCGCGCCTCGGGATGCGCCGCGGACCGCACCACGTGCAGCAGTCCGTCGCCACCGATGCCCGCGCGGCGGTCGCACAGGGCGGCGACGATGGCCCGGGGCAGGGCGACGGCGTTCTCGGGGTCCGGGACGATGACGAAGTCGTTCTGCGTGCCGTGCCCCTTGAGGAAGGCGATCCGCGTGCTCATTCCTCGATCGTACGGGAGCGCGCCGCCGGAAGGCCGGACGGGCTTGCGGGGCCGGTGGCGGGCGGAACGGGCAGGTGGGGCCGGTGGCGGGCGGTACGGGCAGGTACGCGGAGACCGGCCGCGGGGTTTCCCGGGGCCCCGTGACCCCTGGCCCCGTGGGGCGCGTCAGCGCAGCCGTGCCACGCGCCACACGGCGAGCACGACCACCGCGGCGACGACCACGACGTAGGCGAGCACCACCCGCCAGTCCGGGCGGCGGCCGGACCCGCGCTGCGGCAGCCCGGGCCAGGTGTGTCCCACCCGCCGGGCGGCCGTCATGCCCCAGCCGGCCGCGCAGGAGCAGATCAGCAGCCCCAGCATCGCGATGACGGCCCCGCTGTCGCCGAAGTCGAAGGCGAGCGGGAAGGCGAACATCAGGGAGCCGACCGCGGCCAGCGCCACGATGGGCGCGAGCTGCCAGATGCGCAGCCGCCGCTGCGGCCGCAGCTCGACCTCGACCTCGGGTCCGCCCGTGAACATCTCTTCGGGCTCGGGGCCGTCGTCGGTCACGCCGTCCTGCATCTCGTCGAGCGCGTCCGGGTCCAGCCCCTCCGCCTCGCGCTCCGCTTCACCGCTGTCGGCGGTGAGGGGCTCGGTGTCCTGTGCAGTGTCGCGAGGGCCGGCCTCCATCGCCACGCGCCCTCCCAACTTGGACTCCACTTGGTCGATCGAAGCACGATGATGGCACGGCACCGGAGGCCGGGATGACGGCCGGAGCGTCCCGATGCCATGACGTGATCAGGCTGTAACCGGTCGTTCGACCAACGCCAGGGCGAGTTCGGGAAGTTCCATGAGGTCCGCCGCGGCCCCACTCAACCAGTGCACCCGCGGATCGCGCCTGAACCACGAATCCTGACGGCGCGCGAAGCGTTTGGTGGCACGCACGGTTTCGGTCCGCGCCTCCTCCAGCGTGCACTCCCCCGCGAGCGCCGCGAGCACCTGCTGGTAGCCGAGCGCCCGGGAGGCCGTGCGCCCCGCGCGCAGGCCCTGCGACTCCAGCGCGCGCACCTCGTCCACGAGCCCCGCCTCCCACATCCGGTCGACCCGGCGCGCGATGCGCTCGTCGAGTTCGGGGCGCGTCACGTCGACGCCGATCTGGACGGTGTCGTAGACCGAGTCGTGGCCGGGGAGGTTCGCGGTGAAGGGCCGCCCGGTGATCTCGATCACTTCGAGGGCGCGCACGATACGGCGGCCGTTGCTGGGCAGGATCGCCTGGGCCGCCTCGGGGTCGGCGGCGGCCAGGCGGGCGTGCAGCGCGCCCGAGCCGCGCAGGGTGAGCTCCTCCTCCAGCCGGGCCCTGACCTCGGGGTCGGTGCCGGGGAACTCGAGGTTGTCCACGGCCCCGCGGACGTACAGCCCGGAGCCGCCCACCAGGATCGGCCAGCGGCCCTCGGCGAGCAGCTCGTCGATCCTGGCGCGGGCCAGCCTCTGGTACTCCGCCACGGACGCGGTGACCGTCACGTCCCAGACGTCCAGGAGGTGGTGCGGGACGCCGCCGCGTTCCTCGGGCGTCAGTTTGGCGGTGCCGATGTCCATGCCCCGGTAGAGCTGCATGGAGTCGGCGTTGACGACCTCGCCGCCGAGTTGCCGGGCGAGGAAGACGCCCAGATCCGACTTGCCTGCCGCGGTCGGTCCGACGACAGCGATGACTCGGGGGGCGGAGGGTGCGGTGCTCACCGCACCAGTCTCGCAAACACGCGGGGTACTCCTCGAACGAGTTGCGTGACGGTACGGGCGCGGGGTCGTTGCCCGTTGCGAGATTCCCCGCCGCCGGGCTTCCCGGGCGGGCGGCCCGGGCGCCGCGAACGGACGCACCGGACGACGCGGGATGTCGCCCGCACGAGTAACGTATGGAGCTGATATGGGCGTTTTCGCACGACTTTTCCGGAGGTCGGCCACCACGGAGCAGGCGTCGGCCGCCGAGGCACCGGCCGGCGCGCCGACGGCCGGGTCCCCGGCGACAGAGGCAGCGCCGACGGCAGAAGCGGAAGAAGCGAAGGGACCGATCGAGGCCGAGGCCGGGTCCGGGGCCGGAACCGGAACCGGAACGCAGACTCGGACCGGGACCGGGACCGGGACCGAGACCGGGACCGAGGCCGAGACCGGGACCGAGGCCGAGACCGGGACCGAGGCCGCGGCTGAGCCCGAGGCCGCGACGGAGTCCGAGACCGCGACGGAGTCCGGTGACGGGGCGGGGGGTCCGGGCATCGGGATCCCCAAGCAGCAGTCCGGCGCGCCTGCGGCCGACAGCGAGGCCGGCGAGGGCGCCCGCAGGTAACCGCCCGCAAGAGCGCCACGAAAGGTGGACCATGGGTCTCCTGAACAATCTGAAGTCCCGTCTCGCCCCGGCCAAGGACAAGGTCTCCGGCCTCGCCCAGCAGCACGGGGGCAAGATCTCGCACGGTATCGACAAGGCGGCGCGGGTCGTCGACGAGAAGACCAAGGGCAAGTACAGCGACCGGATCCACACGGGGACCGACAAGGCCAAGGGCGCCGTGGACCGGCTCGCGCACAAGGGCGGCACGAAGGCAGGCGACGCGGAGACACCGCCGCCCTCCTCTCCGCCGCCCTCTTCTCCGCCGCCCTCCTCTCCGCCGCCCTCCTCTCCGCCGCCGGCCTGACGGCACGGCACGCCGGCGGACGGCCGCGGGGCCCGAGCGCTCCCGGCCGTCCGCCGTGTCCGGATCACGGCCGCGGCCCTACGGCCGTCCTACGACCAGGCCGCGACCAGGTACCCCACCCCGTACGGCGCGTCCTCGAACAGCAGCGCACCCGAGAGCCCCGCGCCCTCCGCGGCGCCCGCTAGGACCTGCCAGGGCGCCCGGCCCGACACCATCAACTCCTGCGCCGCCCCGGCGTCCAGCGCTTCGAGGGCCGCCACGTCCGCCGCCGCCAGCGCCCGCGCTGCCTGCGCGTCGAAGGGCGCCGCGCGCTCGTCCAGATAGCCCGGCGCCTTCAGGGTGCGGCACGCGCTGCCGTCGCCCATCACCAGCAGCGCCACCCGCCCGGCGCGGGCCGCGATCTCCTTCCCGGCCGCGACACAGCGCTCGGTCGCGAGGGTCTCCCGCACGCCGAGCCCTTCGATCGGGGCGTCCGACCACCCGGTCCGCCGCAGCAGCCACGCGGCGACGGCGAGCGAGGGCGGGAGCCGGCGGGCCCCGGGGGCGCCGGCTGCGTCCCCGGCCCTGCCCAGCCGCACGTCCAGCTCGACCCCGAAGCCGCGGAACGAGCCGCGGGCGCCCTCCGGATACGCCCCGTGCTCGCTCTCCGCGGCGGGCCCCACGACCACGAGCCGGTCGGGCCGGGCGGCGGCGAGGACACCGAGGGCGTCCGTGCACGCGGCACGCGCGGCGTCCAGTTCCGGGGCTGCGCCCGCGGCGACCTCGGGCACGAGGAGCGGCGGGCAGGGGCAGACGGCAGCGGCGACAAGCATGATCGGCAGATTACGCGGTCGGCGCGCGCCCGGTCCCCGGCACCACCCCGGCCCGGCGGGGCGGGGTGGTGGGACGCAGACGGGCCGCCCGACCGCCCGGCCGTGCGGTCAGTCACCCCGCCCGCAGGTCAGCCGCCCGGCCCCGCCGCTCAGTCGCTGCCGCAGCCGCCGCCCGTGGCGACCGGCAGCGGCTCGGGCACGCCGATCTTCGGCAGGCCGAGCATCACACCGGCCGGCTTGGCGGCCTCGGCGGCGTTGCGCTTCTCCCAGGCGTCGCCCGCGCGCGTGCGGCGCACGCCGAGGACGGCTCCCTCGGCCAGCAGGTGGTGCGGGGCGGCGTAGGTGATCTCGACGGTGACCACGTCGCCGGGGCGAACCTCCTGCTCCGGCTTGGTGAAGTGGACCAGCCGGTTGTCGGGGGCCCGGCCGGAGAGGCGGTGGGTGGCGCCGTCCTTGCGCCCCTCGCCCTCCGCGACCATCAGCTCCAGGGTGCGGCCGACCTGCTTCTTGTTCTCCGCCCAGGAGATGTCCTCCTGGAGGGCGACGAGACGCTCGTAGCGCGCCTGGACGACCTCCTTGGGGATCTGGTTCTCCATGGTCGCGGCCGGGGTGCCGGGCCGCTTGGAGTACTGGAAGGTGAACGCCTGCGCGAAGCGCGCCTCGCGGACGACGTGCAGGGTCTGCTCGAAGTCCTCCTCGGTCTCGCCGGGGAAGCCCACGATGATGTCGGTGGTGATCGCCGCGTGCGGGATGGCCGCGCGGACCTTCTCGATGATCCCCAGGTAGCGCTCCTGGCGGTAGGAGCGCCGCATCGCCTTCAGGACCGTGTCCGAGCCGGACTGCAGGGGCATGTGCAGCTGCGGCATCACGTTCGGCGTCTCGGCCATGGCGGCGATGACGTCGTCGGTGAAGTCGCGCGGGTGCGGGGAGGTGAAGCGGACCCGCTCCAGGCCCTCGATCGTCCCGCAGGCGCGCAGCAGCTTGCTGAAGGCCTCTCGGTCGCCGATGTCGGAGCCGTAGGCGTTGACGTTCTGGCCGAGCAGCGTGATCTCGGAGACCCCCTCGGCGACCAGGGCCTCGACCTCGGCGAGGATGTCGCCGGGGCGGCGGTCCTTCTCCTTGCCGCGCAGCGCCGGGACGATGCAGAAGGTGCAGGTGTTGTTGCAGCCGACGGAGATCGACACCCAGGCCGCGTACGCGCTCTCGCGGCGCGTCGGCAGCGTCGACGGGAACGCCTCCAGCGACTCGGCGATCTCGACCTGCGCCTCCTCCTGGACGCGGGCGCGCTCGAGCAGGACGGGCAGCTTGCCGATGTTGTGCGTGCCGAAGACGACGTCCACCCAGGGCGCCTTCTTCACGATGGTGTCGCGGTCCTTCTGCGCGAGGCAGCCGCCGACCGCGATCTGCATGCCCGGCCGGCTCGCCTTCTTGGGCGCGAGACGGCCGAGGTTGCCGTAGAGGCGGTTGTCGGCGTTCTCCCGCACGGCGCAGGTGTTGAACACGACGACGTCCGCGTCGCCGTCGGAGCCCTCCGGAGCGCGGACGTAGCCCGCCTCCTCCAGCAGCCCGGACAATCGCTCGGAGTCGTGGACGTTCATCTGGCACCCGTAGGTGCGCACTTCGTAGGTCTTCGCGCCCACTGCCTGGCTCCGGTCGATGCTGCTCATGCCACAAGGGTAGGGGGTCCCCGGAGCGGCCCGGGCCGCCTTTCGCCCGGAGAGGGCGGGCGGCAGACCGCGGACAACGGGGCGCGGTCACGCCCGGCGCGGCTCCCACCCCTGGCGTCGCAGCACGCCCGCCACGTCCGGTGCCTCGTAGTGCTCGCCCTTGAGCACCTTGCCGTCGGCGCGGCGGGCGACGCGGCCGTCGGGCCCGAGCTTGGTCATGTTGGAGCGGTGGATCTCGGCGATCACGGCGTCGAGGTCTATGCCGTGGACCAGGGCCGTGCCGTAGGCGACGTAGACGACGTCGGCCAGTTCGTGCGCGAGCTTGTCGAGGGGGCCGGTGACCGCGACCTCGGCGACCTCCGCGGCCTCCTCGGCCAGCAGTTCGCCGCGGTGGGCGGCCAGTTCCGGCTCGACCTCGGTGGGGGTGGTGCGGGCGTCGAGTCCGACGGCCAGATGGAACGCGCGGACGAGGTCGGCTGGCGATGAGCTCATGCGACGACCCTACCGACCGGCACCGAACAGTCCCCGGGACCACGGTTGCGACCCCGGGTGTGGCCCCGGTTCCGACCCCGGGTGTGGCCCCGGTTCCGACCCCGGGTGTGGCCCCGGTTCCGACCCCGGTGCTGGCCGGGACGGCATGCCGGCTGGCAGGATCACGCGCATGTCAAAGACGTCCGCCCGGATCGGCAGGCGCCGGGCCCTGCGGGGCGCGGCCGCCGGCATCGTCGCCCTCGGGCTGCTGCTGTGGTGGCTGCTGCCGCTGGGCGAGGATCCCCCGAGCGGCACGATCACGTTCAGCACGGGCACGCAGCTGGGCGTCTACCACAAGTACGGCGAGATGCTGCGCAACGAGTTCGACAAGGACATGCCGGGCCTGCGGGTGAAGCTGAAGACCAGCCCCGGATCTCAGGAGAACGTCAAGCGGGTGGCGACCGGAAGCGCCGACTTCACCATCGCCGCGGCCGACGCGGTGGACACCTACGAGCTCGGCCACAAGACCGGGGCCGGCAGGCTGCGCGGTGTCGCCCGCCTGTACGACGACTACGTGCAGTTGGTGGTGGCGCGCGACTCGGGCATCGATTCCGTCGGGGACCTGCGCGGCAAGCGGGTGGCGATAGGGCCGCACCGCTCGGGGGTGCGGCTGATCGCCACGCGGGTGCTCGGGGCGGCCGGGATCGACGCGGCCAAGGACATCACCCCCCTGTCCGACGGCATCGACACCGGACCGAGCGGGCTGAGGAAGCACCGCATCGACGCCTTCTTCTGGTCGGGCGGGCTGCCGACGGACGGCCTGAAGGATCTCGCCGAGACCTTCGCGTTCCGCTTCGTGCCGATCCGGGCGAGCCTCGTCGCCAAGCTGCACCAGCAGGGCGGCGCCACCCGCTACTACCGCGCCACGAACATGCCGGAGTCGGCCTACCCGAGCATCCAGAACGGTGTCGCCGTGCCGACGCTGGCCGTCTCGAACCTGCTGGTGACCCGCAAGGACATGGATCCCCGGCTCACCGAGTGGGTGACCCGCACCGTGATCAAGAGCCGGGACCGCATCGGCCGGGACGTCCACTCCGCCCAGCTCGTCGACCTGCGCACGGCGATCTACACCGATCCGCTGCCCCTGCACGAGGGCGCCCGGCGCTACTACCGGTCCGTCAAACCGTAGGTCCGCTCCTCGGCACCGACACCGTCACCCGCAGCCCGTGCGGCTCGTTGTGGGCGTACGAGACGGAGCCGCCGCCCGCGGTCAGCAGAGCGCGGGAGATCGACAGGCCGAGGCCGGAGCCCTTGATGTTCTGGTGCCGGCCGCTGCGCCAGAAGCGGTCGCCGACCCGGGTCAGTTCCTCGTCGGTCAGCCCCGGGCCGTGGTCGGCGACCACGACGGTCGAGGTGTCGCCGTCGATGGCGACCGTGACCTCGACGGTCCCGTCCGCGGGGGTGAACTTGACCGCGTTGTCGATCACCGCGTCCAGCGCGCTGGAGAGGGTGACCGGATCGGCCCAGGCGGTGGTGGGCGGGCAGTCGCCCACCAGCCGCACGCCCTTGGCCTCGGCCGTGGGCGTCCAGGCGGCGACGCGCTCGGCGGTCAGCGCGCCGACGTCGGTGACCCGCAGGTCGGCCTCGGTGTGCTCGGCCAGGGCCAGGTCGAGCAGGTCGTCGAGGACCTGGGCGAGGCGCTTGCCCTCGGTGCGGACGGAGGCGATCTCCTCGTTGTCCTCGGGCAGTTCGAGGGCGAGCAGCTCGATGCGCAGCAGCAGCGCGGAGAGCGGGTTGCGCAGTTGGTGGGAGGCGTCGGCGACGAAGGCGCGCTGCTGCTCGAGCACGTCCTCGACGTGGTCCGCCATCTCGTTGAACGACTGGGCCAGGCGCCTGAGTTCCGGGGGCCCGCCGGCGGCCGCGACACGGGACTTCAGCCGTCCGGTGGCGATGTCGTGGGTGGTGGCGTCCAGGACGCCCACGGGTTTGAGCACCCAGCCGGTCAGCCGCAGCGCGGCGCCGACCGCCAGCAGCATCGCGCCGATCTCGCCCACGCCGACGACCAGCCAGCCGTGCAGGATCCGGGAGCGCATCTGCCCGGTGGGCGAGTCGGTGACGACGACCGCGACGACGTCGCCGTCCCGGATGACGGGTGAGGCGACGACCAGGGTTCCGTGCTGCCAGGGCCAGACCTGCTGCGGGTCGTGGCTGCGGCGGCTGAGCAGCGCCTCGGCGAACGCCTCGCGCACCTCGCCGGTCTCGGGCACGAGCCAGGTCGCCGGGGCGTTGGCCATGGGCGTGCCGGTCCGGCAGAAGACGCCGGCCTTGATGTCGTAGACGTCGTGGTAGCTGGCGAGCTCGCTGATCAGCGTCTTCAGGCGCTCGTCGCTGGATGTGCGGCTCGATCCGCAGGCGTCGGTGACGAACTGGGCGAGGGCGGCGAAGCGGGCCGTGTCGTCGATCCGGTCGACGACCACGTTCTGCTGCTGCGCCGCGGCGACGCTCACGGCGAGCGGGATGCCGAGCGCGAGCAGCACGGCCGCCATCAGGACGATGAGCAGCGGAAGAAGGCGTGTACGCACCCGTGCCCGCTAAGCGGCCGGCGCGACGAGCCGGTAGCCGACGCCGCGTACGGTCTCGATCAGTGCCGGCATGCCCAGCTTGGCGCGCAGCGAGGCGACGTGCACCTCCAGGGTGCGGCCGGTCCCCTCCCAACTGGTGCGCCAGACCTCGCTGATGATCTGCTCGCGGCGGAAGACGATCCCGGGGCGCTGGGCGAGCAGGGCGAGCAGGTCGAACTCCTTGCGGGTGAGCTGGACCACCGTGCCGTCCACGGTGACCTGGCGGGTGGGCAGCTCGATGAGGACGGAGCCGAGCCGCAGCGCGCCCTCGCCGCCCGAGCCGGCGTCCTCCGCGACGGTGCGCCGGCTGACGGCGTGGATCCGGGCGAGCAGTTCCCCGGTGTCGTACGGCTTCACCACGTAGTCGTCGGCGCCCAGGTTGAGGCCGTGGATGCGGGAGCGCACGTCGGAGCGGGCGGTGACCATGATCACCGGGGTGCTGGTGCGCTTGCGGATCTTGCCGCAGACCTGGTAGCCGTCCTGGTCGGGCAGGCCCAGGTCGAGCAGCACGACCCCGAAGCAGGTGCCCTCCGGGACGAGGGCCTGGAGCGCCTCCTCGCCGCTGCGCGCGTGGGTGACCTCGAAGCCGTGGCGCGCCAGCACCGCGGACAGCGCGGCGGCGACGTGGTTGTCGTCCTCGACGAGGAGCAGTCTCATCCGGTCCCTCTTCGGTTCATCGGCCGTACGATCAGGATCGGTATTACATCCGTGTGCACGCGCGCGTGCACCAAGTGCAGTCATCGCTGATTGACGACTACGCCGTCAAGAGGGTTCCGGTTGCCCGCCGCTTTAGTTACGCGGACGATACGCACCCCCGGACAACCGCTACGACACGTGTCCGATTGCTATCGAGTCGTGATGCTCAGATTCCCCTCAGATGTAATGACGCTGGTCGTGGCGGGTCACTACTGTCCTCCGAAACCGAGGAGGACGGAGCCCGATAGCGATGACCGAAGTAGCCTTGGACAAGCGAGACTTGGCCCCAGCCGGCGATCTGGTCGTCCTGAGAAGCGTCAACAAGCACTTCGGCGCGTTGCACGTGCTCCAGGACATCGATCTGACGATCACCCGCGGTGAGGTCGTGGTCGTCATCGGGCCCTCCGGGTCCGGCAAGTCCACGCTGTGCCGCACCATCAACCGCCTGGAGACCGTCGACTCCGGCACGATCAGTATCGACGGCAGACCGCTGCCGCAGGAGGGCAAGGGACTGGCCCGGCTGCGGGCCGACGTCGGCATGGTCTTCCAGTCCTTCAACCTCTTCGCGCACAAGACGGTGCTCGAGAACGTGATGCTGGGCCAGATCAAGGTCCGCAAGGCGGACAAGAGGCAGGCCGAGGAGAAGGCCCGGGCCCTGCTCGACCGGGTGGGCGTGGGCACGCAGGCCGACAAGTACCCCGCGCAGCTCTCCGGCGGCCAGCAGCAGCGGGTGGCCATCGCACGGGCCCTGGCGATGGACCCGAAGGTGATGCTCTTCGACGAGCCGACGTCGGCCCTCGACCCGGAGATGATCAACGAGGTGCTGGAGGTCATGCAGCAGCTCGCCCGCGACGGCATGACCATGATCGTCGTCACGCACGAGATGGGGTTCGCCCGATCCGCCGCGAACCGCGTGGTCTTCATGGCGGACGGCCGGATCGTCGAAGAGGCCGCGCCGGACCAGTTCTTCAGCAATCCGCGCAGCGACCGGGCCAAGGACTTCCTGTCGAAGATCCTCCACCACTGAGCTGCCCGCCCCCACCCCACGCCACCGACGGCCCCACCTCACGCCCCTGACGGCCTCCGTCAGGACGGCCCCGCCGCACGCCACTGACGGCCCCCGTCTCTTCACGACCGGACGGCCCCGCCGCACGCCACCGACGGCCCCGGCTCTCCACCACCGGACGGCCTCCCGCCTCTCCACCACCGAAGGATGTGCACCATGAAGCTCCGCAAGGTCACCGCCGCCTCCGCCGCCGTACTCGCCCTCGCCGTCGCAGCGACCGCCTGCGGCTCGGACAACGACAAGGACAGCGGCTCGTCCGGCGGCGGCAAGAAGATCAAGATCGGCATCAAGTACGACCAGCCCGGTCTGGGCCTCAAGGAGCCGGACGGCTCCTTCTCCGGCTTCGACGTGGACGTGGCGACGTACGTGGCGGGGCAGCTCGGCTACAAGCCCGGCCAGATCGAGTGGGTCGAGACCAAGAGCGCCGACCGTGAGAACGCGCTGCAGCGCGGCGACGTGAAGTTCATCGCGGCGACCTACTCGATCAACGACGAGCGCAAGCAGAAGGTCGACTTCGCCGGCCCCTACCTGCTGGCCCACCAGGACCTACTGATCAAGAAGGACTCGACGATCAGCAAGGGGACGGACCTCAACGGCAAGAAGCTGTGTTCCGTGACCGGCTCCACCTCGGCGCAGAACGTGCACGACACGATCGCACCGAAGGCCCAGCTCAAGGAGTACAGCGGCTACTCGGAGTGCATCGCGGCCCTGCAGAGCGGCGCCGTCGACGCGGTGACCACCGACGACTCGATCCTCGCGGGCTTCGCCGCGCAGGACAAGTACAAGGGCCAGTTCAAGCTCGCCGGCCTCAAGCTCAGCAACGAGAACTACGGCGTCGGCGTGAAGAAGGGCGACACCGCGACCGTCGACAAGATCAACGCCGCCCTGGAGAAGATGGTCAGCGACGGTTCCTGGCAGAAGGCCGTCGACGCGAACTTCGGCCCGGCCGGCTACAAGAACGAGCCGGCCCCGAAGATCGGTCAGATCGTCAAGTAAGCGGCGGCCCGGCTCCACAGGGTTCCTCCAGCGCCGCCGCCCGCCGCGATCACGGCGGCGGCGCGCCAGGCCCTCCTCGTTCACCACACACCCGGAAGCGCGGGAGATCGTGTTCGACTTTCTTGAAGGTTACGACGTCCTCGGGGCGTTCTGGATGACGGTGAAACTCACCGCCCTGTCCGGCCTCGGTTCCCTGGTCTGGGGCACCCTGCTGGCCGCCATGCGGGTCGGTCCGGTCCCGCTGATGCGCGGTTTCGGCACCGTCTACGTCAACGTCGTGCGGAACATCCCGCTGACGGTCATCATCGTCTTCACCTCGCTCGGCCTCGCCGACATCTTCGGCATGACACTGGGCGCCCCCGACGACTTCAAGGCCCAGGGATTCCGCCTCGCGGTGCTGGGCCTCGTCGCCTACCACGCCGCCTTCGTCTGCGAAGCGCTGCGCTCCGGCATCAACACGGTGCCGCTGGGGCAGGCCGAGGCGGCCCGCGCGATCGGGCTGAGCTTCAGCCAGACCCTGCGGCTGGTCGTGCTGCCGCAGGCGTTCCGCTCGGTCATCGGCCCGCTGGCCAACGTACTGATCGCGCTGACCAAGAACACCACGGTGGCGGCCGCGATCGGCGTGGCCGAGGCGGCCTACCTGATGAAGGGGATGATCGAGAACGAGGCCCAGACGCTGGCCATCGGCGCGGTCTTCGCCTTCGGTTTCGTGGTACTGACCCTGCCCACCGGCCTCGTCCTGGGCTGGCTCGGCAAGCGACTGGCGGTGAAGCGATGACCTCCGTCCTCTACGACACCCCCGGCCCCCGGGCCCGGCAGCGCAATGTCGTCTTCTCGATCGTCTTCGTCGTCCTGCTCGCCCTGCTCGGGTGGTGGACCTGGCGGGCGATGGACGACAAGGGCCAGCTGAAGTGGTCCCTGTGGCAGCCGTTCACCACCTCCGAGGCGTGGACGACGTATCTGCTGCCCGGTCTCGGCAACACCCTCAAGGCCGCCGCCCTGGCCATGGTCATCGCGCTTCCGGTGGGTGCGTTCTTCGGCATCGCCCGCCTGTCCGACCACCGGTGGGTCCGGGTGCCGGCCGGCGTCGTGGTCGAGTTCTTCCGCTCGATCCCGGTCCTGCTGCTGATGCTGTTCGCCAACGAGGTCTACGCCCGCTCCGGCGGCGTGAGCAGCGCGGAGCGGCCCCTGTACGCGGTCGTCACCGGCCTGGTCCTGTACAACGCCTCGGTTCTCGCCGAGATCGTCCGGGCCGGCATTCTCGCCCTGCCCCGGGGCCAGACGGAGGCCGCGTACGCGATCGGCCTGCGCAAGGGCCAGACGATGACCACCATCCTGCTCCCGCAGGCGGTCACGGCGATGCTGCCGGCCATCGTCAGCCAGCTCGTGGTCATCGTGAAGGACACCGCGCTGGGCGGCGTGATGATCGGCTACACCGAACTGCTCAACGCCCGCAGCACCTTCGCCGCCAACTACGCCAACGTCGTCCCCAGCTTCATCGGCGTCGCCATCATCTACATCATCGTCAACTTCCTGCTGACCAGCTTCGCGAGCTGGCTCGAGGGCCGGCTGCGGCGCAGCAAGCGCAGCACGGGCGCGGTCCTCGGGGCCGAGGACGTGGACGACATCAACGCCGGAGAGGTGGGCGGCGCCCCGGCGGCCGGGGCCGGCAGGAGCACCGTCTGACGGGCACGTTCCGACGCTCCGGCACCTCGCGTCACCTGTGCGGAGGCAGTGGCATGATCGCCACTGCCTCCGTCACTTGACGCAAGCACCGGCAATGGGTTGCATACGTTCTGTGATCGTGCACCCTGCTCAAACTTCCTGTTCACACACGTCCTCCCGGACGGCTCCGCGGGCAGGGGGCGCCACGCCGTGGATCCGGTGATCATCGTCGGGGCGGGGCCCGTCGGGCTCACGCTCGCCCTGGCCCTGGCACGCCAGGAAGTGCCGTCGGTCGTGCTCGACGAGGGCCCCGGCGAGGACGAGCCGCGCCTCGCGCGCACCGTCGTCCTGCGCGAGGACACCGCCGGTCTCGTGGAACGACTGACCGGAGTGCCGCTCGCCGAGACGGGCCTGCCCTGGGCCGGATGGCGGTCGTTGCGGCGCAAGCAGGTGATGCGCGAGATCACGTTCGACGACGACACCGGCCCCGCGCCCCTGCACATCGCCCAGCACGTCCTGACCGGTGCCCTGCGCACGGCCCTCGCGGGCGAGCCGCTGGCCGAGGTCGCCGTCGACAGCCGACTGGACGCCATGGAGCAGGAGCGCTCCGGCGTCACCGCCCACACCCGCGGTCCGAAGGGCACCTGGTGGCGCGGCAGCTTCCTGGTGGGCTGCGACGGCCCGCGGTCGACCGTGCGCAAGCTGCAGGACATCCGCTTCCCGGGCCGTACGGCGGTGGAACGGCACGCCGTCGCCGCGCTGCGCACGGAGCTCCCCTGGCCCGAGGAGTCGGTGCTGCACCGGCTGCCGCCGTGGCGGACGTCCGGCCCCAGCGCCGGGGAAATCACCGCCCGCCCCCTCCCGGACGGCGTGTGGCGCCTGGACTGGCTGCTGCCGCCGGGCAAGGACCTGGTCACGCCCGAGCTGCTGGTCACCCGCATCAGGGAGACGCTGGCGGGCTGGAGCGACGGCTCGACACCGCCCTACGACCTGCTGGACACCGGCGTTCACACCGTCCACCACCGGCTGGCCCGCCGCTGGCGCGCCGGGCGGGTCTTCCTCGCCGGGGACGCCGCCCACCTGCTCGGCGCGCTCGGCACGCAGGGGCTGGACGAGGGCCTGCGGGACGCCGACAACCTGGCCTGGAAGCTGGCGTCGGCCTGGCACCACGGGCCGCACGAGGACCTGCTCGACAGCTATCAGGCGGAGCGGCGCGCGGTCGTCGCCGCCCGGCTGCGCGCCGCCGACCAGGCGCTGCCGCTGCTGCGCGGCGGCGGAGGGCTGCGCGCCTACGTCCCCGGCTCCGCCCGCGGCCACGACGCGCTGCTGACGGAGGGCCATCTGGGGCGCGGCGCCCTCGGCGCGCCGGGGACGTACGCCGGCTCGCCGCTCGCCCCCCGGCACCTCGAAGGGGAGGTGCCCGTGGACACCGCTCCGGGCGCGCCGGTCGCCGACGTCCGGGTCACCGCGGAGGACGGTTCCTTCGTGCGGTTGCGGGACCGGCTCGGCCGGGGCGCACTGCTGGTGATCCTCGTCGCGCCGGGCACGGGCGTGTGGGACCGCAAGCACTGGGTGACCGCCGGGGTCATGCCCCGGCTGGCGGCCGCCGTCAGCGCCCTGCCGCACGCCGCCGAACTGCTCGTCGCCGAGAGCTACCCGGGGGCGGCGGCCCACACCGTCCTGCTGGTACGGCCCGACGGTCATCTCGTCACCGCGCTGGGAGGGGTCCGGCCGGCCGACCTGTACGCCGCGGCGGAGGCCACGCTGGGCGGTCCGGCGAAGACGCAGGCCGAGGCCGAGGCGGGTGCCCACTGACATCGCGGTGCTCACCGTCGCCGGGCGCACCGTCACCGTGCGTCCACATGGTGACGGTGAGTTGACCGGTCCGCACCGTCATGGTTCACTCCGGAGCGTGACCGACACCTGTGTGCGCCTGTGGCGGAGGGTCCACATGGACCTCGTCCGCTATGCGGGCTGCGTGTGTCGTCCGTCCTGCTGAATTCGCTCCCCCCTTTTCCGCGCGCGCCCCTTCCAGGCTCCCGCGCGCTCCCGCGAACCCTCATCAGGACGGTAAGAGTTGTCTTCCTCCCCTTCTGCACCCACACAAGCACCCGCGCCCGCTTCCGCTTCCGTGTCCACTTCCGCGTCCGCTTCCGCCTCCGCGTCGGGTTCCGTATCCGCCGGCGCACCCGGGTCCGCGCCGACCCAGGCCGAACTCCTGGACTTCGCGCGGCGTACGGCCGCCGACGCCGAGCTCATCGCCTCGCTCCCGCTCGACCCGGAGGGCCGCACCTGGGTACGCCTCGACGGCCCCGGCGGCAGCGAGGCCTGGCTGATCGGCTGGCCGCCCGGCACGGGCACCGGCTGGCACGACCACGCCGATTCCATGGGTGCGTTCGTGGTCGCGGCCGGTGAGCTGAGGGAGAACTCGCTCGCCGCCCGGCTGCCCACCGACGGCTGGAAGACCCTCGAACTCACCGACGGCGTGGACCGGGAACGGCGGCTGTCGGCCGGCCAGGGCCGCTCCTTCGGCCGCCATCACGTCCACGAGGTGCTGAACACCTCCGCCGACCGGCACGCCGTCTCCGTCCACGCCTACTATCCGCCCCTGCCGCAGATCCGCCGCTACAGTCGCACCGGCCAGGTGCTGCGCCTGGAGCAGGTCGAACACCCGGAGGACTGGCAGTGAGCGCGACCAGTGGCGCCGCGGCGGACAGGCACATGGGTGAGTCGGAGGACCGGCCCCTCGGCATCGACGAGTTGCTGGAGCGGGTGCGCGCGGATTACGAGCGGATCGGGGCCCGGGATGCGTACGAGGCCGCCCGGGCCGGCGAGGCGCTGCTGGTGGACATCCGGTACGCGGCCCTGCGTGAGCGCGACGGCCTGATCCCCGGCGCCCTCGTCGTCGAGCGCAACGAGCTGGAGTGGCGCCTCGACCCGCAGGGCAGCCACCGCGTACCCGAGGCCACCGGTCACGACCTGCGGATCGTCGTGATCTGCAACGAGGGCTACGCGTCGAGTCTCGCGGCGGCGTCGCTGCACCGGCTTGGGCTGCACCGGGCCACCGACCTGGTGGGCGGGTTCCAGGCGTGGAGGGCGGCGGGGCTGCCGGTGACGCCGTAGACCCGCGGGGTCAGGGGAAGTCCATGGGGCAGTAGAGCGGGCCGTCTCAGCGTCGGCGGGGCCTCGAGGGTCGGCCGCCCCGTCCGGCCGCCGGCTCGGCCGCCCGCAGCCCGTGGCGGGCATGGCTGCCGTGCCTTCCGCCTCAGACTCCGTCGTCCTCGAGGAACTCCGTGTCCTCTCCCTCTTCCTCCAGTGCCTGCCGGACCACGCGCAGGGCCATGCCCTCGGAGTAGCCCTTGCGGGCGAGCATGCCCGCGAGGCGCCGCAGCCGCTTGTCGCGGTCGAGGCCGCGTGTGGAGCGCAGTCTGCGGGCGACGAGCTCGCGCGCGGTCGCCTCCTCCCGCTCGGAGTCGAGCTGTGCGACGGCCTCGTCGATCAGGGCGGAGTCGACGCCCTTGGTCCGCAGCTCCCGGGCGAGTGCCCGCCGGGCCAGTCCCCGGCCGTGGTGCCGGGACTCCACCCAGGCGTCCGCGAACGCGCCGTCGTCGATCAGGCCGACCTCCTCGAACCGCGACAGCACCTCCTCGGCGGCGTCATCGGGGATCTCCCGCTTGCGCAGGGCGTCCGCCAGCTGTTTCCGCGTGCGCGGGGTCCCGGTCAGCAGGCGCAGGCAGATGGCCCGTGCCCGCTCGACCGGGTCCCCTGGGGGCTCCCCCTTCTCGGCCCTCGACGAGGAGGGCGAGCCCCCGTCTTCATCGTGCGCCGGGACGTGCCCGCGCATCTCGCCGCCCGTCCCGGCGGACCCTGTGTCGCCTGCCCGGCTCCCGCCCCGTGGAGTGTCCGGGTAGGCGTACTCGGCCCAGTCGGTTCGCCGTGTCACGGGTCAGCTCTTGGCCGCCGGAGCCTTGGTCTTGGCGCCCTTGGCCGCCGCGGGGGCGGGCGCCGTCTTGGCGGCGTCGTCCGTGGCGGCGGGGACGGCGGCGCCCGGCTCGGTGGCCGGCTCCTCGGGACGCACGCCCACGCCCAGCTTCTCCTTGATCTTCTTCTCGATCTCGTTGGCCAGGTCGGGGTTGTCCTTCAGGAAGTTGCGCGCGTTCTCCTTGCCCTGGCCGAGCTGGTCGCCCTCGTACGTGTACCAGGCGCCGGCCTTGCGCACGAAGCCGTGCTCCACGCCCATGTCGATCAGGCCGCCCTCGCGGCTGATGCCCTGGCCGTAGAGGATGTCGAACTCGGCCTGCTTGAAGGGCGGCGCGACCTTGTTCTTGACGACCTTGCAGCGGGTGCGGTTGCCGACCGCCTCCGTGCCGTCCTTCAGGGTCTCGATGCGGCGGATGTCGATACGCACCGAGGCGTAGAACTTCAGCGCCCGGCCACCGGTCGTGGTCTCCGGGGAGCCGAACATCACACCGATCTTCTCGCGGAGCTGGTTGATGAAGATGGCGGTGGTCTTGGACTGGTTGAGCGCGCTGGTGATCTTCCGCAGGGCCTGGCTCATCAGGCGTGCCTGCAGACCGACGTGGCTGTCACCCATCTCGCCCTCGATCTCGGCGCGCGGGACGAGCGCCGCGACGGAGTCGATGACGATGAGGTCGAGGGCGCCGGAGCGGACCAGCATGTCCACGATCTCCAGGGCCTGCTCGCCGTTGTCCGGCTGGGAGAGGATCAGGTTGTCGATGTCGACGCCGAGCTTGCGCGCGTACTCGGGGTCGAGGGCGTGTTCCGCGTCCACGAAGGCGACCTGGCCGCCGGCCTTCTGGGCGTTCGCCACCGCGTGCAGGGTCAGCGTGGTCTTGCCGGAGGACTCCGGTCCGTAGATCTCCACGACACGGCCGCGCGGCAGGCCGCCGACGCCGAGGGCCACGTCGAGCGCGGTCGACCCGGTCGGGATGACCTCGATGGGCTCCCTTGACCGCTCGCCCATGCGCATGACCGCGCCCTTGCCGAATTGCCGTTCAATCTGTGCGAGCGCGGCATCCAGGGCCTTCTCGCGGTCGGTTCCTGCCATGGGTTCCACCCGATTTGCTTGATTCGATCGCTTCACGTCAAAGACGCTAACGCCTGCCACTGACAATGCGTCCCGACGCCGGTCCGGCCTGTGGATAACCCGGTCACATCCCCACCCTGACCGGGACGAAAAACCCACCCGAGCCCCCGCCGGAGCCTCCATAAGAATAGATGTTCGATTTTTGTGTCAAGCGCACCCAGCGCCGGCGCAAGCCCGTGACGCCCGGCCTGCCCGACAGCCCACGGCCCCGGCCGTCTCAGGAAGGACCGCTCCCGGAGCCCGAGCCGGCACCAGGATCGGAGCCCGAGCCGAGGCCGGAATCAGCATCGGAGTCGGAGTGGTCACCCGGACCGGACCGCTCCGCCCCCGGCCTCCGTGTCCACAGCTGCCGCGCGCGCCGGAGCAGGCCCCGCCCCGTTCCGCCGCCCCGGTGCCCGTGGACACGGGGATCGTCCGTGACCGCGTACCGCTTCACGTAGGCCCCCAGGAACGCCTGGAGGGTGGCGACCGCCGGAATCGCGATCAGCGCGCCGACGGCGCCGAGGAGGGCGGTGCCGGCGATGACCGAGCCGAAGGCGACGGCCGGGTGGATGTCGACGGTCTTCGAGGTCAGCTTGGGCTGCAGCATGTAGTTCTCGAACTGCTGGTAGACCACCACGAATATCAGCACCCACAGCGCGTACCAGGGATCGACCGTGAACGCGATCAGCATGGGCAGGGCGCCGGCGAGATACGTGCCGATGGTGGGGATGAACTGCGAGACCAGCCCCACCCAGACCGCGAGCACGGGCGCGTAGGGCACGTTCAGGACCTGCAGCAGGATGAAGTGCGCGACGCCGGAGATGAAGGCCATCAGACCACGCGAGTACAGGTAGCCGCCGGTCTTGTTGACAGCGATCTCCCACGCGCGCAGCACCTCGGCCTGCCGTGCGGGCGGCAGCAGGGAGCAGACCGTGCGGCGCAGCCGCGGGCCGTCCGCGGCGAAGTAGAACGAGAACAGCGTTATCGTCAGCAGCTGGAACAGGCCGCCGAGGACCTGCGCGGACACGTCCAGCACGCCGGTGGCGCTGTGCTGCACGTAGTTGCGCAGCCAGTCGGAGCGCAGCAGGCCCTCCTGGACGTCCACGCGTCTGAGCTCGGCGTGGAAGTGGGTGTTGATCCAGCCGATGACGGAGTCGAGGTAGTCCGGGAAGTTCTCGACGATCTTGATGATCTGGCCCGCGAGCATGGACCCGAGCAGCGTGACGAAGCCCGCTGTCACGATCATCACGGCGAGGAAGACCAGCCCGGTGGCCAGCCCCCGGCGCATCCCGCGCGAGGCCATCCAGCTCACCGCGGGCTCGATGGCGAGGGCCAGGAAGAACGCGATGAGGATGTTGACCAGCAGACCGGTGAGCTGGTGGAAGGCCCACGTGCCCAACTGGAACGCGGCGTAGAGGGCGAGGACGAGCACCACCGCACGCGGCAGCCAGCGCGGCATGCGCCCGTCCGGCACGGCGGCGCCGTCGGCCGGGGGAGGGACGGTCGGCGTCGTGCCGGGCGGGGAGGGCTGCCGGGCCGGCTGCCTGGTGTCGTCAGTGGATGCCACGGTGCAAGTCTCGCCCACGCGACGGACAATCGGCTCCGGTCCTGCGATCTTCGTGACGGCTCAGCGCTTCTCCCCCGGAACGTCCATGACCGCGCAGACCACGCGCCACACTTCCTTGGCCTCCCAGCCCTCGTCCAGCGCCTGGTGCACGGTGCGTCCGCCGAGCTGCGCCATGACATGGTCGCGCGCGAAGGTGTCGGCGTACTCGGGACCGAAGTGCTCCGCCATACGCTGCCAGAAGACCGTCAACCGCATGCCTCCAGTATCCCGCCTGCGAGGGTGCGCCCGAGCCGGGGCCACCTGCCGCGACCGCTTTCCCCTACGGTCTGACGCATGTCCGCAACCGGAGCTCCCCCACCCCCCGCGACGCCCCCGGCGCGCTCCCCGCTCTTCCGCGCCGAACACTTCCTCTGGCTCACCGCGCGCGTGCTGGAGCAGCACCTCTTCGCACACCACTTCCGCAACGGCGGCGCCGACCCTGTGGAGCGGGCGCTGGACGCCTACCGCAACGAGGACGGCGGCTACGGCCACGCGCTGGAGCCCGACCTGCGCGGCCCGGTCAGCCAGCCGCTGCACACCGGTCGCGCGCTGCGCGTCCTGGACTCCATCGGGCGCTGCGACGGCCGGCGCGCGGAGCGCGTGTGCGGCTATCTGACCTCCGTCTCGACGGCGGACGGCGCGCTGCCGGCGATCCACCCCGGCCGACGCGGCTATCCCGCCGCCCCGTTCATCCCGGTCGTCGACGACCCGCCCGGCGACCTCCTGGCCACCGGACCGGTGGTGGGCCTGCTGCACCGCAACGAGGTGTGGCACGCCTGGCTGTTCCGGGCCACGGAGTTCTGCTGGCACGCGGTCGAGTCCCTGGAGAGCTCTCACCCCTACGAGATCGAGGCGGCCGTCGCCTTCCTGGACTTCGCGCCCGACCGCCCGCGCGCGGAGGCGGCCGCCCACCGCCTCGGCCGTCTGGTGCGCGCGCAGCGGCTCGCGGCGCTGGACCCGGACGACCTGGCGGCGTTCCCGGTGGCGCCGGGCTACGCCCCGGGCGAGCACCACTTCCCGCACGACTTCGCGAGGACGCCGGGCTCCCTCGCGCGCACGTGGTTCACGGACGCCGAGATGGCGCGCTCCCTGGACCACCTCGCGCGGAGCCAGCAGGAGGACGGCGGCTGGCCGATCAACTGGCGCCAGTGGGCGCCGGGCATCGCCCTTGAGGCACGCCCCATGGTGACGATCGAGGCCCTGAGCACCCTCAGGGCGTACGGCCGCGCCATCGGCTGACCTCACCCGCCCATGGCCCGCACCCCCGCGGTCACCGCCACGGCCACCGCGACGACCAGCAGGAACGGCGCACGCAGGAGGAGCGCCACAGCGGCCGCGGCGACCCCCGCCACGCGCGCGTCGAGCACCAGGACACGCCCGTCGGCGAAGGTCTGCTGGGCCGTGAGCGCGGCCAGCAGAGCCACCGGCAGCAGCGCGGCCAGCCGCCTGACGAGCGGGCGTTCGAGCGCCCCGGCGGGCACGAGCAGCCCGGCGAGCTTGACGGCGTAGCAGCCGAGGGCGGTCGCGCCGATCGCGATCCAGGTGTTCACCGCTGTTCCCTCCGCCCGCGCAGCCACAGCACGACGGGCGCCGCGAGGGCGGCCGCCAGGACGGGCACACCGGCGGGCAGCACGGGCAGCAGACCGAGCCCCAGCAGCACGGCGAGACCCGCGACGGCCCGCTCGGTGACGGTCCTCAGCATCGGCGCGAGCAGCGCCAGGAAGACCGCGGGCCCCGCCGCGTCGAGCCCCCAGGCGTCGGTGTCCCCGATGGCCTGGGCGCCCAGCGCCCCCGCCAGCGTGGTGAGGTTCCACAGCACGTACAGACTGAGCCCGGTGACGGTGAACCCGATCCGCACGCTCCTGCGCGTCGGCTGCGCCAGCGCGACGGCGGTGGTCTCGTCGATGACCCACTGCGCGGCGAACGGCCGCACCGCGCGCGGGAGCGCCAGCAACTGCGACAGGCGCAGCCCGTAGAAGGCGTTGCGCACCCCCAGGAAGAACGCGCCCGCGGCCGCCGTGAGCGGACCGCCCCCGGCCGCGAGGGCTCCCACCAGCGCGAACTGGGACGCCCCGGTGAACACCAGCAGGCTCAGCGCGCAGGTCTGCAGCAGCGAGAGCCCGCTGCCGGCCGAGGTCACCCCGAAGGCGAACCCGGACAGCCCCACGGCGACGCCGACGCCGAGGGCGTCCCGTACGACAGCGGCGTCCGGCTTTTCCGGGGAACGTGTGTCAACAACAGCTTCCGTCACGCCCCGGACGGTAGCCCGGCCTCCGCCGCACGTCTTGTACGTTCTTGCGCTCCCGTTGGTACGCCCCCGGCGGCACCCCGACGATCCGGCTGAAGTGCCGGTTCAGATGAGGCTGGTCGGTGAACCCCACGGCGACAGCGGCCTCGGCCGGCGACGTCCCGGCCTCCAGCAGCCGCCGCGCCCTGCGCACCCGCGCGTCCGTGAGCCAGGCGTGCGGAGGCATCCCGTACACGTCACGAAAGGCCCGCAACAGCGCGAACGGACTGGTCCCCAGGTCGGCTGCCAGCCCCTCCAGAGTCGGCGGCCGGGCCATCCGCTCCTCCAGCAGCGCACGCGCGCGTGCCGCGACCCGCGCCCCCGCGGTCCGCACCGCCCGCTGCGGCAGCACCCCGCCGTTCAGCCGCAGCAGCCTGGTCACGGCGACCCTCAGGAGCGTGTCGGCAGCCAGCGCGTTCCCCTCGTCGGCGGCGCGCAGCACCTGATGCACCAGCCCCACGCTGTACGGATCGTCCAGCACCGGCCTGACGAACCCCGGCGTACCCCGGATTCCGGTCGTCTCGGCGGCGATCTCCGCCACCACCTCCGGCGACGGATACAGGGCCCCGTACCGCCACCCCTCCGGTCCACCGGCCCGGCCGGTGTGCGCGGTGTCGGGATTGACCAGCGCCAGCGCGCCCGCCCCCGCGTACTGATCGGCCCCGCGATGGTGGAAGACCTCGACCCCGTCGGCGATGGCGGCGATGACGAAGTGCTCATGCGTGTGCCGCACGAAGCTCTTGCGGATGTACCGGGCCCTGAGCAGATCGACCCCGGGCAACTCGGCGTACCGCCAGTGCCGCGCCCGCTCACCCGATCCGACCATGCCCCCATTGTCCCATCGGCCCGGAACGTGCCGTCGGCCGCCCACGGCGGTCAAGCGGTGTCCGTGCTGTCGCGGGACCCGCGCCCGCCGACGGCGGGAAGGGGACGGGACGGGGGTGTTCGCCCGCAGCGGTTGGCGCGTCAACGCCGGCACCTCTCGAACCCCGGATTCCGCGCCGTTCCGAGGACGGACACCCCCGTCCCGGCCCCGACTCTGCCCGCACCGCAGGCGCAACGCGCACCCCCCGAAAGCCGCACAGGCGCCGCAGGCACCCCGCACCCCACCGAACCCGCACAGGCGCCGCAGGCACCCCCACAAAGCCGCCGCAGGCACCCGCAGGCACCCGCAGGCACCCGCAGGCACCCGCACCCCAACGAACCGCGACAGACCACCGCAGGCAAACCCCCGCAAAGCCGCACAGGCCGCCGCAGGCACCCGCGTTCCCCCAGCTCAACCCCATTGTCAGTCCCCGGGTGCAGGATGGACCCATGGTCAGCTCCGCACACCGAGCCCTGGAAGGCTTCTCCCCCGCCACCCGCGGCTGGTTCACGGGCGCCTTCCACGCGCCCACAACCGCCCAGGCCGGCGCGTGGCAGGCCATCCGCGAGGGCTCGGACGTGCTGGTCGTGGCCCCCACCGGCTCCGGCAAGACCCTGGCCGCCTTCCTCGCCGCACTGGACGAACTGGCCTCCGCACCCCCGCCGGCCGACCCGAAGAAGCGCTGCCGAGTCCTCTACGTCTCCCCCCTCAAGGCCCTCGCGGTCGACGTCGAGCGCAACCTCCGCAGCCCTCTGACCGGCATCCGACAGCAGGCCGTACGCCTGGGCCTGCCCGAACCCGAGATCAAGGTCGGCATCCGCTCGGGCGACACCCCGCAAGCCGAGCGCCGCGCGCTCACCACCCGCCCGCCGGACATCCTGATCACCACCCCCGAGTCCCTGTTCCTGATGCTGACGTCGGCCACCCGCGATGCGCTGACCGGCATCGAGACGGTGATCCTCGACGAGGTCCACGCCGTCGCGGGCACCAAGCGCGGCGCCCACCTGGCCCTCTCCCTGGAGCGCCTGGACGAGCTCCTCAAGAGGCCGGCCCGCCGCATCGGCCTGTCCGCGACGGTCCGCCCGGTCGACGAGGTCGCCCGCTTCCTGTCCCCCCGCCGCAAGGTGGAGATCGTCCAGCCGGCGTCGGGCAAGGAGTTCGACCTCTCGGTGGTCGTCCCGGTGGAGGACCTGGGCGAGCTGGGCGGCTCCCCCGTCGCCGACGGTTCGGAGGGCGCGGAGCGTCCGTCGATCTGGCCGCACGTCGAGGAGCGGATCACCGACCTGGTCCAGTCCCACCGCTCCACGATCGTGTTCGCGAACTCCCGCCGCCTCGCCGAACGCCTCTGCAACCGCCTCAACGAGATCGCCTACGAACGGGCAACCGGCGAAACCCTCGACGAACACCACGCGCCCGCCCAACTGATGGGCGGCTCCGGAGCGGCCCAGGGCGCCCCGTCCGTGATCGCCCGCGCCCACCACGGCTCGGTCTCCAAGGAACAGCGCGCCCTCGTCGAAGAGGACCTCAAAGCAGGCCGCCTCCCCGCCGTCGTGGCCACCTCCAGCCTCGAACTGGGCATCGACATGGGCGCGGTCGACCTCGTGGTCCAGGTCGAGTCACCCCCGTCCGTGGCCTCCGGCCTCCAGCGCGTCGGCCGCGCGGGACACCAGGTCGGCGCGGTCAGCACCGGCGTGGTCTTCCCGAAGTACCGCGGCGACCTCGTGCAGGCGGCGGTCGTCACCGAGCGCATGCGCACCGGCGCGATCGAGTCCCTGCGGGTGCCGTCCAACCCCCTGGACGTGCTCGCCCAGCAGCTCGTCGCGATGACGGCGCTGGACACCTGGCAGGTGGACGACCTGCTGGCCACGGTCCGCCGCGCCGCCCCCTTCGCCTCTCTCCCCGAGTCGGCGTTCACGGCGGTCCTGGACATGCTGGCCGGCCGCTACCCCTCCGACGCCTTCGCCGAGCTGCGCCCGCGCGTGGTGTGGGACCGCGTCACCGGCACCGTCACGGGCCGCCCCGGCGCCCAGCGTCTCGCCGTCACCTCCGGGGGCACGATCCCGGACCGCGGTCTGTTCGGAGTGTTCCTCGCCGGGGCCGACCCCAAGAAGGGCGGCGGCCGGGTCGGCGAGCTGGACGAGGAGATGGTCTACGAGTCGCGGGTGGGGGACGTCTTCACGCTCGGCACCAGTTCCTGGCGCATCGAGGACATCACGCGCGACCGCGTCCTCGTCTCCCCGGCCCCCGGTGTCCCGGGCCGCCTCCCCTTCTGGAAGGGCGACCAGCTGGGCCGCCCGCTGGAACTGGGCCGCGCGGTGGGCGCGTTCCTGCGCGAGGTCGGCTCGCTGTCGAAGGAGGACGCCCGCCTCCGCCTCCTCGCGGCGGGACTGGACGCCTGGGCGGCGGACAACGTCCTGTCGTACCTCGACGAACAGCGCGAGGCCTGCGGCCACGTCCCGGACGACCGCACGATCGTCGTGGAGCGGTTCCGCGACGAGCTCGGCGACTGGCGGGTCGTCGTCCACTCCCCCTTCGGCGCCCAGGTGCACGCCCCGTGGGCGCTGGCGCTCGGCGCCAAGCTCTCCGAGCGGTACGGCATGGACGCCCAGGTCATGCACGCCGACGACGGCATCGTCCTGCGCCTGCCCGACGCCGACCTGATGGGCCTGGACCTGCTGGACCAGGAACCGGCGAAGGCGGGCAGGGAGTACGACGCGGAGCAGGCCCCCGTCGGCGCCGCGGACGTCGTCTTCGACAAGGGCGAGGTCGACCAGATCGTCACCGACCAGGTCGGCGGCTCGGCCCTGTTCGCCTCCCGCTTCCGCGAGTGCGCCGCCCGCGCGCTGCTGCTGCCGCGCCGCAACCCCGGCCGGCGCACCCCGCTGTGGCAGCAGCGTCAGCGCGCCTCCCAGCTGTTGCAGGTGGCGAGCGAGTTCGGCTCGTTCCCGATCGTCCTGGAGGCGGTCCGCGAGTGCCTCCAGGACGTCTTCGACGTGCCCGGACTGGTCGAGCTGATGGGCGACCTGGAGTCGCGCAAGGTACGCCTGGTCGAGGTCACCACACCGGAGCCGTCGCCGTTCGCACGCTCCCTCCTCTTCGGGTACGTCGCGCAGTTCCTGTACGAGGGCGACTCCCCGCTCGCCGAGCGCCGCGCGGCCGCGCTGTCCCTGGACTCGCGCCTGCTGGCGGAGCTGCTCGGCCAGGCGGAGCTGCGCGAGCTCCTGGACGCCGAGGTGCTGGCCGAACTGGAGCGGGAGCTGCAGTGGCTGACCGAGGACCGACGCGTCAAGGACGCCGAGGGCGTGGCCGACCTGCTGCGGCTGCTCGGCCCGCTCACGGACGCCGAGCTGGCCGAACGCGGCGCGGAACCGCACTGGGCGCAGGAACTCGCCGGGGCCCGGCGCGCGATCCGCGTCCGTGTCGCCGGCGCCGACCACTGGGCGGCGATCGAGGACGCGGGCCGCCTGCGTGACGCGCTCGGCACGGCGCTCCCGGTCGGCGTCCCGGAGGCCTTCACGGAGCCGGTGAAGGATCCCCTCGGCGACCTCCTCGCGCGCTACGCGCGCACCCACGGCCCGTTCACGTCGGTCACGGCGGCGGCCCGCTTCGGCCTCGGCGTCGCGGTCACGGAGGGCGCCCTGCAGCGCCTCGCCGCGGGCGGCCGCGTCGTGCAGGGGGAGTTCCACCCGGCCGGCATCGGCCAGGAGTGGTGCGACGCGACGGTGCTGCGGCGGCTGCGCCGTCGTTCCCTCGCCGCCCTGCGGCACGAACTGGAGCCGGTGCCGCCGGCCGCGCTCGCCCAGTTCCTGCCTCAGTGGCAGCACATCGGCAAGGGGCACGCACTGCGCGGCGTCGACGGCCTGGTGCGCGCCGTCGAGCAGCTGCAAGGCGCCTCCGTCCCCGCGTCGGCCCTGGAGAAGCTGGTCCTGCCGTCCCGCGTCGCGGACTACGCCCCCGCGATGCTGGACGAGCTGACGGCCTCCGGAGAGGTGGTGTGGGCCGGCGCGGGCGCCCTCCCCGGCAAGGACGGCTGGCTCTCGCTCTACATGGCGGACGCGGCCCCGCTGCTCCTGCCCCCGCCCAACCCGCTGGAGCTGACGGCGCTCCACCAGTCCGTCCTGGACGCCCTCTCCGGCGGCTACGGCCTGTTCTTCCGCCAGATCGCCGACCAGGTCCGCGCGACGACCCACCCGGACGCCACGGACCCCCAGCTCGCCGACGCGGTGTGGGACCTGGCCTGGTCCGGACGCCTGACGAACGACACGCTCGCGCCCCTGCGGTCCCTGCTGGGCTCGGGCCGCACCGCGGGTTCCACGGCCCACCGCGCCAAGCGCGCGGTCCCGCGCGGCCGCTACGGCTCCCTGACCGCCGCCGCCCGCACCGCCTCCCGCACCGGCCCGCCCACGGTCGCCGGCCGCTGGTCCCTGCTCCCGGCCCGCGAGCCCGATACGACGGTGCGGGCGCACGCGCTGGCCCGCACCCTGCTGGACCGGCACGGCGTGGTCACCCGGGGCGCCGTGGCCGCGGAGGGCGTCGAGGGCGGCTTCTCGGCGACGTACCGCGTCCTGTCCGTCTTCGAGGAGAGCGGCCAGGCGCGCCGCGGCTACGTGGTGGAAGGACTCGGCGCGGCCCAGTTCGCGATGGACGGCGCGGTGGACCGACTGCGCGCGGTGTCCAACGCCCGCGACCGGGGCGAGCCCCTGCCGGACCGGCCCGACGGGAGCGGCGCGCTCACCAGCCTCGACGGCTTCGACCCACCCGACGACCAGCCGTTCCCCCGCTCCGACCCCGAATTCGGCGCCCTGGGCTCCGACGACTTCGCCTCCTGGAACCCCGCTCCGCACGAGTACGCGTCCCCCCGCGACGCCGCGGGTCAGGGATTCCGCGACTCCCGGCCCGCCGTCGGCCACGACCGGGCCTTCGGCCCCGCCTCCCCCCGTCGCGGTCCTCAGCGCGCTGCCGACACGGGAGCCGTAGTCCTGGCCGCCGCCGATCCCGCGAACGCCTACGGCGCGGCTCTGCCCTGGCCGGAACCCCCGACCGGCGCCGGACACAAACCCGGCCGCAAGGCGGGCTCTCTCGTGGTCCTGGTGGACGGTGAGCTGACGCTGTACATGGAGCGCGGCGGCAAGACCCTGCTGGCCTGGCCCGCCGACACGGACGGCGCGGGCCCCGACGACCCCCGTCTGCCCCGGGCCTCCGCTGCCCTGGCCACGGCCGCGCGCGCGGGCTCCCTCGGCACCGTCACGGTGGAACGGATCAACGGCGCATCGGCCCTCACCTCCCCCATCGGCGCCCTGCTGGAAGGAGCCGGCTTCATCGCGACCCCCCGCGGCCTGCGCCTGCGCGCATGAACGGAGGCACCCTCGCTGCCCCGTCGCCGTGCAACCCTTGACCCATGCCCGAAGGAGACACGGTCTGGCAGGCGGCGAGGCGGCTGCACGGCGCCCTCGCCGGCCAGGTGCTGACCCGCAGCGACCTGCGGGTGCCCCGGTTCGCCACGGCCGACCTCACGGGCCGCACCGTCCTGGACGTCACCGCCCGCGGCAAGCACCTGCTGACCCGCGTCGAGGGCGGCCTGACGCTCCACTCGCACCTGCGGATGGACGGCGCCTGGAAGGTGTACGAGCCCGGCCGGCGCTGGACCGGCGGCCCCGCCCACCAGATCCGCGCGATCCTCGGCACCGCCGACCGCACCGCCGTCGGCTACCGTCTCCCCGTCCTGGAACTGCTGCGCACCCGCGACGAGGCGCGCGCCGTCGGCCATCTCGGCCCCGACCTCCTCGGCCCGGACTGGGACCCGGACCAGGCGCTCGCCAACCTCCTCACGGACCCCGCCCGCCCCCTGGGCGAGGCCCTGCTCGACCAGCGCAACCTCGCCGGCATCGGCAACGTGTACAAGAGCGAGCTCTGCTTCCTGCTCGGCGTGACGCCGTGGCTCCCCGTCGGCGCCCTGCCCGCCGACCGCACCGCGCAGCTGCCCGCCCTCGCGAAGAAGCTGCTGGAGGCCAACCGCGAACGCCCGGTCCGCAGCACGACCGGCCGCCGCGGCCAGGACCTGTTCGTGTACGGCCGCGCGCCCCGCCCCTGCCTGCGCTGTGGGACGCCCGTGCGCGTGGCCGACCAGGGCGACGGCTCCCGCGAACGCCCCACGTACTGGTGCCCGTTCTGCCAGCCGGGCCCGGCGCCCCGCTCGACGCCGGTGCGCGGGACAGCACGCCGCACGACCAATTGACGACCCGTCAGAAACCCTCGTACGGTCCCCTCATGCCCGTCAAGGCGTACGACCTCACCGGACGCACCGCATTCGTCACCGGGGCCGCGGGCGGCATCGGCCGCGCCTCGGCCGTGCTGCTCGCCGAAGCCGGCGCCACGGTCCACTGCGCCGACCGCGACGCCGAGGGCCTGCACGAGACGGCGGCCCTGATCGAATCGGCCGGCGGCACGGCCCGCACCCACCGCCTCGACGTCACCGACCGCGAACAGCTGCGCCGGGCCGTCGCCGCCTGCGAACGCCTGGACGTGATGGCCGCGATCGCCGGCATCATGCACACCAGCCCGGTCCTGCAGACCCGGGACGAGGACCTCGACCGGGTCCTGGGCGTCAACTTCAAAGGGGTGCTGTACGCCTGCCAGGAGGCCGCGCGGCTGATGCTCGCCCGGGAAACCGCGGGCAGCATCGTCACCATGGCGTCCGGCGCCGTCGACACCGGCCGCCCCGGCCTGCTCTGCTACGGCGTCGCCAAGGCGGCCGTGGTCCAGCTGACCAGGACACTGGCGAGCGAGGTCGGCCGGCACGGTATCCGCGTCAACGCGGTCGCGCCGGGCTGGATCCGCACGCCCATGACCGACCGCCACGAGGCCGGGGAGCAGGCCAGGAACGAAACGCTGATGGCCCGGACGTCCCCGCTGGGCCGGGTCGGCGTACCGGAGGACGTGGCCCACACCGTGCTCTACCTGGCCTCCGACGCGTCCGCCTTCACGACGGGTCAGATCCTGCGTCCGAACGGCGGGGTGGCGATGCCGTGGTAGTCGGGCGCCCCGTCCGCGCGGCCTGCTCCCGCGCGGTCCGTTTCCGCGTGACCCGCTCCCTCGCAGTTCGTTTCCGCATGACCCGCTCCCGCGCCCCGTCGACGCCGCCCGTCGCCCGCGCCTTCGGCACACAGTGCACCGGCAGCAGGCTCAGCCCCCATCCCCCGGCCGCGACGGCTCCCTCCAGCACCCCCGCGCCGGGCGCCAGGGCGATCCGCAGCACGGCCCACCACCACAGCACCCCGAGCCCGGCCAAAGCCCCCCAGCGCACCGTCGGCCGTGCCATGGACGTCACCTCCAGCCCGACGCTAGGGCGCCTTCCGCGCCGGCGGACAGGGCGCACCGAGGGGCACACGGGCGCACCGCCCACCGCTCGGCACCGCTCGGCACGCCGGCCCGGCCCCTCCCACCATGCACGAGGGCCCCGGCCGGCGCCTCTCCAGACAATCCAGCCGATCTGGACGATCTGGAGAAACCCCGGCCGGGGCCTCGCACAATCCCTGTACCGTGTCACGCACCCGCGCGCGTGAGTGTCACGCGGCGACCACGTCCACCGCCTCGGCGGGCGCCTTGATGGTCACCCGCTCCGGTGGCACACCGGTCACCGACACGGAACCCAGCATCGGACGAACCCTCGTGGGTACGGGCTCGCTGGGGGTGGCCGCAGCAGACTGGGCCAGCTCGGCGAGGGCGAGTTCGTCGCTCACTTCCCGCATGAGCTCGGACATCCGTACGTCCAGCGCGTCGCAGATGGCGGCGAGCAGCTCGGAGGAAGCCTCCTTCTGCCCCCGCTCCACCTCGGAGAGATAGCCGAGTGAGACTCGGGCGGACGAGGAGACTTCGCGCAGAGTACGGCCCTGGCGCTGGCGCTGCCGACGCAGCACGTCACCCAGCAGGCGACGGAGCAGAATCATCGGTGGCTCCCTCCTCGGACCGCGTAGCCGCATCCTTCTCGCCCCACCGTACCGCCTCGCGCCGCGGCCGTGCGGGGAGCGATGTCGTGTTCACTCAGGGCTGCAAACATCAAAACCCCCCGTTCTGTTCCGTATCCTGTGCCAGCTCATTTCCGGTCTGTTCGCCCGCCAGCCGCCTCAGCAGCAGCGCGAGCACGCTCCGTACACTCTCCATACGAATTTCCGCGCGGTCGCCGTTCAACCGCAGGGCCTCTACTTTTCCGCCAGCGGCAGAACCGGGGCCAGGGCCGAACGGCCCGTCCACGGCGACGAAAACCGTCCCGACCGGCCGGCCGTCCTGGGAAGCGGGGCCGGCCACGCCAGTGGTCGCCAGGCCCCAGTCGGCGCCGAGCGCCTTGCGGACGCCGGTCGCCATCTGGGCCGCGACCTGCGGGTCGACCGCCCCGTGCCGGGCCAGCAGGGCCGCGTCCACGCCCAGCAGGTCGTGCTTCAGTTCGGTCGCGTAGGCCGTCACCGAGCCGCGGAAGACCTTGGAGGCCCCGGGGACCGCCGTGATCTCCGCCGCGACCAGGCCGCCGGTCAGCGACTCGGCGACCGCCAGGGTCTCGCCCCTCACGGTCAGTAGTCGCACCAGGTCGGCGGCCTCGGAACTCACGATCCCGTCTCCTCCGACGCGGACCCGCGCGCGGCGATCCCCTGCCTGCGCAGCACAATGGCCTGTCGCACATAGTCCAGCCCGGTCACCACGGTCAGGACGACCGCCGCTCCCATCACCCAGAACCTCAGCGTCGCCAGCCAGCCCGTGAGCGCCAGGACGTACATCCCCACCGCGACGCCCTGGGTGAGCGTCTTCAGCTTGCCGCCGCGGCTCGCCGGTATGACGCCGTAGCGGATGACCAGGAAACGCAGCAGCGTGATCCCGAGTTCCCGGCCGAGGATGACGATCGTCACCCACCACGGCAGGTCGCCCAGCGCGGAGAGACAGATCAGCGCGGCCCCCATGATCGCCTTGTCGGCGATGGGATCGGCGATCTTCCCGAAGTCGGTCACGAGGTTGTAGGTGCGCGCCAGGTGACCGTCGAACAGGTCGGTGATCATGGCGACGGCGAAGGCCGCCCAGGCCAGCGAGCGCCACGCCGGGTCGTACCCGCCGTCGGCCAGCATCAGTGCGACGAAGCCCGGCACGAGCAGCAGCCGGAGCATGGTCAGCAGGTTGGCGATGTTCCACACGCTGGCCTGGTTGACGGCCGCGGCCGCCAGCTTTCCGCCCCGCGCGGGCCGGGCGCCGCCCGCCGTCTCGGAATCGGTGGTGCCGGCGGGTCTCGAGGAAGCCGCCTTGGAGGAGCCGTTCGCCGCCGATGCCGGCACTCCGGTCATCTGCCCGCCTCCTCACTACATCCGAGCGAGCCGGTCACCGGCTCGGCCACCAGGTCGACACCCTCCGTGCCGACCACCTTCGCCTCGACCATACGGCCGACGACGAGGCCTTCGCCGCCCGTGAGCAGCACCTGGCCGTCCGTCTCGGGCGCCTGGTGCGCCCCGCGGCCGTACACCCCTTCGTCGTCGACGGACTCCACGAGCACGTGCACGGTCTCGCCCACGCGCTCCTCGGCGCGCTGCGAGACGAGTTCCTCGGCCAGCCGGGAGACGCGGGCCAGCCGCTCGGCGACTACGTCCGCGTCCAGCTTGCCGTCGTAGCCGGCGGCCTCGGTGCCCTCCTCGTCGGAGTAGCCGAAGACACCGATGGCGTCCAGCCGCGCGCCGTCGAGGAAGCGCTCCAGTTCGGCCAGGTCGGCCTCGGACTCGCCGGGGAAGCCGACGATGAAGTTGGAGCGCACACCGGCCTGCGGGGCCTTGCCGCGGATGGTGTCGAGCAGTTCCAGGAACCGGTCGGTGTCGCCGAAGCGGCGCATCGCGCGCAGCACGCCGGGGGCGGAGTGCTGGAAGGACAGGTCGAAGTAGGGGGCGATCTTCGGCGTGGAGGTCAGCACGTCGATGAGTCCCGGGCGCATCTCGGCCGGCTGGAGGTAGCTGACCCGGACCCGCTCGATGCCGTCGACCTCGGCGAGCTCGGGCAGCAGGGACTCCAGCAGGCGGATGTCGCCCAGGTCCTTGCCGTAGGAGGTGTTGTTCTCGGAGACCAGCATGACCTCCTTCACGCCCTGCTCGGCCAGCCACCGCGTCTCATTGAGTACGTCGCCGGGGCGGCGGGAGATGAAGGAGCCGCGGAAGGACGGGATGGCGCAGAAGGAGCAGCGCCGGTCGCAGCCGGAGGCCAGCTTCACCGAGGCGACCGGGGAGCCGTCCAGCCGGCGGCGCAGGGGGGCGCGCGGGCCGGAGGCCGGGGCGACGCCTTCCGGGAGGTCGGCCGGGCCGTGCCCGGGCAGCGCGACGCCGGCGGCGGACTGCTGCCGCTCGGCGGGGGTGATCGGCAGCAGCTTGCGCCGGTCGCGCGGGGTGTGGGGGGCGTGGATGCCGCCGTTCAGGATGGTCTGCAGGCGGTCGGAGATGTCGGCGTAGTCGTCGAAGCCGAGCACGCCGTCGGCCTCCGGGAGGGCGTCGGCGAGCTCCTTGCCGTACCGCTCGGCCATGCAGCCCACCGCCACGACGGCCTGGGTTCTCCCGTGGCCCTTGAGATCGTTGGCCTCCAGGAGGGCGTCGACAGAGTCCTTCTTGGCGGCCTCGACGAATCCGCAGGTGTTGACGACGGCGACGTCCGCGTCGGCGGCGTCCTCCACGAGGTCCCAGCCGTCCGCCTCCAAGCGGCCTGCGAGCTCCTCCGAGTCCACCTCGTTACGGGCGCAGCCAAGGGTGACGAGTGCGACGGTACGGCGTTCAGGCATGCGCTCAAGACTACTTTGTCTCACTGACGGCCCACGTCGACGGGGTTGGCCGATCTCGGCCAACCCCGTACGTGCTCCGCTGCGGACCGCTCGTCCGGCCCGTCATCCGACCTGCGGGTCGCCCTTGGTGTACGTCAGCCGCTCCACGGAGCCGGGCTGGAAGTCGTCCTCGATCTTCTTGCCGTTGACGTAGAGCTGGATCGCGCCCGCGTCGCCGAGGATCAGGTTGATCTTGTCGCTGTCCTGGAAGGTCTTGGACTCGCCCTGCTTGAGCAGTCCGTCGAACAGCAGCTGGCCGTTGTGGTCCTTGGCCGAGATCCAGCTGCGTCCGTCGGCGGCGCTGACCTGGACGGTCACCTTGTCCTGGGGCGCGGCCGCGATGGCGCTGTCGGAGGGGCCGGGGGTGGGGTCGGCGGGCTTGCCGCCCTTGGGCGTGGTGGAGGCGGACTCGGCGGCCGTGGGCGTGGAGCCCTCGGCGACCTGGGTGTCGGCGCCGCCGTCGTCACCGCCCCGGAAGGCGGTGAACCCGACGAAGCCGACCACGGCGACGATCGCGGCGACCATGGCCGCGGTCCAGTTGGGCCCGCGTCGTTCGGGGCGGATGCGTTCCGCCTCGAACAGCGGAGCCGCCGGGGTCGGGGCGGGCCGGCCGCCGTGCTCGGCGTCGTACTGCGCCAGCAGCGGCGCCGGATCGAGGTGGACGGCCTTGGCCAGGGTCCGGATGTGACCCCGCGCGTAGACGTCCCCGCCGCAGGGGGCGAAGTTGTCAGCCTCGATGGCGTGCACGATGGCGATACGGACCCGGGTGGCGTTGCTGACGTCGTCCACGGTCAGCCCGGCGTCGATGCGCGCCTGTTTCAGGGCACGGCCGACAGGCAGGCGGGCTTCTTCGCGGTCGTCTTCGAACGGACGCTCGTCTTCAGGAGAGTTGGCGATGGACACGGGGGCGCCTTTCGAGCGTTTAAGCCACCTGTGCTGGAGGTTCAGTCTAGGGGGGGTGGAAAAGGGTGGGGCAACCGGGCGGTCGGACTTTGTAGCCCATCGGTATGGCCGGACACGCCGATGGTGGGGTCACTGCTTGACGCTTACCCCAACTTGACGTCCGCCGTGGGGAAAGGGTTGCTCGCGGATTCCTCACGGCTGAGTCACGATCAGGCATCGCCGGCACACCGGTCGGGGCTTGCTCCCAAGCCTCCCCTTCTCAAGCCTCCCCGCGGATCACCGCGAGCACTCCGTCCAACTCGTCAGCCTTCACAAGAACGTCACGTGCCTTGGAGCCCTCGCTCGGTCCGACGATGCCCCTGGACTCCATCAGGTCCATGAGCCGGCCGGCCTTGGCGAAGCCGACGCGCAGCTTGCGCTGGAGCATCGACGTCGACCCGAACTGCGTGGAGACGACGAGTTCGGCCGCCTGGCACAGCAGGTCGAGGTCGTCGCCGATCTCCTCGTCGATCTCCTTCTTCTGCTTGGAGCCCACCGTGACGTCGTCCCGGAAGACGGGCGCCATCTGCTCCTTGCAGTGCCGGACGACGGCCGCGACCTCCTCCTCGGTCACGAACGCGCCCTGCATGCGGACCGGCTTGTTCGCGCCCATCGGCAGGAACAGTCCGTCGCCCTTGCCGATGAGCTTCTCGGCGCCGGGCTGGTCGAGGATGACGCGGCTGTCGGCGAGCGAGGAGGTGGCGAAGGCCAGCCGGGAGGGCACGTTCGCCTTGATCAGACCGGTGACGACGTCGACCGACGGCCGCTGGGTGGCGAGCACCAGGTGGATGCCCGCCGCGCGCGCGAGCTGCGTGATGCGCACGATGGCGTCCTCGACGTCACGCGGGGCGACCATCATCAGGTCGGCGAGCTCGTCGACGATGACCAGCAGGTACGGGTAGGGCTGGAGCTCGCGTTCGCTGCCCTCGGGCGCCTTCACCTTGCCCGCCCGCACGGCCGCGTTGAAGTCGTCGATGTGCCGGTAGCCGTACGCCGCGAGGTCGTCGTACCTGAGGTCCATCTCGCGGACGACCCACTGCAGCGCCTCGGCGGCCCGCTTCGGGTTGGTGATGATCGGCGTGATCAGGTGCGGGATGCCCTCGTAGGCGGTCAGCTCGACGCGCTTGGGATCGACGAGGACCATGCGGACCTCCTCCGGGGTCGCCCGCATCATGATCGAGGTGATCAGGCAGTTGATGCAGGACGACTTGCCGGAACCGGTCGCTCCGGCGACCAGCACGTGCGGCATCTTCGCGATGTTCGCCATCACGTAGCCGCCCTCGACGTCCTTGCCCAGCGCGACCAGCATCGGGTGGTCGTCCTCGGCGGCCGCCGCGAGGCGCAGCACGTCGCCGAGGTTGACCATCTCGCGGTCGGTGTTCGGGATCTCGATGCCGACCGCCGACTTGCCCGGGATCGGGCTGATGATCCGCACGTCCGGGCTGGCGACGGCGTACGCGATGTTCTTGGTCAGCGCGGTGATCCGCTCCACCTTCACGGCGGGGCCGAGCTCGACCTCGTAGCGGGTGACTGTCGGGCCCCGGGTGAAGCCGGTGACCCGGGCGTCGACCTTGAACTCGGTGAAGACGGTGGTCAGCGCCTCCACTATGGCGTCGTTGGCCGCGCTGCGCGCCTTGCCCGGGCCGCCGCGCTCGAGCAGGTCCAGGGACGGCAGGGCGTAGGTGATGTCGCCGGAGAGCTGGAGCTGCTCCGCGCGCGCGGGCAGGTCCCGGGGCACCTCCGGCGGGGCCTTGGTGAGGTCGGCGACGCCCGACTCCGATCTCTCCGGAGATTCGAGCTTCTCCCGCTTCGGGCGCGCGGCGGGCACCGGGTTGGGCGTCGCGACGGGGACCGGGGTGGTCTCCTCGCGGTCGCCGACGCTCACGCCCTGGGTGAGGTCGGCGACGACCGGCGAGGGCGGCATGCCGTGCAGGACGGCGCCGTCGAGCGCGGCGGCGGCCGCCGCGGCGACGTCCACGGCGTCCATCCGGCGCTCCATGTCCGGCTGCGGCACCGCGGAGCGCCTGGGGCGGCCACGGCGCCGCGAGAGTGCCTCCTGCTCGGCGTACTCCGGGTCGTACGCCTCCGGGGCCGGGCCGCGCCGGCGCGGGCCGGCGGGCAGCGCCTCGCGCCACTGCTCGTCGTAGCGCAGGTCCTCGTCGGTCGGGTCCTGCGGCCGGTCGTGGACGAGCCCGAGCCGCACCCCCAGCAGCCGCAGCCGCTGCGGGATCGCGTTGACCGGGGTGGCGGTCACCACGAGCACCCCGAACACCGTCAGCAGCAGGAGCAGCGGTACGGCGAGCACCTCGCCCATGGCGTACGTCAGCGGGGTCGCCGCGGACCAGCCGATGAGGCCGCCGGCGTCCCTTATGGCCTGCATGCCGTCGCTGCGGGCGGGGGCGCCGCAGGCGATGTGGACCTGGCCGAGCACGCCGATGACGAGCGCGGACAGGCCGATCACGATGCGACCGTTGGCCTCGGGCTTCTCGGGGTGGCGGATGAAGCGCACCGCGACGACCGCGAGCAGGATCGGCACGAGCAGGTCGAGACGGCCGAAGGAGCCGGTCACCAGGATCTCGACGAGGTCGCCGACGGGGCCCTCCAGGTCGGCCCAGGTCCCCGCGGCGACGATCAGGGCGATGCCGAGCAGCAGCAGCGCGACGCCGTCCTTGCGGTGTGCCGGGTCGAGGTTCCTGGCGCCCTGCCCTATCCCGCGGAAGACGGCGCCCACCGCATGCGCCACGCCCAGCCAGAGGGCGCGCACGACGCGGTAGAGGCCCCCGGTCGGGCTCGGCGCCAGCCTGGGCGGAGGCGCGGACTTCTTCGCGGCCCGCTTCGCGGGCGCTTTCTTGGCCGGGGCCTTCTTCGCGGCGGCCTGCTTCGCCGGAGCCTTCGCCGGAGCGGCCGCCTTCTTCGCGGGCTGCTTCTTGGCTGCGGAGGGACGTGAGGCCATGGGTGTGAGGTTACCGGTGGAGACGGCCGCGGACACGTGTGCCCACTGCTTCACCCGTTCGTGTCGCCCTTGCGGCGGACGCAAGCTGACGCGGGCTCACCGGCCTCCCGCCAGGGCACCGCGTGCTACGAGGTCACCGACGAGGTGCTCCCGGCACCCGGCTCCAGCGCGTCCAGCGCCCTCCGCAGCCCCGTGAGTTTGCGTTCGAGATGGGCCGCGGTGGCCACCGCCGCCGCGTCCGCCGACTCGTCGTCGAGCTGTTTGGACAGCGCCTCGGCCTGCTCCTCGACCGCCGCGAGCCGCGCCGACAGCTCGGCGAGCAGACCGGCCGGCTCCTTCGACTCACCGGCCGCGGCCTTGTCGCCGCCCTCCAACTGCAGCCGCAGCAGCGCCGCCTGCTCCCGGAGCTGACAGTTCTTCATGTACAGCTCGACGAACACCGACACCTTCGCGCGCAGCACCCACGGGTCGAACGGCTTGGAGATGTAGTCGACCGCGCCCGCCGCGTATCCGCGGAAGGTGTGGTGGGGGCCGTGGTTGATCGCGGTGAGGAAGATGATCGGGATGTCCCGGGTGCGCTCCCGCCGCTTGATGTGCGCGGCCGTCTCGAAACCGTCCATGCCCGGCATCTGGACGTCCAGCAGAATGACCGCGAAGTCGTCCGTCAGCAGTGCCTTGAGCGCTTCCTCCCCGGACGATGCCCGGACCAGCGTCTGATCGAGCGCGGAGAGGATGGCCTCCAGCGCCAGCAGATTCTCCGGCCGGTCATCGACCAGGAGGATCTTGGCCTTCTGCACCATGGCCCGCCCTCCTCGCCCCGGCGTGGGGCATCCCCTGTCCGTAGGACTTGGGATGACACCCTCGGGTGCCGCCCCAGGGGACGACTCCCTTGCGCCGCCCGTCCTTGTGCCGGTCATCGTAGCCGCACCCTGCCTGTCGCCACACCCTGTCACCGTGATGTCACTGTGCACACAGCAGAAACGGGGCGGGGGACCAGAAGGTTCCCCGGATCCCCCGCTTCTACACGGCCCCGGCGCCACCGAGTCGGCGGCTCCCCGGGCACCTCGCTCCGCGCGGTCACTCGGCCCGCATCCACTGGTCCATCACCGTCAGCAGATGATCCGGGTCGACCGGCTTGGTCACGTAGTCGGAGGCGCCCGACTCGATCGCCTTCTCCCGGTCGCCCTTCATCGCCTTCGCCGTCAGCGCGATGATCGGCAGGCCCGCGAACTGCGGCATCCTGCGGATCGCCGTGGTTGTCGCGTACCCGTCCATCTCGGGCATCATGATGTCCATCAGGACGACCGCCACGTCGTCGTGCTGCTCCAGCACCTCGATGCCCTCGCGGCCGTTCTCGGCGTACAGCACGGACAGCCCGTGCTGCTCCAGGACGCTGGTCAGGGCGAAGACGTTGCGGATGTCGTCGTCGACGATCAGCACCTTGTGCCCGCCGAACCGGATGCCGCGCCGCCCTCGGGGCGCCTCGCTCAGCTCGGCGTCCGGCCGCCGCTCCGGCGTCACCGTGCGCGCCTCGGCGTCCGGACCGGGCCTGCGGCGGCGCCGGAACAGCGCGGCGGCCCCGTTCTGCGTCTCCTGGTACGACTTCACCTCGGCCGGCGTCTCGATCTCCGCCTCGGACAGCTGGGACAGTTCCGAGGCGGCCACCAGGTCACCGGCCTCCAGGGCGGGCACCGGCTGCTGGTAGCCCTGCGGCGGCAGTTCGCTGGGGTGCAGCGGCAGATACAGCGTGAACGTCGAACCGCGTCCCGGCTCGCTCTGCGCGTGGATCTCCCCGCCGAGCAGCTGGGCGATCTCCCGCGAGATGGACAGGCCCAGGCCCGTGCCGCCGTACTTGCGGCTGGTCGTGCCGTCCGCCTGCTTGAACGCCTCGAAGATCACCCGCATCTTGCTGGCCGCGATGCCGATACCGGTGTCGGTGACGGAGAACGCGATCAGCGGCGCGTCCGGGTCGGTCAGCGAACCGGCCTCCAGCAACTGCTCCCGGATGGACTGCGGCACGTCCGCGCCGGCCGGCCGGATCACCAGCTCCACCGAGCCGGAGTCGGTGAACTTCACCGCGTTGGACAGCAGGTTGCGCAGCACCTGCAGCAGCCGCTGCTCGTCGGTGTGCAGGGTGGCGGGCAGCTCCGGCGAGACCCGCACGGACAGGTCCAGGCCCTTCTCCGCGGTCAGTGGCCGGAACGTGGCCTCCACGTAGTCGACGAGCTGGACGAGCGCGATACGCGTCGGCGAGACGTCCATCTTGCCCGCCTCGACCTTCGACAGGTCCAGGATGTCGTTGATCAGCTGGAGCAGGTCGGAGCCGGCGCCGTGAATGGTCTCGGCGAACTCCACCTGCTTCGGCGACAGGTTGCCCTCGGCGTTGTCGGCGAGCAGCTTGGCCAGGATCAGCAGCGAGTTGAGCGGCGTGCGCAGCTCGTGCGACATGTTGGCGAGGAACTCGCTCTTGTAGCGCATGGAGACCGCGAGTTGCTCGGCGCGCTCCTCCAGGACCTGCCGCGCCTCCTCGATCTCGGTGTTCTTCACCTCGATGTCGCGGTTCTGCCGCGCCAGCAGCTCCGCCTTCTCCTCCAGTTCGGCGTTGGACGCCTGGAGCGCCTTCTGACGGTTCTCCAACTCCGCCGAGCGTTCCCGCAGTTGCTCGGTCAGCTCCTGCGACTGCTTCAGCAGCTGCTCGGTCTTGGTGTTGACCGAGATGGTGTTGACGCTGGTGGCGATCATCTCCGCGATCTGGTTGAGGAAGTCCTTCTGGATCTGCGTGAACGGCGTGAACGACGCCAGCTCGATCACGCCTAGCACCTTGCCCTCGAACAGCACCGGAAGGACGATCACCTGCGCGGGCGGCGCCTCCCCGAGCCCGGAGGAGATCTTCAGGTAGCCGCTGGGCGCGTCCTCCACCAGGATCGTGCGCTTCTGCTGCGCGGCCGTCCCGATCAGCGCCTCGCCGGGCCGGAACGACGTCGGCATGGAGCCCATCGAGTAGCCGTACGAGCCCAGCATCCGCAGCTCGTACTCGTCGCCGTCGTCCTTGCCGTCGGCCGGAGGCATCGCCAGGAAGAACGCGCCGTGCTGCGCGGCCACCAGGGGCGGCAGTTCGCTCATGATGAGCGAGGCCACGTCCTCCAGGTCGCGCCGGCCCTGCATCAGGGCGGACACGCGCGCGAGGTTGCCCTTCAGCCAGTCCTGCTCCTTGTTGGCGATGGTGGTGTCGCGCAGGTTGGCGATCATCTTGTTGATGTAGTCCTGCAGTTCCTGGATCTCGCCGGACGCGTCGACGTCGATCTTCAGGTTCAGGTCGCCGCGGGTCACCGCCGTCGCCACGCGCGCGATGGCGCGCACCTGCCGGGTGAGGTTCCCGGCCATCTCGTTCACCGACTCGGTCAGGTCGCGCCAGGTGCCGTCGACGTCACGCACGCGTGCCTGGCCGCCGAGCTGCCCCTCGGTGCCCACCTCACGGGCCACCCGGGTGACCTCCTCGGCGAACGACGACAGCTGGTCCACCATCGTGTTGATGGTCGTCTTCAGCTCGAGGATCTCGCCCCGGGCGTCGATGTCGATCTTCTTCGTCAGGTCGCCCTTGGCGATGGCGGTGGTGACCATGGCGATGTTGCGCACCTGCCCGGTCAGGTTGGACGCCATCTGGTTCACGGACTCGGTGAGGTCCTTCCAGGTGCCGGCCACGCCGGGCACGTGCGCCTGCCCGCCCAGGATGCCGTCCGTGCCCACCTCGCGGGCCACCTTGGTGACCTGGTCGGCGAACGAACTCAGCGTCTTCACCATGGTGTTGAAGGTGTCGGCGAGCTGCGCGACCTCGCCACGCGCCTCGATCGTCACCGTCCGGGTCAGGTCGCCGTTGGCGACGGCCGCCGCGACCTGGGAGATGTTGCGCACCTGCATGGTCAGGTTCTTGGCCATCAGGTTGACGTTGTCGCTGAGGTCCTTCCAGATGCCGGTGACGCCCGGCACGTGCGCCTGGCCGCCCAGGATGCCCTCGGTGCCCACCTCGCGGGCCACCCGGGTCACCTGCTCGGCGAACGACGACAGCTGGTCGACCATCGTGTTGACGGTGGTGACGAGTTCGAGGATCTCGCCCTTCGCGTCGACGGTGATCTTCTTCGACAGATCGCCCTTGGCGACCGCGGTGGTGACCTCCGCGATGTTGCGGACCTGGATGGTCAGGTTGTTCGCCATGAAATTGACGGACTGGGTGAGGTCCTTCCAGGTGCCGGAGACGCCCTGCACCTCGGCCTGACCGCCCAGCTGGCCCTCCGTGCCCACCTCGCGGGCGACCCGGGTGACCTCCTCCGCGAACGACGACAGCTGGTCCACCATCGTGTTCAGGGTGTTCTTCAGCTCCAGGATCTCCCCGCGCGCGTCCACGGTGATCTTCTGGGAGAGGTCACCGCGCGCCACCGCCGTGGCCACCTGCGCGATGTTGCGGACCTGGGCGGTGAGGTTGCCCGCCATCCCGTTCACGGAGTCGGTCAGGTCCCGCCACACCCCGGCCACGCCCGGCACCTGCGCCTGACCGCCCAGGCGTCCCTCGGTGCCCACCTCGCGGGCCACCCGGGTCACCTGGTCGGCGAAGCCGGAGAGCTGCTCGACCATCGTGTTGATGGTGTTCTTCAGCTCGAGGATCTCGCCGCGCGCGTCGACGTCGATCTTCTGGGAGAGGTCACCGCGGGCCACCGCGGTGGTCACCTGGGCGATCTGCCGCACCTGCGAGGTGAGGTTGCCCGCCATGAAGTTGACGGAGTCGGTCAGTTCCTTCCAGGTGCCGGACACGCCCGGTACGACCGCCTGCCCGCCGAGGCGGCCCTCGGTGCCCACGTCCCGGGCCATCCGCGTCACCTGGTCGGCGAACGACGACAGCTGGTCCACCATCGTGTTCACGGTGTTCTTCAGCTGCAGCATCTCGCCGGAGACGTCCACGGTGACCTTCTGCGACAGGTCGCCGTTGGCGACCGCCGTCGTCACCTGCGCGATGTTCCTCACCTGTCCGGTGAGGTTGCGGAACGCGGTGTTGACGGAGTCCGTCAGGTCCTTCCACGTACCGGCCGCGCCCGGCACCTGCGCCTGTCCGCCGAGCTCACCCTCCACACCGACCTCGCGCGCCACCCGCGTGACCTCGGAGCCGAAGGACGACAGCTGGTCCACCATCCCGTTGACGGTGTTCTTCAGCTCCAGCATCTCGCCGGCCACGTCGACCGTGACCTTCTGGGAGAGATCACCGTTGGCCACGGCCGTCGTGACAGCGGCGATGTCCCTCACCTGAATGGTCAGATTCCGGAACACCGTGTTGACGGAGTCGGTGAGGTCCTTCCAGGTGCCGGCGGCACCGGGCACGTTCGCCTGTCCGCCCAGCTGTCCCGCCGCACCGACCTCGTTGGCCACCCGCGTGACCTCGTCCGCGAAGATCCGCAGCGTCTCGGTCATCTGGTTGATCGTGTCCGCGAGCTGCGCGACCTCACCGCGCGCCGACACGGTCACCTTCTGCGACAGATCGCCGTTGGCCACCGCGGTGGTCACCTGGGCGATGCCGCGCACCTGGGCCGTCAGGTTGCCGGCCATCAGGTTCACCGAGTCGGTGAGGTCCTTCCACACCCCGGCCACGCCCGGCACCTGCGCCTGTCCGCCGAGCTCACCCTCCACACCGACCTCGCGCGCCACCCGCGTGACCTCGGAGGAGAACGACGACAGCTGGTCCACCATCGTGTTGACGGTGTTCTTCAGCTCGAGCATCTCGCCGGCGACGTGAACCGTCACCTTCCGCGACAGGTCGCCCTTGGCCACCGCGGTCGTGACGAGCGCGATGTCCCGCACCTGCGCCGTCAGCCGGTACGCCATCGTGTTGACCGAGTCCGTGAGGTCCTTCCACGAACCCGACATGCCACGCACGCGTGCCTGCCCGCCCAGCTTGCCCTCGGTGCCCACCTCGCTGGCCACCCGCGTGACCTCGTCGGTGAACGTCGACAACTGGTCGACCAGGTTGTTGACGGTACGCCCGACCTTCAGGAACTCCCCGCGCAGCGGGTGCCCGCCGCCGTCCGCCGACTGCGACCGCAGCTCCATGCGCGGCGACAGATCACCGTCCGCCACGGCCGCCAGCACCCGGCCGACCTCGGACACGGGCCGCACGAGGTCGTCCACGAGGGCGTTCGACGCGTCGATGGCGGCCGCCCAGGACCCCTCGCAGGCGCCCGTCTCCAGCCGCTCCGTGAGCTTGCCCTCGCGCCCCACCATGCGGCGCACCCGGGACAGTTCGCCCGTCAGGTGCAGGTTCCGGTCGGCCACCTCGTTGAAGACGGCCGCGATCTCCGCCATCACGCCGTCCCCGGACACCGTGAGGCGCTTGCGGAAGTTCCCGTCCCGCATGGCCGCCAGGGCGGCCAGCAGCCGGTTCAGGGCAGCCGTGTCCACCGCGGTGGTGCCACCGCGCGGTGTGCGTCGACCGCCCAGGGGCTGTCCGCCTTTCGCGCGCGTCCCAGTGGCCCGCGTCGCCGCGCCAGACTCCACTTGTTCCCTCCCGGAGGGTTCGACCGTTGCCGCCGTACTCGGGTACCGCCTCGCGGGGTACCAGTCAGTGCCGCGCATCGCTGCCCGGTGCCTCAGGTCACGTCAAGGTCTGCTGCCCGTCGTACGTGGAAGACACGCAGCCTGCCCGGACTTTCACAAGAAGCTTGCCCAGTGTTTCACCCTGCCCGAACCAGGCCATAACAGTTCGGCAGCTTCGCACATCGTCCGCACACCACCCTGCAGGCGGAAACACTGCGGACCGGCATCCGCACGGACGGCGAAGGTAAGTAACCTTGCATGCGGCTGTCCAGCCGCGCCGGTCCGTCCGGCCTGGGCGGTGGCACGAGCACGAGCGGGCATCGGAGGGGCGGCCGCACACATGACCACCGGACTGATCCCGGGGGGACAGCCCCCGGACCCCCGGCCGACGGGCGGTCTGCCGCACCCGCGGCACGATCCGGTCGGCCAGGGGGCCCCGCACGTCGACAACCGGACGAGGAGTGCTGTGATCACCGCGCGCGCGGCCGCCAGCTTCGAGCCCGAGGGGCGATCGGTCGCGAGCGCCCGCTCGTTCGTCCGCGACACGCTCCAGGGCTGGGGCTTCGGCGACATCGTCGACGACGCCGTGGTGCTCACCAGCGAACTGGTCACCAACGCCGTCGTGCACGCGGGCACCTCCGCGGACGTGCTGTGCCTGCGCAGCGACGACGGCGTACGCGTCGAGGTCGCCGACCGCTACCCGGAGCGCGAGATCCCCCTCCAGGGCTCGCCCGCCACCATGGGCAGCCCCGACCGCGAGGGCGGCCGCGGTCTCCAGCTGTGCGCGGCGCTGGCCGGCCGCTGGGGCGTGGAGTACACGCCCACCCACAAGCAGGTCTGGTTCCAGCTCGACCTCCCCGACCGCCCGGTCGGGACGCGCGCCGCGGGCCCCACCCTGCCCGCCGACCTCCTCCCGCTGGCCGACAGCCGGGTACGGGTCGCGGTCGTCCAGATCGACCGCGCGGGCGCGATCACGGCCTGGAACGAGGACGCGGAGGACCTCTTCGGCTACCCGGCCGAACAGGTCGTCGGAAAGCCGCTGACCGACCTGGCGGCCTGGCCGCACACCCCCGGCACCAGCACGGGCATCGCCGAGGCACTCCAACTCTCCCGCTGGGAGGGCACTTACGGCATAAGGGGCGCCAACGGCCGTGTCCTGCCGGTGTACGCCTCCCATCTCCGCGTCCGCGACACCGACGGCGATCCGTCCACCGTCTGCCTGTTGGTCCGCGACCACGAACGCGCCGTGCTGCAGACGCCGTTGCGCGTCCCCGCCTCGGACACGGCCACCGTCTCCGAGGGACAGGGCGCCGACCCCTTCGAGGTGTTCATCGGCTCCCCGGCCCCGGACGACCTCGACGGCCTTCTGCAGCGCACGGTGGAGCGCGCCCGCGACATGCTCGACGCGGACGCCGCCTTCCTGCTCCTGGCGACCGACGACGAGACCGAGCTGGAGGTCCGCGCCTCGACGGGCCTGCCCTCCGCCCGCCAGCGTTTCGCCCGCGTCCCCGTCGAGGCAGGCCCCGGCCGCTACGGCTCCGCCCGCATGCCGGCCGTCCACGACGACCTGACGGCCGTACCGGGCGCCGTGCCCCTGCTCACCGGCACGGGCATGCGTTCCGTCGTCACGGTCCCGCTGAAGGTGGAGGGCCGTCTCACCGGCTCCCTCGGCGTGGCGGCCGAGGCCCCCGGCCGGTACTCCAACGAAGAGGCGCTGCGCCTCCAGTTCGCCGCGGACCGCATCGCGTTGGCGGTCGAGTCGGCCCGCCTGGGCGAACTGGAGCGGCTGCGCCGGGGCTCCCTCAGCTTCCTCGTGGAGGCCTCCGACCTGCTGGCCGGCACCCTGGACCGCGACCAGACCCTCGCCCTGATGGCGCAGATGACGGTCCCGACCCTCGCCACCTGGTGCGCCGTCTACACGATCGCCGACCAGGCTTCCGAACCGTACCTGTCGTACGTCCTGCACGAGGACGAGGAACTCATCGACGGCATCAAGTCACTGTTGTCGAAGATCCCCCCGCCCGATCCGGTGCCGACGCCCGGCGCCCGCGTCTGGCCGGCTCCCGGCGAGGTGGCCCACCAGGCCGCTCTGCGCAGCTCGATGCGCAGCCTCGGTCTCGGCGGCGTCCCCACCTACCAGGTCGCCTCGGGCATCGGGCCGACGCTCGCCACGGCCTCGGCGGTCGGCGGCGAGACCGTCGTGCTGCCCCTGGTGGCCCGCAACCGCGTCATCGGCATGCTGACGCTGGGCAAGCCCACCGACGAGCACTTCCGCCAGGAGATCCTGGAACTGGCGGAGGACTTGAGCCGCCGCGCGGCCCTCGCCCTCGACAACGCCCGCCTGTATTCGGAGCGCACGGCCATCAGCCAGTCCCTCCAGCGCAGTCTCCTGCCCCCGGAGCTCCCCCGGATCGACGGCGTGGAGGTCGAGGTCATCTACCGCGCGGCCGGCGAGGGCAACGAGGTCGGCGGCGACTTCTACGACCTGTTCCCCATCAGCGACGGCGCCTACGGCTTCGCGATCGGCGACGTCTGCGGTACGGGCCCGGAGGCGGCCGCGGTCACCGGCCTGGCCCGGCACGCGCTGCGGCTGCTGGCCCGGGAGGGCTTCGGCGGCCCCGCGGTCCTGGAGCGCCTGAACTCGGCGATCCTCGACGAGGGCGCCCGCAGCCGCTTCCTGACTCTGCTCTACGGCGAGCTGTGGCCCCAGGAGGACGGCAGCGCGGTACTCAAGGTGGTCTGCGCCGGCCATCCGCTGCCGCTCCGGCTGCGCCAGGACGGCACCGTCGAACCGGCGGCTGAACCCCAGCCGCTGCTGGGCGTCATGGAGGACCTGGAGCTGTACGAGCAGACGGTCACCCTCGATCCCGGCGACGTCCTGCTCTGTGTGACGGACGGCGTGACCGAGCGCCGCGAGGGCACCCGCATGCTGGGTGACGACGGCCTCGCCGAGGTTCTCACGACCTGTACGGGTCTGACGGCGGGCGCGGTGGCGGCCCGCGTCATGCGCGCGGTGGAGCGCTTCGCCTCGGACGCGCCCTCGGACGACATGGCGATCCTGGCGATGCGGGTTCCGGTCCCCCACAAGGACTGAGAGACGCGAAAAGGCCCCGCCCGAGAGGGCGGGGCCTTTTCTCCGGAGCCCCCAAACGGAATCGAACCGTTGACCTTCTCCTTACCATGGAGACGCTCTGCCGACTGAGCTATAGGGGCCGGTCGCCTTTTCGAGGTTTCCCCCGGCGGCAACGGAATAGATCATACCCCGAACACATGGCTGCTCCCAACTCCGTCAGAAGGCGGGCTGAAGCAGTCCTCCGAGCACATTGCAGGCGGCCACGATCCGCTGCATGTCCCGCCGCGTCAGGGTGGCGTCGACGGGCAGCGAGAGGGTTTCGTCGGCCGCCCGCTCGGTCTCCGGAAGCGCCACGCAGCTGCGGAACTCCGGCAGTCGGTGCACCGGGGTCTTCACCGGCACCCGGCACTCGACTCCCCTGGCCCGTACGGCCCGCGCGAACGCGTCCCGGTCGGGCCGCCCGTTCCCCGGCACGCGCACGACGTACTGCTGGTAGGTGTGCCCCTCACCGCTGTCGGGCGTGCGCACGCCCCTCAGTCTGGCGTCGAGGTAGGCCGCCCGCTCCCTGCGCTGAGCCACCTCGTCGTACGGCGCCTCGGACTCCCCCTGCTCCAGCACCAGGAGCCCGTGCCGCTGCCCGACGCCGTGCAGCCGCGTGACGTCGGCCGGCCGCCCGAAGCGGTGCACGGCAACGAGCGCCGCCGTCCGCGGAGTTATCGCCGCCTCGACGGCGGACGGGTCGAGGCAGTACGTGACCGGATCGATGTCCGCGAACACCGGAAGGGCCCCGGCCAGGGCGACGGCCTCGGCGACTTCGGCGTTCCCGAACGCCGGCACGACGACCTCGTCACCGGGTCCGACACCCGCGGCTCTGAGCATTGCAGCAGTACCCATGCTGCGGATGGTGGTTGCGCAACGTGAACTTCAAGTGACGGGCAACAAAAAAGGGTTGGGCCCGGAACCGAAGTTCCGGGCCCAACCCTTTCAAAGATTGTTCGGCGGCGTCCTACTCTCCCACAGGGTCCCCCCTGCAGTACCATCGGCGCTGTAAGGCTTAGCTTCCGGGTTCGGAATGTAACCGGGCG
>NZ_JBFADM010000050.1:0-63983 GCF_040641355.1 Streptomyces sp. NPDC020996
TGGTGCCTGCCGGGAGGGTGCGGTCGCCGGCGGCGGGCGGGGCGAGCCCCGGCCCGCCGCCGGCCAGCCGCCCGATAGTGTGCCGCGTGCCGCGTGCCGCGTGCCGCGTGCCGCGTGCCGCGTGCCGCGCGGCGAGAGGCGCCGGCCGGGCGCGCGCCGCGGCGTCGGGGACGGTGCCGGGCGCCGCCGGTCCGGCGTTCGCCGCAGACCGCCCTTGCTCGGACGTGCCCGCCACCGCGCCCGGCGTGAAGCGCACGGCCGTCCGTCCCGCTCCGCGCCCGGCGACCTCCGCGCACCCCCGCCCCCCGGCAAGGTCCGGCCCCGCCACGCCTCGCCCCCGCGGCGGATTCCGGCCGGGGCTCACTCGTGCCGGCGCGGCCTCGTTCCGTTCGGTCCGTCGATCATGTGGCCCTCACCTGCGACGTCTCCCTGTCCGCCGTCCAGTCCGCCGCCTTCGCACCGCGCAGCGGGCGCGCAGACGGTGAAGAAAATCCTGTCCGAATCATTGACGCACCCCGAGCCCCTCCGTAACTTGTGCCAGCAAGCGCTTACTTGAAACGATTCACGCACGTCGCAAAAGAAGCCGGGAGGCCCAACTGTGGGAACCAGCGGGAATGTTGAGAGGCGTACGATCCTGAAGGCGGCCGGCGCCGGGGCGGCCGCTCTGGGCCTCGCCGCGACGACGGGCTGCGGCGGCGACAGCGGGACGTCGGCCGACGGGACGGTGACGATCCGTTACTCGTGGTGGGGCGCCGACGAGCGGGCCAAGAAGATCAACCAGAGCATCGACCTCTTCGAGAAGAAGTACCCGAAGATCAAGGTCAAGACGGACTTCCAGGACTACGTCTCTTTCTGGGAGAAGTTCCAGACGCAGGCCTCCGGCGGAAATCCCCCGGACGTTTTCCAAAACGCCGTCACTTTTCTCCGCAAGTACGACAAGAGAGGTGTTCTGCTCGACCTCAAGTCGCAGATCGACGCGGGAAATCTGAGCCTCGACAACTTCCGCGCGGGGGTCACGAAGGTCGGCGAGGTCGACGGCAAGCAACTCGGCATCCCCGTCGGCTCCAACACCATGGCCCTGGTCATCGACAAGAAGGTCTTCCAGAAGGCGGGCGTCGAGCCGGAGACGGGCTGGACCTGGGACGACTATTTCAAGGCCCTCAAGACGATCTACGACAAGACCAAGGTGCCGGGCGACACGGGCTACTTCAGCATCATGTACCTGTACGACCTGTACCTGCGCCAGAACGGGAAGGCGTTCTACACCAAGGACGGACTGGGCTTCGACAAGGCCGACCTGACGGAGTGGTGGCAGGACGGCTACAACCGCGTGAAGGCCGGCCTCGTCACCGACCCCAAGATCGTCGCGCAGGACCGTCCCAAGTCCTCGCTCTCCGCCGGACACGGGGCGTCGGAGTTCACCTGGGACAACTTCACCGTCCGCTACTCGGCGGAGGGCGACAGCGAGTACGGCCTCGCGCCCATCCCCACCATGGACGGCAAGCACACCGGACAGTACCTGGCGTCCCTCATGCTCAGCGCCTCCGCGCGGACCGCGCACCCCAAGGAGGTCGCGCAGTTCATCGACTTCATGGTCCACGACCCGGAGGTCGGCAAGATCATGGGCTACGACCGCGGCATCCTCGCCAGCACCGAGCAGTACGACGCCTTCAAGCCGGCCGACGCGGTCAGCAAGGAGATCGCGCAGTACGAGACCGACACCGCCAAGGCCGGCGTCCTCGGCACGATCACCCCGCACCCGTCCGGCGCCGACACGATCGAGGCCGCCTTCCTGCGCATCGGCGGTGACCTGGGCCTGGGCAAGGTCAAGGTCGCGGACGCGGTGAAGCAGTTCTTCGACGAGTCGCAGGCCGCCTTCCAGGCCTGACCGGACCGACCGGAACCGATTGGGAACTCCCGTGACGCTCGTCAAGGACTCACCGCCCGCCACCCGGAAGGCCCGCTCCGCCGCCCCCGCCGCCGAAACGCGGCGGGGCCGCCGGGAGAACCTCGCCGGCTACCTCTTCATGTCCCCGTGGATCGCGGGCTTCCTGCTCCTGACCGCGGGCCCCATGATCGCCTCGCTCTACTTCGCGTTCACCGACTACAACCTCTTCAACACCCCCAAGTGGGTCGGTCTCGACAACTTCACCAAGATGTTCGACGACCCCCGCTGGCAGAAGTCGGTGCAGGTGACGGCCAAGTACGTGGTCATCGGCACCCCGCTGAAACTGCTGCTCGCGCTCGGCGTCGCGCTGCTGCTCGCCCAGAGCCGGCGCGGACAGGCCTTCTACCGGGCCGCGTTCTACGCCCCCTCGCTCATCGGCGCGAGCGTGTCCGTCGCCTTCGTGTGGCGGTCGATCTTCTCCGACGACGCCGTCGTGGACCGCGTCCTGTCCGCCGTCGGCATCCACGCCGGGGGCTGGGTCGGCAACCCCGACTGGATCCTCTACTGCCTGGTGGCGCTCACCGTCTGGCAGTTCGGCGCGCCCATGGTCATCTTCCTGGCCGGCCTCAAGCAGGTGCCGAAGGAGCTGTACGAGGCCGCGGAACTGGACGGTGCCGGAGCCTTCCGCAAGTTCTGGAACATCACCCTGCCGATGATTTCCCCGGTGCTCTTCTTCAACGTGCTGCTGGAGACCATCCACTCCTTCCAGATCTTCGGCTCGGCCTACGTGGTCTCCAACACCTACTGCGGCCCGGCCGACGCCACGCTCGTCTACACCTGCTACCTGTACCAGCAGGGCTTCAAGAACGCGCAGATGGGCTTCGCCTCCGCGATGGCCTGGATGCTGCTGCTCGCCGTGGCCCTGGTGACCGCCGTCCTGTTCTGGTCGCAGAAGAAGTGGGTGCACTACGAGGAGGACGCCCGATGAGTGCGACCACCACCAGACCCCTGCCGCTGAGCCGCAAGCGGACCGGCTCGCTCGCCTGGCACATCGGATCGCTGCTGATCCTGGCGGTCGTCCTCTACCCCGTCGTGTGGGTGATCGGCGCCTCGTTCAAGCCGAGCAAGGACATCATCAACAGCCTGCAACTGTTCCCGGCCCACCCGGTCCTGGGGAACTTCAAGGGCCTCGCCGACGGCATCGCCGACATCTCCATCTGGACCTTCTTCCAGAACTCGCTGCTGTACGCGGGCGGCGCCGTCGTCGGCATCCTGATCTCCTGCTCGCTGACCGCCTACGCCTTCGCCAAGATCCGGTTCACCGGACGGAACCTGCTGTTCTCCCTGATGATCGGCACGCTGCTGCTGCCGTACCACGTGCTGCTCATCCCGCAGTACGTGATGTTCCAGAAGATGGAGCTCATCAACACCTACGTGCCGCTGCTGCTGGGCAAGTACCTCGCCACGGAGGCGTTCTTCGTCTTCCTGATGGTGCAGTTCATGCGCAACCTGCCGAAGGAACTGGACGAGGCCGCCCGCATCGACGGCTGCGGGCACCTGCGCACCTACTGGTCGATCGTGCTGCCGCTGTGCCGGCCCGCGCTCATCACCAGCGCGATCTTCACCTTCATCAACGCCTGGAACGACTTCATGGGCCCGCTGATCTACCTCAACGAGCCCGGCAAGTACACCGTCTCCCTCGGCATGATGATGTTCCGCGACTCCGACGGCGTCGCCGCCAACTACGGCGGCCTGATCGCGATGTCGCTGGTCGCGCTGTTGCCCGTGCTGCTGTTCTTCCTCGCCTTCCAGCGGTACCTGATCGACGGCATGGCGACCTCCGGGCTGAAGGGCTGAGGCGGTCACCATGACCCAGGCACGCGCGAAGACGCGCAAGGAGTCCGTCCTCGCCGACCGGTTCGCCCTCTTCGCCGAGTGTCTGCTCACCGGGGTGTGGATCGCGGTCGCCTCGCTCGGCGTCGTCACCTACCCGGCCGCCTTCGCCGCCGGCGCCCGCCACCTGCGCCGGCGGACGGCCCACCAGGGCGGCGGCGTAAGGGAGTTCGCCGCCGACTTCGGCGCCGCGGTGCGCGGCGGGTGGGTCGTGGGGGCCGCCGGGTGGGCCGCGGCCGGCGTGGCCTGGATCAACGTCCAGGCCGTGCGGGCCGGGCTGCCCGGCGGGCCGCTCGCCGGCGCCGTCGGCCTGTTCGCGGTGCTCGGCGCCGTCGTCGCCGGGCTGCGCGCGGCGGCGGTCTGGGAGCCCGGCGCCGCCTGGCGGTCCCTGCTCGCGGGCGCCGGGCGCCGTACGGTCCTCGACCCGGCCGGGTCCTTCCTGCTCGTCGGCGGGCTGGTCCTGGTGGTGCTGTCCGGCTGGTTCGTCGCGCCGCTGGCCGTCCCCGTCCTGGGCGCCGTCGCGGCGGCGGCCGTCGCCGTGGAGGAGCGCTGCCGCCGGCGCTGAACGGCGGCCCCCTCCTGCCGGGCCGGCGCCTTCGGCGTCGCGCCTTCCTCTGTCATGCCCCTGACTTCCCCGGAACGAAGCCTCTCGCACCGCACGAAGCCACCCGCACGGAAAGGAAAGGCCATGTCCCCCATCCCCCGCAGGTCCCTTCTCAAGGCGGCCGCGGTCGCCGGAGCCGCCGCCCAGTTCAGCTGGGCCCTGGGCGCCAAGGCCGCGCAGGCCGCGCCGGGCGCCGAGGCCGCCGACGCCGAGCCGGTGACCCTGGACTGGCTGGAGGACGGCGGGCTGGGCGCCGCGCCCGGCTCCACCGTCGGCGTCCCCTGGCCGAAGGGAGTCCACCAGGCCGACCAGACCTTCGCGCTGACCGACGCCGCCGGCAAGGCCGTGCCCGTGCAGACCTGGCCGCTCGCCTACTGGCCCGACGGGTCGCTCAAGTGGACCGCCCACGCCGTCAGTTCCGGCTCCGGCAAGCTCACCCTGACCACCGGTGACCCCGCCGCCCCCGCCGAGAAGGTCACCGTCGACCACGGCGGCGGCACGATCGACGTCTCGACCGGCGTCATCACGGCGAAGATCGGCAAGTCCGGCTCCACACTGGTGAAGTCCGTGGCCCGCGGCTCCACCGAGATCGCCAGGAACGGCCGGCTCGTGCTGCTGCGCCAGCCGGAGATCGAGGACGGCGACCAGGGCACGGTGAAATACGAGCGCTTCGAGAGCGCCATCGACGAGGTCACCGTCGAGCAGGACGGCCCGGTCCGCGCCGTGGTCCGCATCGACGGCAAGCACCGCAAGGGCAGCCGCAGTTGGCTGCCGTTCTCCATCCGGCTGTACTTCTACGCCGGCGCCGACTCCTTCCGCATGGTGCACACGATCACCTACGACGGCACCCAGGAGCCCGGCAAGGCGAGCGGCGACTTCATCCGCGGCCTCGGCGTCCGCTTCACCGTGCCGATGCGCGACGCGGCGTACGACCGGCACGTCCGCATCGGCGGCGAGGGCACCGGCCTGCTGCGCGAGGCCGTCAAGGGCATCACCGGCCTGCGCCGCGACCCCGGCGCGGCCGTGCAGGCGGCGCAGTACGCGGGCCGGAAGCTGCCCGACCCGTCCACCTGGGACCAGCGCGTCACCACCCGGCTGCAGTACATCCCCGAGTGGGGCGACTACACGCTCTCCCAGCTCTCCGCCGACGGCTTCACCGTCCGCAAGCGGACCAAGAAGGGCCACGGCTGGATCGGCGCCGGCGGCGGCGGGCGCGCCTCCGGCTTCGGCTACGTCGGCGGCGTGAGCGGCGGACTCTCCTTCGGGCTGCGGGACTTCTGGGAGAAGTTCCCCGCCCAGCTCGACATCCGCGACGCCCACACCGACGAGGCCGAGGTCACCCTGTGGCTCTGGTCGCCCGAGGCGCAACCCATGGACCTGCGCTTCTACCACGACGGCATGGGCCAGGACACGTACGCCGAACAGCTCGAGGGCCTGAACATCACCTACGAGGACTACGAGCCCGGCTTCGGCACCCCCTACGGCATCGCCCGCACCTCCGAACTCCTCTTCTGGGCCAACGAGTCGACCCCGAGCGCGGAGACACTGGCCGAACAGGTTCAGGCGGTACGGACGCTGCCGCAGCTCGCCGCGGAGCCCCGGCAGATGGTCAAGGCGAAGGTGTTCGGCCCGGGCCTGTTCGCCGAACCCGACCGCTCCACCCCGGCAAAGGCGAAGATCGAGGACCACCTCGACTTCCTCTTCACCTACTACAAGGACCAGGTGGAGATGCGCCGTTGGTACGGTTTCTGGGACTACGGCGACATCATGCACACCTACGACACCGTCCGGCACGTCTGGCGGTACGACATCGGCGGCTACGCCTGGGACAACTCCGAGCTGTCGCCCGACCTCTGGCTCTGGTACGCCTACCTCAGAAGCGGCCGCGCCGACATCTTCCGCTTCGCCGAGGCCATGACCCGGCACACCGGCGAGGTCGACGTCTACCACCTCGGCAAGTGGGCGGGCCTCGGCACCCGGCACGGCGTCCAGCACTACGCCGACAGCGCCAAGCAGCAGCGCATCGCCAACACCACCTACCGGCGCTTCTACTACTTCCTCACCGCCGACGAACGCGTCGGCGACCTCATGCACGCCAACGTGGACTCCGACGAGACGTTCCTCGTCCTCGACCCGCTGCGCAAGGTGCGCACCGACCCCTACACGCCCGACCGGCACGCCCTGTCGGTCGGGTTCGGCACCGACTGGAGCGGCCTGGTGTCGGCCTGGCTGACCGAGTGGGAGCGCAAGGGCCCCAAGTGGGAGAAGGCCAAGGCGCGCGTGCTGTCGACCATGAAGGGCATCGCCGCCCAGCCCAACGGCTTCGTCCAGGGCAGCGGGCTGTACGACCTGGACACGGGCGAGTTCGCCGTCGCCGACAAGCCCGTGGTGTCGGTGTCCCACCTCTCGGCCGTCTTCGGCCTCAACGAGCTGTGCGCCGAGCTGATCTACCTCGTCGACATGCCCAAGTTCAAGGACGCCTACCTGGACTACTGCCGCTACTTCAACGCCACCAAGGCCGAACAGGCCGCCCGCTACGGCTCCAACTTCGGGACCCTGCTGCTGTTCCAGGGCCACTCGCGCCTGGACGCCTACGCCGCCGTCCAGACCGGCGACGAGGCCCTCGCCAAGCGCGCCTGGACCAAGTTCTACGGCTCCGACGGCTACCCGGAGTCCGCGCCGTGGAAGACCGAGCCGCTCAGCGGCCCGGCCACCCTGGTCGCGGGCAGCGAGGCGAGCTGGGTGTCCACCAACGACACCGCGCTCTACGGCCTCGCCGCCATCGAGAACCTGGCCCTGCTGGGCGACAAGATGCCGTCTTGACTTGCACCTCGGGCCGACGGCCGAGGATTCCGGCCTTCCGTTCCGACCCCGTGCCGCTACGCGGCACGGGGTCGGGTCGGGAATCCCTGGCTTCCTGTTTCTTCGCGCTGTGCCGGGATCGCTCCCGGTCTTACCGGCGCTCCGCAGGCCGACACCGCCAGTCCGGCGGCCGTCTTCACATCGATCGCGGCGTTGGGGTCCCGGTCGTGGACGGTGCCGCAGGCGGCACAGGTCCGTTCCCTCACGTTCAGGGGTTCGGGTCCGTCCTGGACGCCGCAGATGGAGCAAAGCCGGAGCCGTTGAAGGGCGACCTGTCGGGCTACCGGCCGCGCCGCATCGACGACGAGCAGCGCCTCGTCTGCCGGGCCACCGAGAAGGACGTCGTGATCATCAAGGCCCGGTACCACTACTGACGCCCCGGGGGCCGTTCCCGGCTCTCCCGAGGACCGGCCCGGCGGCCACCGCGGCCCAGACCGCCTTGCCAGGGGTGTCCGGGCGTGGGGCCGTTTAGTGCCCACCACGGCCACGGACTCACCCCGGGCGGGAAGAAGGTCTTCGACAGGTCGCCCCGGCAGGCCCGACAGCGTCGCCCGACGCCCCGGCAGAGCGCCGCCGTGGTCCGGGCAGGCGGACAGGGGGTCGTGCACGTCAGTGCTGCCGGCGGCGGAGCAGTCGGCGCGCACGAGGCGAGGGACTTTCGGCACGTGGCACGGCCGTATTCTGGTTGATCTTGATTCGGGGCCGTGATGACGTCCCGGCCATGGGGAGGGGATATGACGAACAAGGGCGGCGCCTTAACCAGCCGGCTGCGCAGCCGGCTCGTGGTGTCACGAGACCGGGCGTTCGTGGGACGGGAGACGGAGACCGCGCTCTTCCGCGCCATGCTCGCGGGAGAGCCGGACGTGGCACCGGTCCTGTTCCTGCACGGGCCGGGCGGCATCGGGAAGTCGACGTTGCTGCGACGGTTCGCCCGTGAAGCAGCGGAGGCAGGGCGGGCGGTGGTCGAAGTGGACGCCCGGACGACCGACCCGACGCCCGAGGGCTTCGAACGAGCGGCCGCCGATGTGCTGCACCTGCCCGGCGCGGTGCTGCTCATCGACACCTTCGAGATGTGCCAGGGCCTCGAAGGCTGGCTCTGGGAGCGTTTTCTGCCCGAACTGCCGCTCGGCGCCGTAGCCGTGCTGGCCGGCCGCACGCGCCCCGATTCCCGCTGGACCTCGGACGCCGGCTGGTCCGACCACCTCACGGTGCTGCCCCTGAAGGCACTGGCCGCGGACGACTCCGTGAAGTTCCTCGCCGGGCAGGGAGTTCCGCCGCGGCTGCACGGCGACGTGCTGGCCTTCACGGGTGGCCACCCGCTCGCGCTCTCCCTCGCCGCCGCGGTCGCCCGCGAGGACGCGGAGGACGCGGAGGAGGCGCAGGACGGTGAGGACGCGGAGGACGGCGCGGCCCGCCGGCCGCGCACCGGATCCGGTGCCGGCTGGGCACCGGACCAGGACGTGATCGCCACTCTGCTGGCGCGCCTGGCGGACCATCCGCCCTCTCCGCTGCACCGGCAGGCGCTGGAGGTGTGCGCGCACGCGTACGTCACCTCGGAGGAGCTGCTGCGGGCGATGCTCGGCGAGGAAGCCCCGGAGCTGTTCGCGTGGCTGCGCGCCCAGCCGTACATCGAGACGGCCGCCACCGGAATCTTCCCGCACGATGTGGTCCGCGAGGCCCTCGAGGCGGACCTTCGCTGGCGCGATCCCGAGGGTTTCGTCGGGATGCACCTGCGCATGCACGACCACCTCCTGGACCGGCTCCGCAAGGGGCCCGCCCACCAACTCATGTCTTCGGTCGCGGCACTGATGTACATGTACCGCACCGACGGGCACATGCCCGAAGTCCACGAGTGGCACGCGCCCGGGCGGGTGCAGGAGCTCCCGTTCGCCCCCGGGGACGAGGCCGCCGTACTGGAGCTGACCGAGCGGGCCGAGGGCGCGGAGTCCGCGGAGATCGCTCGCCGATGGCTGCGGCTCCACCCCTCCGCCTTCCGCGTGCACCGGTCCACCAGGACTCGTCGGCCCGTCGCCTTCACCGCCACCCTCTGGCTGGGACCCGACGAGGAGGACGCCACCTCCGTCTTCGATCCGGTGATCGCCGCCGCCTGGCGGCGCGCCCGCCGCCTCGGACCCGTGCGGCGCGGGGAACGGATGGCCGTGACGCGGTTCATGGTCCACCCGCCGCTCTACCACCGTCCGTCGGCGTCCATGACCTTGATGCACTGGCGTGCGATGGGAGAGGTGTGGCGGGACGCGGGCGGTCTGACCCACCACTTCGCGGTGTACCGGGACGACGGCTACTGGGACAGCCACATGAGTCACTACGGCATGGCCAAGGACGAGGAGCCGGTTCACGTCGGCGACCACGCGTACCGGCTCTACGGCCGTGACTACAGGACGGGCCTGGAGGAGTACCTGACCTCGAGCACCGACGCGATGCTGGCCGCCGCCGCGGGAGCGACCGGCGTCGAGGAGACGCGGCCGAGCGCGGGAGCGGCCGGTCCCGCACCCGTGGCGGAACTGTCCCGGGAGGAGTTCGGCGCCGCGGTCCGGGACGCGTTGCGCGCCCTGCGCTCGCCGAAGGAACTGCAGTGCAGTCCCTTGACGCGCAGCCGGATCGTTGCCGCCGCGGACGGCGACCTGGCCGGTGTTCTGCTCGGCGCGGCCGAGGTGCTGCCGGCTGAGCGGGGCGGTGAGCGGCGTCATCGCGCTTTCACCGCCACCTACGACGGGCGCCCCGTGCCGCAGCAGGCGGTGGCCGCCAGGCTGGGTCTTCCGTTCAGCACCTACCGCCGCCACCTCAAGGAGGCGGTGGAGCGGATCACCGACCATCTCTGGGAGTGCGAGCTGAACGGCGTACCGGTCCGGGGCGCCGGGAAGTGAGCTACTGCCAGTTCCACTTCCACTCGTACTTCGCGGTGTTGTCGACGGTGCCGGGGGCGGCCACGCTGACCGTCCCGTCGGCCCAGCCCACGAGCGTCTTGCCCGGGAAGCCCCGGCTGACGATGCCGACCTTGGTGCCGGGGAGCCGTCCCCACAGCTGGCCCGGGTCGGTGGTGTTGCACTTCGACAGGTACAGCTGGGTTCCGTTGGTGTCCAGGCACGAGTCGCTCTGGTAGCCGTTGCGCAGCCAGCCGTCGGTGCTCAGGTGCCACGAGTTGTAGTTGGCGACCTTGCAGGTGACCTGCGTGACCGGCATGGTCCCGGCGATGGCGGTGTTGATGCCCAGACACGCTCCGGTGTACGGGTTCTCCAGGCTGACCCAGGCGCCAGATTCGGCCTGCGCCTGCGGGGCGACGCCCAGGATCAGAGCGGCGGCGGCCAGTACACCGAGACGGACACGGGAGCGGGGGCGGCCGGTCATCCGGTCCACCTGCAGAAGTTTCCGGGCCGGAAGCTGGTGGTCAGGTCGTTGGCCCAGGAAGGGATGGCCGAGATCTTGCTGCCCGGCGGGATGGAGATCAGACATCCCTGGAACTTGTCGTCCTCGTAGAGCGAGATCCAGTTGTCGGTGCGGTTCCAGTAGGACGTCAGACGGTCGTTCATGTAGTCGCCGACGTTGGGCTGGGGCTCGCTGGAGTAGGCGAAGCGCCCCTGGAACCCTGAGTGCTCCCAGAGGCAGAACTCACCGGCCGGGCACTGGGTGTCCGCGGCTGCCGCCGGGCCTCCGCTCAAGGTGGTCAGGCCGAAGGCCGCGCTCAGCGTGAGCACCGTCGCGACCAGGGTTCGCATGGGCGTCTTCGTCATCTTCTTCCTCATGGTTGTCGTGGTTTCCTTCAGCACCATTGACCGACGGCGAACGAGGTCACGCGGTCGTTGAGGTCGGGGTCGACGGCGGCGTCGGAGCCGCCCGGCGGGATGGCGAACAGGCAGCCGCGGTAGCCCGAGTCGTAGTAGACCGTGATCCACTGGTCGGTGCGGTTCCAGTAGGACGTCATCCGGTCGTTCATGTAGGTGCCGACGTTGGAGACGTTCTGTGCCGGGCTGGACAGCCACCGGCCCCGGTAGCTGGAGTCGTCCCACATACAGAACCAGCCGGGCTGGCAGTCGCTGCTGGCGGCGGCAGCCGGCGGGGCGCTCAGCGCACCGATGGCCACGGCGGCCAGAGCGGCCGCTCCCGTCGCGGACAGACGCTTCACGAGGCGATCACCGTGCATGGAATTCCTCCCGTGGGCCCGGGGGCGTTCGGCGGCTCCCCGGTCTCATGGGGACATCATCGAGACGGCGGGTGCCCATTCCACAGTCCGTTCGCCGCTCATTTCTGCTCAGCACTGCTCACTTCCGTCTCAGCGCCAACCCCGGATCCCCACCCGGACGCCTCCGCTCCGCCCAGCTCTCGGGTTTCCCGGCACCGTCAGACCCGTTGACCGCTCGGTGGTGAACTGAGGCAGCGGCCGCAGAGGGTTTCGTCGCCGGTCGGGCGGAAGGCGTCGCCTGCACGTGGTCGCCGTGCAGTCACGGAGGGCGGCGAGGCGGCTGGACGGACGAGTGCGGGTGCGCTGTTGGGGTGGGCACGCCGCTGATCAGGGTGGACGCGGTGGGATGTCGCGGAGCAGGTACGGAACCTGGCTCACCTACGACGACAGGAGCGAGACGCTCAACCGCTGAGGACCGGCGGTGACGTCCGGGGAAGGCGGCCGGGTCATTCACTCGGCCGGCGCAACCCGCCGGCCGATTGCGCTGGTTCAAGAGCAGTCACAGTGCGGCAGCGGCGGTGATTGCGTCGAGGTCGCGGACGCCGGTACGGCCGTGCTGATCCGCGACTCCAAGTGCCCGGACGCGGCGATACCTCGACGTGCCGCCCGCTCGGTGGACGGCGTTCATGCGGATGACCGCAGGCGCCTGAGGCGAACGAGGGGGCGGTGGGCAGCCGTTCGCGCTCCCCACCGTCCCGCACGCGATCTGCGATGCGGCGACAGTCCGTCGCGGCTGTTCGTGGACATCTGTCAGTCGCTCAAGCGACGGGATAGCTACCCTCATGGCCTCGTCAAGGGATTTTTCCATGGGCCACCAGCGTCTCCGCAGGACGGCATTCTGAAACGACCAGTAAATCCCGGTAGCGGCCAGATGCCTGCCCGGCGCCTGCCCGCCGCCGGACCGGTCCGGCGCCGGGCAGGCGTTCAGTTCATCCGCCCCAGCACCTCCCGCACCCGCCGGACGTCCCGGATGCGGCTCTCGTACGTCGCGCCGAGCGCGAGCAGCAGCAGGCCGGCGAGGGCGGGAGGCACCCAGCGCGGCAGCGCGTCCGTCACCTGCACCACGTAGGGCGCGAGTTCGTGCAGCGCGTCCAGCACGAGCACCGAGCCGCCGAGCAGGAGCGGCGCCTGGAGCCGGTGCCGGGCGCCGGCCAGGGTGACCAGGAGCGCACCCGTGCCCAGCAGCAGCGGACGCGTGACGTGCGGGTCGGCCCACGCGGCGACGAGCGAGGGCAGCAGCGTGACGGCGAGACCCGGGCCGTACGCCGTCCAGGACGAGGTCCGCGGGTCGCGCTGCCTGCGCAGGACGCCGACGACCAGCGCCGGGACGGTGACCGGGAGCGCGTACGCCTCGGGTGCCGTGACGTCCCAGGCCGCCAGGCGGACCCAGCCGGCCAGGACGAACAGCACGGCGGCCGCGTAGCCCGCGTGGCGGCGCCCGGGGCGGAGCGCCGTGCCCGCCGTGATCACTCCGCACAGGGCCAGCACCAGAGCGAGCATCGGGGCGTCGCAGGCCGCGAGCCCGATCGCGAGCAGCCCGGTCGCCGCTCCCGCCACCTCGATCGGCACGGTCGCCCACGAGCCGCCCAGCCCCGCGGCGAACAGCGCCGCGGCCACCGGGACCGCCAGCACCAGCAGGGCCGTGTGCTGCGGCTGCCACCCGGCGGCGGCACCCACCGCGCAGGTGAGCGCGGCTGCGAAGGCGAGCGCGGCCGGTGCCGCGACGGGGGCGAGCCGGGCCCGGCAGGCGGCCGCCGCGAACAGCGCCGCCAGCAGGGACAGGACGGTCAGGGTCGGGGTCCGGCCGGCCAGGGACAGGAAGGCCACAGCGAGCGACGTGACGAGCGCGAGAACGGTCGCGGTGTGCCGTGCGGAGGTGAGCTCGGCCGCCGCCAGGGCTCCCGCCGAGACCAGTCCCTGCAGCAACAGCCCGGCCGGGTACGGCACCTGGAGCACGGCCGGGAGGACGAGTGCCGTCGCCCACGCCAGCGCCAGGGCGCCGGCCAGGGCGCGTGGCCGCCAGGTCGCGTCACGGACCACCGACACCGTCACCGCGGCGACGACCGCCAGGACCACCGGCGCCGCCACCGCGTGCGGCGGCCAGGGCAGGTCGGCCGTGACGGCGGCGCGGGCGTCCGACGGCGTGCCGGACCACACCCGTCCCGCCCAGGAGACGGGTCCCAGCAACGTCACCGCCACCACCGGCAGGGCCCACAGCAGCGCCAGGCCCTGGACGCCGGCCGAGGCGCCGGCGAGGCCGCGCCGCACCGGCTCGGGCAGCGGCGCCCGCACGGCCGCCAGCAGGGCGACGCCCCAGACCAGATGGGCGGGCACCGTCCAGTCGTCCGGCAGTGTCACGCGCAGCGTCCCGCCGAGGGCCGCGACCAGCAACAGGCCGCCCAGCAGCGCGTTCCCCGTGGCGAGGAGCGGCTTCACGAGCCGCAGGGCGGAGGCGAGGGCGATCGCCGCCGCGAGGACCAGGAGCGCCGCCGCACGCGTGGCGGCGCCCGGACCGGTCGCGCTCCAGGACAGCCACAGGGCCCCCGCCACACCCCAGCCGCCCACGCCGTACGCGCCGCAGACGGCGGTCAGCCGCACGGCCCGGCCGGTCGCCCGCAGCGCCAGGGCGGTGTCGAACCCGGCCGTCAGCAGCAGGGCGGCCGTGACGCCGTACGGGCCCGCCGTGGCCGCGACCGCCCACAGCGGAAGCGTGACCTGCGCCGTGACCAGCGCCGCCGGACCCGGCAGACGCAGCCCGGCGGTGCCCGGCAGCAGCCCGTACGCCGCCCACAGCACGGCCAGCACCGCCGAGACGGCCGCCGCGTACCCGGTGGCGTCGGTACCGGTGAGCGCCGCCTCGTGCAGCGCGTACGCGTCCAGCACCGTCAGCGCCAGCGCCAGGCCGGCCACCGACTCCGCCGTCGACCGCAGCCCCCGCTTCACCAGCGCCGCGGGCGCCGCCAGCGCGGCCAGCGTCACCGCGCCGAGCACGGCGGCCCGTCCGGCGATGCCCAGGTGCCCCCAGCTGACCAGCGTGAACGCCATCGCGGCGATGACCAGCAGCACGCCGCCCAGCAGGAGCAGCACGTTCTGCACCCGCGGCGCGCCTGCCTCGGAGCGGGGTTGCGGAGCGGGCTCCGTCGGCGCGGCCGGCCGCAGGGCGGCGACCAGCCAGGCGCGGCGGGCCAGCAACTGCGCCCGCCGGGCGTCCAGTCGCCACAGCTCGGCGTCGATCAGCCGGAGTTCCTCCGCCGGAGGTGGAAGGTGCGTCATGCCCTGGAGTGTGGTCCGGGCCACGGCCCGGGGCATGAGCGTGGGTACTCAAGGACGTACTCAGACCAGGCGCAGGACGTGCCGCGCGGGCACACTGCCCCCATGGACTGGACGCGCTACCGCTTCCGCACCTGCTGGCGCCTGCCCGCCCCGCCCGCCACCGTGTACCGGGTGCTGGAGCGGGCCGAGGACTATCCGCGCTGGTGGCGGCAGATCCGCGAGGTCACCAGGATCGACGACACCAGCGGCGTCATCCGCGTCCGGTCGGCCCTGCCGTACGACCTGACGTTCACCGCCCGCGCGGCGCGGCGCGACCCCGTGGCCGGGGTGCTGGAGATCTCCATGACCGGCGACATGGACGGCTGGGCGCGCTGGACGCTCGGCGCGGACGGAACCGGCACCCTCGCCCGCTACGACCAGCTCGTCGTGGTGAACAAGCCGCTGCTCAGGCGGCTGGCGGTACCGGGGCGGCCGCTGTTCCGGGCCAACCACCGGCTGATGATGCGGGACGGGCGGCGGGGGCTGGCGGCTTACCTGGAAGCGGTTTGAAGGAACCCGGCGGGGGCCTGTATTGTTCAGTGCGTTCCCGGGCGATTAGCTCAGTGGGAGAGCGCTTCGTTCACACCGAAGAGGTCACTGGTTCGAACCCAGTATCGCCCACCGGGAAAAGCCGGTCCGCCAAAGCGGACCGGCTTTTTGTCCGCCTGCGCGCCCTCACCGGTGCCTAGGCGGCGGCCGCCGGCAGCTCCGGGCGCAGCGGCCAGTCGGTGTTCACCGCTTCCGGGGTGCCGCTGCGCGCGAACCACGCCTGCAGCCCGCGCGCCTGCGCCGCGTGCCACGTCACCTGGAGGGTGTGCAGCTCGGCGGGGGACAGGCGCTCCAGCCGGGCCGCGAAACGCCGCCCCACCGCCCGGACCACCTCCAGGGCCGCCAGCGCGTCCGCCGCCGCGTCGTGCGCGCCCTCCAGCGTGACCTCGTAGTGCGCGCACAGGTCGGTCAGGGTGCGGCGGCCCTTGCGGTAGCGGTCGAGGTGCTTGTCGAGTACCCGCGGGTCGAGGACGCACAGTCGCGCCGGATCCAGCCACCGGCCCAGCGACGAGGCGCGGTGCCGGCGCAGCTCGCGGTCCAGCAGCGTCAGGTCGAACGGCGCGTTCATGACGACCAACGGGCGTCCCAGGGAAGCGTGTTCGGCCAGTTCCTCCGCTATCTCGTACACCACCGGCGCCGGCCAGCGGCCGTTCGCCTGCAGGTGCCCCTCCGTCAGCCCGTGCACCGCAGTGGCCGACTCGGGCACCGGCACGCCCGGGTTCACCAGCCAGCGCCTCACCCGTGGCCTCGCGCCCGGGGCGTCCTGGACGACGACGGCGGCCGACACGATCCGGTCGGTCTCCACGTCCACGCCCGTGGTCTCCGTGTCGAAGGCGGCCAGGGGCCCCTCGTACCAGCACGTCATGACTACCAACTCCTCGCACAGCCGCCGCCGCTGACGTTCCGTCTTCTGCCGTTTCGGTGATACCCGGGCTGTTTGCGCAGTACGCCGGGAGGAGACAACAGGAGTACGGGTCTTTGCAGTTCACAGGCCCGAAGCGGGGAAACCCCCGGCACGGAAGGCTGTTGGTCATGGCGACAGCGCAGCCCGAGCGGGGCGGGCTGCTGCCCGGCCACGCGGGCCCTCATCGCGGCACCCTCGCCACCACCGCCTGCATGGAGACACTGCAGGTCGGCTATCTGCACGCGGTCGCGGCGGCCGCGGGCTGCTCGCTGTCCCAGCCGTTTCCCGACACCGGCATCGACTGGCACGTCAGCCACAGCGCGCCCGGGCACACCGTCGACGACGAGGTGACCATCAAGGTCCAGCTGAAGTGCACGTACCAGGTCCCGCCGAATCCCCCGGGCCGGTCCTTCTCCTTCTCGCTCGACAACGACCATCTGCGCAAGCTCGCGCGCACCCCGGTCTCGGTGCACAAGATCCTGGTCGTGATGCTGGTCCCCAGGTCCCGGGAGGACTGGCTGCGGGCCGGCCACGACCGCCTCGACCTGCGGCACTGCTGCTACTGGATCAACCTCGCCGGTCACCCGGTCACCGGCCGCAGCCGGACCACCGTGCGGATACCGACCGCACGCATCTTCGACGACCGCGCGCTGTGCGAGATCATGACGCGGGTCGGGACGGGAGGCAGACCGTGACGCACCGTCCGGCCGAGGGGCCGCTGCGGCCCGTGCGACCGCATCCCGCCGAGGCGGCATGGCACCGGCCCCCGGAGCCCGGCCTGGTCGACCCCGCCGTGCTCGGCGCCCTGCTGCGCCGGCACGGCTGGCAGCGCCGCGGCGGAGCCGCCGGACGGTACGGCCGCTGGACCTCGCCCGGTCCGGGCGGCGGCACGAGCCTGCTGGTGCCGGTCAGCCGCGCCTTCCCGGACAGCGACGACCTGCTCGCCGAGGCGCTCCTCGCGCTGACCCGCAGCGGCACGCCGTCCGCCCGCGAGGTGCTGCTCGCCCTGGCCGTGCCCAGCGACGAGGTCCGCTGGTGGCGGGACGTCCCGGCGGGACCCGCCGGCGCCGCCCCCTGGACGGCCGAGGAACAGCTGCGCGCCGCGGCCCGCCGGACGCTGCTCGCCGGCGCCCTCGCCGCACGCGCGCGTACGGGCTACCACGGCGCCCGGCACCGCCGCTCCGCCGCCGCGATGCTGGCGCACGTGCTGGTCGGTCCCGCGGCGGGCGGGGACCGGCTGACCGCCTTCGTGCCCGTCCACGCCGGGCGCCCGCTCGCGGTGTGCCTGAGCCGGGCCCTGCACGCGGCCCGCGAGGCCGTCGACCACGGGCGGGCCACCGGCTCGATGGACGCCTTCGACGGCGCCGTGCGGGCCGGCGTCAGCCGTGAGCTCACCGAGGCGCTGATCGCCCTGGTGCGCGGCACCCAGGGCGCCCGGATCGCCGTCGAGTGGGCGCCCGCCGCCGGGGCCCCGGCGGACTGCGCGCCCGCCGCCGCACCGGTCGAGTTCTCCCCTGGCGACCTGCCCGTGCTGCGTGAGGCGGGTGCCCGGTATCTGCGCCGGGAGCCGTCCGAAGCCGTGCGGATCACCGGCGCGGTGGTCCGGATGCGCCGGCCGGGACCGAGCGGCGAGGGCAGCGTGCGGCTGCGCGTGCTCGCGGGCGCCGAGGTCGCGCACGTCCGGCTGACCCTGGGGGAGGAGGACTACCGCACCGCCGGGCAGGCGCATCTCGACGGAGTGCCGGTGCGGGTGCGGGGACGGCTGGAGAGCAGGGGCGGCTTCCGGCGGCTGACGGGCGCCGGCGGAGTCGTCCCGGTGCAGGTGGACGAGGCCGAGCGGGACCGGCTGATGAAGGTTCTGCACGAGAGCCCGGACCCGGTCGCCGAGGCCGCCGAAGAGCGGGGATTTCGCTAAGGAGGGGGCCGGGTCGGTACGATCCGGTAGTGCGCGCGCTCCTGGTATGGCGCCGCAACCACCTTCAGGCAGGAGAGACCGGTGTCAGACGTCCGTGTGATCATCCAACGCGATTCCGAGCGGGAAGAGCGCGTGGTGACGACGGGCACCACGGCCGCCGAGATCTTCGCGGGCGAGCGGTCGGTCATCGCCGTACGCGTCGGCGGCGAGCTCAAGGACCTGTCGTACGTGCCCGCGGACGGCGAGACCGTGGAGGGCGTCGAGATCTCCTCCGAGGACGGTCTGAACATCCTGCGCCACTCCACCGCGCACGTCATGGCGCAGGCCGTGCAGGAGCTGTTCCCCGAGGCCAAGCTGGGCATCGGCCCGCCCGTCAAGGACGGCTTCTACTACGACTTCGACGTCGACCGGCCCTTCACGCCCGAGGATCTCAAGGCCGTCGAGAAGAAGATGCAGGAGATCCAGAAGCGCGGGCAGAAGTTCGCCCGCCGGGTCGTCACCGACGAGGCCGCCCGCGAGGAGCTCGCGGACGAGCCGTACAAGCTGGAGCTGATCGGCCTCAAGGGCTCGGCCTCCTCCGACGACGGCGCGGACGTCGAGGTCGGCGCGGGCGAGCTGACGATCTACGACAACCTGGACGCCAAGACCGGCGAGCTGTGCTGGAAGGACCTCTGCCGCGGTCCCCACCTGCCCTCCACCCGCCTGATCCCGGCGTTCAAGCTGATGCGCAACGCGGCCGCCTACTGGCGCGGCAGCGAGAAGAACCCGATGCTCCAGCGCATCTACGGCACCGCCTGGCCGTCCAAGGACGAGCTGAAGCAGTACCTGGACTTCCTCGCCGAGGCCGAGAAGCGCGACCACCGCAAGCTGGGCAGCGAGCTCGACCTGTTCTCCATCCCGGAGCAGATCGGCTCCGGCCTCGCCGTCTTCCACCCCAAGGGCGGCATCGTCCGCCGCGTGATGGAGGACTACTCGCGCCGCCGCCACGAGGAGGAGGGCTACGAGTTCGTCTACACCCCGCACGCGACGAAGGGGAAGCTCTTCGAGACCTCGGGCCACCTGGACTGGTACGCCGACGGCATGTACCCGCCCATGCAGCTCGACGAGGGCGTGGACTACTACCTCAAGCCCATGAACTGCCCGATGCACAACCTGATCTTCGACGCGCGCGGCCGCTCCTACCGCGAACTGCCGCTGCGCCTCTTCGAGTTCGGGACCGTGTACCGGTACGAGAAGTCGGGCGTGGTGCACGGCCTGACCCGGGCCCGCGGCTTCACCCAGGACGACGCGCACATCTACTGCACCCGCGAGCAGATGGCGGACGAGCTCGACAAGACGCTCACCTTCGTGCTCAACCTGCTGCGCGACTACGGCCTGACCGACTTCTACCTCGAACTGTCCACCAAGGACCCGGAGAAGTTCGTCGGCTCCGACGAGGTGTGGGAGGAGGCGACCGAGACCCTCCGCCAGGTCGCCGAAAAGCAGGGCCTGCCGCTGGTCCCCGACCCGGGCGGCGCCGCCTTCTACGGTCCGAAGATCTCCGTCCAGGCCAAGGACGCCATCGGCCGCACCTGGCAGATGTCGACCGTCCAGCTCGACTTCAACCTGCCGGAGCGCTTCGACCTGCAGTACACGGCGGCCGACGGCAGCAAGCAGCGCCCGGTCATGATCCACCGCGCGCTGTTCGGGTCGATCGAGCGCTTCTTCGCCGTCCTGCTCGAGCACTACGCGGGCGCCTTCCCGGCCTGGCTGGCCCCGGTGCAGGCGATCGGCATCCCGATCGGCGACGCGCACGTGGAGTACCTGCAGAAGTTCGCCGCCGCGGCGAAGAAGCAGGGCCTGCGCGTCGAGGTGGACTCCTCCTCCGACCGCATGCAGAAGAAGATCCGCAACGCCCAGAAGCAGAAGGTGCCCTTCATGGTCATCGCGGGCGACGAGGACATGTCGAACGGCTCGGTGTCCTTCCGCTACCGCGACGGCTCGCAGGAGAACGGCATCCCGTTCGACGAGGCCATCGCGAAGATCGAGAAGATCGTCCAGGAGCGGGTCCAGGTCTGACCCGGCACCCCATGGGCCCCCGGGGAGCCGGCCGACGCCGTCGCGTCGGTCAGCCGCCCGGGGGCCTCTCTTCGTCCTCGCGGGCGAAGACGTGCAGCAGCCAGGACGCGAAGGTGCCGGTCACGGCGCCGAGCAGCGCCACACCGATCAACATGATCCCGACCGCGATCACCCGCCCCAGCGGCGTGACCGGCGCGATGTCGCCGTAGCCGACCGTCGCGAGGGTCGCGCACGTCCACCAGACGGCGTCACCGAAGGTGCGCATGGTCGCGTGCGGCGCGTCACGCTCCTGCTGGTAGACGGCGAGGGAGCCCGCGAAGCCGAGCAGCGTGACGGAGATCCCCGCGTAGGCCATCACACGCGCGTGCAGGGCGAGCCGCGGCCGCCCGCCCCGCCGCTGCATGCCCTCGTACAGCCTGACGACCCGCACCGGACGCAACAGCGGCAGCACCAGCACCACGGTGTCCAGCCAGTGCGTCCGCACGAAGCGCGGCCCCTCCCCGCTCAGCCGCCAGCGCACCGCGTAGTCGACGGCGAACAGCGCCCAGGAGGCCAGCGTGAGCGCCAGGCACAGGTTCAGCCAGACGTCCGGCAGGCCGTTGTCCAGGACGCGGACCGCGTACGAGGCGAGGAACACCAGCGCCCCCACGGCGAGCGGCGGCCCGGTGAGCCTCTCCCAGCGGGCCAAGCGGCTGTCGTCGTCCATCATCGGCCCAGCTTGGCCCGCGGCCGGCCCCGGCGGCCCCCGGCGACACGCTCCGAACGGGCGACGCCATATGCTGCACTGCATGACGAGTGAGCCCGAGCAGCAGTGGGGAGTGGGCACCCAGGACGCGTTCCAGCGCCTGTGGACGCCCCATCGGATGGCCTACATCCAGGGTGAGAACAAGCCGACCGGCCCGGGCGCCGGCGACGGCTGTCCCTTCTGCTCGATCCCGGCCAAGTCCGACGAGGACGGCCTGATCGTCAAGCGCGGCGAGCAGGTCTACGCGGTGCTGAACCTGTACCCGTACAACGGCGGCCACCTGATGGTCGTCCCCTACCGGCACGTCGCCGACTACACCGACCTCACCGACCCGGAGACGGTCGAGCTCGCCGCCCTGACCAAGCAGGCGATGACGGCGCTGCGCACCGCCTCCGGCGCCCACGGCTTCAACGTCGGCATGAACCAGGGCTCGGTCGCCGGGGCCGGCATCGCGGCCCACCTCCACCAGCACATCGTGCCCCGCTGGGGCGGGGACACGAACTTCATGCCCGTGGTCGGTCACACCAGGGTGCTGCCGCAGCTGCTGGCCGACACGAGGAAGATGCTGGCGGAGGCCTGGCCCGGCCGGGGCGTCTGAGCCCGGCCGGGACCCCTGGGACACCCGGGCCGTCAGGCGTCGTAGGTGTCGGCCTTCTTCGGCGTCGCCTCCTGGACCGCGCCGCTGAGGGCCGACGACCGCGATTTGAACTTCTCGACGTTCACACGGTGCTCCTGCAGCACCTGCAACGCCGCGTGGTGGACCCGCCGCAGGACCGGCGTGGCCGCGCGCAGCACGTCGTCGCTCATGAACCGGTGGCCCCAGGGCTGGTCGGCCCAGGCGTGCCGCAGACCGAACGGCTCGGGCAGGCCTATGGAGCCGCCGAGCCAGTTCAGCAGCGGCGGGTTCCAGCGCATGGCGGCGCGGGCGGACAGCCGTACGACCTCGTCCGGGGTGACCAGCGGCAGGTTGATCTTCCGGGTCTCCCAGAACTTGACGGTCTTGGCGACCTCCTTGGTCGGGGCCGAGGGCTTGCCGTAGAACAGGCCGTTCACCGGGCCGAGGGCATGGCCGGTGACCTCGATGCGCAGCGTCTCCTTGAGCACGGTGACCGTGATCATCATGGTGATGATCAACTGGCTGTCCCACAGGGCCCACTGCACTCCCAGGTAGTGCCGGTCGCCGCTGTCGAACTGCTTGTGGTTGCAGATGCTCTCCATGGCGCTCGGCTTGACCTGGAACCCCTCCACGTCCGGTCCCTCGGGCCGGGAGACCTCCTTGGCGTCCGGGGCGATCGGGGTGACGACCCAGTCCCGCACGTCGGGCGGCGGGAATCCGCCCGTCTTCAGACGCTGGCGCGGAAGCAGCTTCAGCTCGTCGTGTATGGCGCGGACGACCGTCCAGCTGCGGAACTCGTGGATGGCCTTGTCCGGGTCGGCCGGCTCCAGTTCCTCGGCGAGGTGCCAGGCGCCCCAGCGCGTTCCCATGCCGAGTATGCCCTTGCGGCCGGCGTAGAAGACGGAGTTGGACTGCTGCTCGGCGTTCAACTTGGCCAGCGACTGCCGCAGTTGCTCGGCCGCGGTCTCGTCGGGCTTGGTCGGTACGGCCTCCGGGACGGCGGCGCCGACGTTGCTGCCGGACAGCAGGCCGTTCCACCGCTCCCGCAGGTCCTTCGCGGTCCGCTCGCAGATCTGCTTCGCCAGGAACCAGCCGGCCACGGGCGCGACGACCGCCCCGCGCGCGTACCACCCCCACAGGCCGGCGAACGGCAGCCGGACCAGGAACAGCACCGCCAGGGCCCCGACCGCGACGAGCAGGACGGTGGCCATGCCGGAGACCCGCTTGTTCTCCTGCCGGGCCATGGTGGCCCGCAGCTGGAACACCAGCAGCCAGACCAGCAGGCCGGGCAGGAACAGCACCCCGCACAGCAGCATGATCGCGGTGAGCTTGCGGTCGCGGTCGCGGCGGATGCGGTTGGCCGCCAGACAGTGGTCGACGACCACCTGCGGCTCCATGCCGAAGGACTGTATGAGGGGCTTGCGGCCCGCTCCCAGCATGCGGCTGATCACCGCCTGGGAGAACGCCTCACCGAGGTTGGGGCGGAAGATCTTCGCCCAGGAGCGTCCCGTGTTGACCGTCGTCTCGTGCCACTCGTTGTCGGCCTTCTTGATCTCCTCGACCGGCCCGTCCCGGTAGGCCGCCGAGGCCAGCGCGAAGGTCGCCGTCAGACTTCCTCCGGTCCGCGGCTCCTGCGGACCGAAAAAGTCCGAGTAACTCGCGTCAACGGTCATTCCCGCCCCCGATCGCCGCGCGGTTTCGCCTATGCGGCTCTTCCCGACTTCCTTGCTCCGCACACCTGTTGATCAGTTCGTCATGGTGTCCCGTGACAACTTGATCAGGTAGTCGTCAGCGTATCCGCAGGCACCGGACGTTCGTCGGCGGACGGCCGAAGCCGCCCGCCGACACGGAGCGGAGCGTTCCCCGCGGGTTGCGCACGGGCCGCCGAAGAGCGCCCGGCGCCCACTACCCGGAGTCGCGCGCCTCTTGACGGATCCTTTCGGCGATCTGCGGGGGCATCGGCTCGTGCCGCGCGTAACGGCGGCTGAACCGCGCGGTCCCGTGCGAGAGGGAGCGCAGGTCGACGGCGTACCGCCCGATCTCGATCTCGGGCACCTCGGCCCGGACGACCGTGCGGCCGCCGCTGGTCTGCTCGGTGCCGAGCACCCGGCCGCGCCGCCCCGACAGGTCGCTCATCACGGCGCCCACGTAGTCGTCGCCGACCAGGACGCTCACCTCGGCCACCGGCTCCAGCAGATGGATCCTCGCGTCGGCCGTGGCCTCCCGCAGCGCGAGCGCGCCCGCCGTCTGGAACGCGGCGTCGGAGGAGTCCACCGAGTGCGCCTTGCCGTCGAGCAGCGTGACCCGGACGTCGATCAGCGGATAGCCGGCCGCCACCCCCTTGGCGGCCTGGGCGCGCACGCCCTTCTCGACCGACGGGATGAACTGCCGCGGCACCGCGCCGCCGACCACCTTGTCCACGAACTCGATGCCCGAACCGCCCGGCAGCGGCTCCACCTCGATCTCGCAGATGGCGAACTGCCCGTGCCCGCCGGACTGCTTCACGTGCCGCCCGCGCCCGCCGGCCTTCCCGGCGAACGTCTCACGCAGGGAGACCTTGTGCGGGACGACGTCGACCTGGACGCCGTAGCGGCTGCGCAGCCGTTCCAGCGCGACGTCCGCGTGCGCCTCGCCCAGGCACCACAGCACCACCTGGTGGGTGTCCTGGTTCTGCTCCAGGCGCATCGTCGGGTCCTCGGCGACCAGCCGGGCCAGACCCTGGGAGAGCTTGTCCTCGTCCGCCTTGCTGTGCGCCTGGATGGCGATCGGCAGCAGCGGGTCGGGCATCTCCCACGGCTCCATCAGCAGCGGGTCGTCCTTGGCGGACAGCGTGTCCCCGGTCTCGGCGCGGCCGAGCTTGGCCACGCACACCAGGTCGCCCGCGACGGCGTGCGTCACCGGGCGCTGCTGCTTGCCGAACGGGGTCGACAGCGCGCCGATGCGCTCGTCGACGTCGTGGTCCTCGTGCCCGCGGTCGGCCAGCCCGTGGCCGGAGACGTGCACCGTCTGGTCGGGGCGCAGGGTCCCGGAGAAGACGCGGACCAGCGAGAGGCGGCCGACGTAGGGGTCGGAGGACGTCTTGACGACCTCGGCGACCAGCGGGCCGTCGGTGTCGCACGGCTTCAGCTCGCGCGGCTCGCCGTCGATGGTGGTGACGCCCGGCGTGGGGTGCTCGAACGGCGTCGGGAACCCGCCGGTGATCAGGTCCAGCAGCTCCACGGTGCCGAGCCCCTGCCGGGCGCCCTCGGCCGCGGGCGCGGCGGCCAGCACGGGGAAGAACACCCCGCGCGCGACGGCCCGTTCCAGGTCCTCGATGAGCGTCTTGACGTCGATCTGCTCACCGCCGAGGTAGCGGTCCATGAGGGTCTCGTCCTCGCTCTCCGAGATGATCCCCTCGATCAGCCGGTTGCGGGCGTCCGCGAGCTGCGGCAGCCGGTCCTCGCCCGGCTCGGACTCCTTGCGCTCGCCGGTGGAGTAGTCGAACAGCCGCTGCGTCAGCAGGCCCGTCAGTCCGGTCACGGGCGCGTGCCCGTCGGGACCCTGCGGGCCGTGCAGCGGGAGGTACAGCGGCAGCACGGCGTCGGGGTCGTCGCCGCCGAAGGCCTCCGCGCAGATCCGCGTCATCTCCTCGAAGTCCGCCCGCGCGGCCTCCAGATGCGTGATCACGATCGCCCGCGGCATGCCGACGGCCGCGCACTCGTCCCACACCATCCGCGTCGAGCCGTCCACGCCGTCGGAGGCGGAGACGACGAAAAGGGCCGCGTCCGCCGCTCGCAGACCGGCCCTGAGCTCCCCGACGAAGTCGGCGTATCCGGGGGTGTCGAGGAGGTTTATCTTGATGCCGTCCCATTCGACGGGCACCAGGGAGAGCTGCACCGAGCGCTGCTGCCGGTGCTCGATCTCGTCGTAGTCGGAGACGGTGCCGCCGTCCTCCACGCGGCCCGCCCGGTTCACCGCTCCCGCCGTGAGCGCGAGAGCCTCCACCAACGTGGTCTTGCCCGATCCGCTGTGGCCGACCAGCACCACATTCCTTACGGACGCGGGGTGGTCGGCCGCTGTAGCCCTGCCGGCGGCTCCGGGGTGTGGGTTCGCCTTGTCGCCCATGATCCTGCCTCCCGTGACGGTGAGGTCACTGTGGGCGCGGACATGCGGAGCCTGCCCAGACCTGGTCCGGGAGGTGCCCCGGCGGTGACGGCTCCGGTGACGCCCGCGGTCATTCGAGCTTTGCACTCCCGTCACGGTGCGTCCATACGACGGCAGCGATCGTGCCCGTAGGTCCCTGCGCAAGCGGCCGCCGGTCCCCCGTGCGAGTGCCCGGCCGTCGCACCATCACGCGCGTGGCTACGATGGGCCAGCCGGTGGCCAGCAGGGGCCGCGCGGCCACACCGACCCTCGGGAAGGCCATGCTGAACAAGTACGCGCGTGCATTCTTCACGCGTGTCCTCACACCGTTCGCCGCGTTTCTGATCCGACGGGGCGTCAGCCCCGACACGGTCACGCTCATCGGCACCGCCGGAGTGGTCGCGGGCGCGCTGGTCTTCTACCCCAGGGGCGAGTTCTTCTGGGGCACGGTCGTGATCACGCTGTTCGTGTTCTCCGACCTCGTCGACGGCAACATGGCCCGCCAGCTGGGCCGCTCCAGCCGCTGGGGCGCGTTCCTCGACTCCACGCTCGACCGGGTCGCCGACGGCGCGATCTTCGGCGGCTTCGCCCTGTGGTACGCGGGCGGCGGCAACGACGTCGTGCTGTGCGCGGTCTCCATCTTCTGCCTGGCCAGCGGCCAGGTGGTGTCGTACACCAAGGCCCGCGGCGAGTCGATCGGCCTGCCGGTCGCCGTCAACGGCCTGGTCGAGCGCGCCGAACGCCTGGTGATCTCCCTGGTCGCGGCCGGCTTCGCGGGCCTGCACAAGTTCGGCGTCCCCGGCATCCAGTACCTGCTGCCCGTCGCCCTGTGGATCGTGGCCGTCGGCAGCCTGGTCACGCTGATCCAGCGGGTCGTCACCGTCCGCCGGGAGTCCGCCGAGGCGGAGGCCGCCGCGGACGGCCGGGACAGCACCGCACAGGGGCGCGAGGCGGCGAAGTGAGCGCCCGTGACCGGCTGACGGACGGGCTGTACGGCCTCGGCTGGGGCGTGGTCAAGAAGCTCCCCGAGCCCGTCGCGGTGCGCCTCGGACGCAGCATCGCCGACCTCACCTGGAAGCAGCGCGGCAAGGGCGTACGGCGGCTGGAGAGCAACTACGCGCGCGTGGTGCCCGGCGCGAGCCCCGAGCGGCTGGCCGAGCTGTCCCGCGCCGGCCTGCGCTCGTACCTGCGCTACTGGATGGAGTCCTTCCGGCTGCCCGCCTGGAGCGCCGAGCGCATCAGGAACGGCTTCGCCCCGAAGGACCTGCACTACCTGACCGACGGGCTCGCCGCCGGCCGCGGCGTCGTCCTCGCGCTGCCCCACATGGCCAACTGGGACCTGGCCGGCGCCTGGGTCACCACCGCGCTCGGCACGCCGTTCACCACGGTCGCCGAACGCCTGAAGCCCGAGACGCTCTACGACCGCTTCGTCGCCTACCGCGAGGGCCTCGGCATGGAGGTCCTGCCGCACAGCGGGGGCACCGCCTTCGGCACGCTGGCCCGGCGGCTGCGCGACGGCGGCCTGGTCTGCCTGGTCGCCGAGCGCGACCTGTCCTCCTCCGGCGTCGAGGTGACGTTCTTCGGCGAGGCCACCCGGATGCCCGCGGGCCCCGCCCTGCTCGCTCAGCAGACCGGCGCGCTGCTGCTGCCGGTGACCCTCTGGTACGACGGCTCGCCGGTGATGCAGGGACGCGTGCATCCGCCGGTCGAGGTCCCCGGGACAGGTACCCGGGCGGAGAAGACGTCTGCCATGACACAGGCGCTGGCCGACACCTTCGCCACGGGGATCGCCGAACATCCGGAGGACTGGCACATGCTGCAGCGGTTGTGGCTCGCGGACCTGGAACCCCGCCCGTCGGACGGGGAGCGCCCGTGAGGATCGGCATCGTCTGCCCGTACTCCTGGGACGTGCCCGGCGGCGTCCAGTTCCACATCCGCGACCTCGCCGAGTACTTCATCCGCCTCGGCCACGAGGTCTCCGTCCTGGCCCCGGCCGACGACGACACCCCGCTGCCGCCGTACGTCGTCTCGGCCGGGCGCGCGGTCCCGGTGCCGTACAACGGGTCGGTCGCCCGCCTGAACTTCGGCTTCCTCAGCGCCGCGCGGGTGCGCCGGTGGCTGCACGACGGCCACTTCGACGTGGTGCACATCCACGAGCCGACGTCGCCGTCGCTGGGCCTGCTGACCTGCTGGGCCGCGCAGGGCCCGATCGTGGCCACCTTCCACACGTCCAACCCGCGCTCCCGCGCGATGCTCGCGGCGTACGCCATCCTGCAGGCGGCGCTGGAGAAGATCAGCGCCCGGATCGCGGTCAGCGAGTACGCCCGCCGTACGCTCGTCGAACACCTCGGCGGCGACGCGGTGGTCATCCCCAACGGCGTCGACGTCGACTTCTTCGCGCGCGCCGAGCCCAGGCCCGAGTGGCAGTCGGAAGAGGCCCGGGGCTCGGCCGAGGGCGGTTCCGGGGGAGGGGAGGGCGGCACGATCGGCTTCATCGGCCGCATCGACGAGCCCCGCAAGGGCCTGCCGGTGCTGATGAAGGCCCTGCCGAAGATCCTCGCCGCCCGCCCGCGGACCCGGCTGCTGGTCGCGGGCCGCGGCGACGAGGAGGAGGCCGTCCGGTCGCTGCCCGCCGAGCTGCGCTCCCGCGTGGAGTTCCTCGGCATGATCAGCGACGAGGACAAGGCGCGCTTCCTGCGCAGCGTCGACCTGTACGTCGCCCCGAACACCGGTGGCGAGAGCTTCGGCATCATCCTCGTCGAGGCCATGTCGGCGGGCGCCCCCGTGCTCGCCTCGGACCTCGACGCCTTCGCCCAGGTGCTCGACCAGGGCACGGCGGGGGAGCTGTTCCCCAACGAGGACTCCGACGCCCTCGCCGAGGCGGCCGTCCGCCTCCTCGCGGACCCGGCCCGCCGGGCCGAGCTGCGGGAGCGGGGGAGCGTGCACGTACGACGCTTCGACTGGTCGACGGTCGGCGCGGACATCCTGTCGGTGTACGAGACGGTCACCGACGGCACGTCGGCGGTGGCGGCGGCCGAGGACGACGGCACCCGCAGCCTGCGCGCACGCTTCGGCCTGGCCAGGGACTGAGGACCGGCGCGACCTGGGACTCGCGCGACCTGGGTCTCGCGAGACCTGGGGACTCGCGAGACCTGGGGATCCGCGCGCCCTGGGACCCCCGCCGTCGGCACCGCTCGGGCCCGGTGAGCGAGGGCCGGGCATGCTCCGGGCCGGTTCCCTGCGCCGGGCCGGTCCGGTGGGTGCGGGCTTCGCGTTGCGGGTCGGCGGTGGCCGGTGGCGGCCGGGCCCGGTAGGCGTGCGCTGAGCCGGTTCCCGGTGCCGGGCCGGGGCCGTGGGTGCGGGCCTCGCGCGGCGGGGCCTGCGGTGGTCGGTGGCTTGCGAGCCCTGGCCTCGCGCCGCGGGTCGGCAGTGGGCGGGTGGCGGGCGTTGGCGGGGCGCGGCGGGTGTGCTCCGGGCCGGTCCGGCGGGTGCGGGCTTCGCGTGGCGGGCCTGCGGTGGTCGGTGGCATGAGAGTTCTGGCTTCGCGCGGTGGGTTTGCGGCGTGCTTGCGCTGGGCCGGTTCCCGGCGCCGGTCCGGGCCCGTGGGTGCGGACTTCGTGCGACGAGGTCTGCGGTGGCTGGTGGGCGGGTGGCGGGCGTCGGTGGGGCGCGGTGGGTGTGCTCCGGGCCGGTTCCCGGCTCCGGGCGAGTGGAGGGGGCTGGCCTGGCGTGGCGGGGCCTCCGGCGGCTTTCCTGGCGGTCGACGTCTTCGGTGGTGGGCCGGCGGCTTGGGCGCGGCTGTCCGTTGCGCCCGGTGGGTGCGCACTGGTCCGGTTCCCGGCGCCGGGCCGGGCCCCTGGGTGCGGGCCTCGCGCGGCGGGGCCCGCGCTGGCCGGTGGCGGCGTCGGTGGGGCGGTGGGCGTGTGCCGGGTCGGTTCCCGGCTCCGGGCCGGGGCCTTGGGGGCGGACCTGGCATGGCGGGGTCTGCGGCGGCTGGTTCCTGGTGGTCGATGTCCGCGGGGTGCTGCATCCACGGCGGCTATGGCGCGGCTGCCCGTTGTGTCCGGCTGGCGCCGGTGCCCGGGGCCGGCCCCGGGCGTGTGAGGGGCCCGGCCCGCGCCGGGGCCTGGGGGGCCGCGGCGGCCGGTACGGGGACGGCCGTCCCCGAGACGACCGTCCCCGCGGGGCCGGTGAGGCGGTGGTCCGCGGGGACGGTAACCGGAGCCGGGGCGTTCGGCTCGTCCGGGGTTCTCGGGTGACCGTCCCGCCGAGCGCACCGCGGGACCCGGCGGGGGCGTCGGCGCGTAATCTTGCCGCCCGTGACCGCAACCCTCATCTGGACCCTCGTCGTCCTCGTCGCGATCGGCCTGTACCTCAGCTGGACGGCCGGCCGGCTCGACCGGCTGCACTCCCGGATCGACGCGGCCCGCGCCGCGCTCGACGCGCAACTGCTGCGCCGGGCCTCCGTGGCCCAGGAACTCGCGACCTCCGGCGTCCTCGACCCGGCCGCGTCGATCGTCCTGTACGAGGCCGCGCACGCCGCCCGACAGGCCGAGGAGGACCAGCGGGAGGTCGCCGAGAGCGAGCTCAGCCAGGCGTTGCGGGCCGTGTTCGCCGAGCCGGCCCAGGTGGAGGCGGTGCGTGCGGCGCCCGGCGGCGAGGAGGCCGCGCACGAACTCACCGAGGCCGTGCGACGCGTTCCGATGGCCCGGCGCTTCTACAACGACGCGGTGGGAGCCGTGCGCCGACTGCGCGAGCACCGCAAGGTCCGCTGGTTCCGGCTGGCCGGCCACGCCCCCTTCCCGATGGCCTTCGAGATGGACGACGAGCCGCCGACGGCGCTGGCCGACCGGGCGGCCCAGACCTGACCGGCGACCGCCGCACCCCTCCGCGCGGAGCGGCCGCACCCCTCCGCGCGGAGAAAAGGATCCACCGGCTTGCCATTGGCCCTTGCTGTGGACTGGTCCACTCGCGTTTCCTCGGTGCTCGCAGCAACCCTCTTTCACCGAGTGAGGTAAACCCGTGTCCAGCACGCTCTCCGAAAACCAGGCCCCCGAGACCGGCACCGCCCGCGTGAAGCGCGGCATGGCCGAGCAGCTCAAGGGCGGCGTGATCATGGACGTCGTCACGCCGGAGCAGGCGAAGATCGCCGAGGACGCGGGCGCCGTCGCCGTCATGGCACTGGAGCGGGTCCCGGCCGACATCCGCAAGGACGGCGGCGTGGCCCGCATGTCCGACCCGGACATGATCGAGGGCATCATCGAGGCCGTCTCGATCCCGGTCATGGCCAAGTCCCGCATCGGCCACTTCGTCGAGGCCCAGGTCCTGCAGTCCCTCGGCGTCGACTACATCGACGAGTCCGAGGTGCTCACCCCGGCAGACGAGGTCAACCACTCCGACAAGTGGGCCTTCACGACCCCCTTCGTCTGCGGCGCCACCAACCTCGGCGAGGCCCTGCGCCGCATCGCCGAGGGCGCGGCCATGATCCGCTCCAAGGGCGAGGCCGGCACCGGCAACGTCGTCGAGGCCGTCCGCCACCTGCGCCAGATCAAGAACGAGATCGCCCGCCTGCGCGGCTACGACAACCACGAGCTGTACGCCGCCGCGAAGGAGCTGCGCGCCCCCTACGAGCTCGTCAAGGAGGTCGCCGAGCTCGGCAAGCTGCCGGTCGTGCTGTTCTCCGCCGGCGGCGTGGCCACCCCCGCCGACGCCGCCCTGATGCGCCAGCTCGGCGCCGAGGGCGTCTTCGTCGGCTCCGGCATCTTCAAGTCCGGCGACCCGGCCAAGCGCGCCGCCGCCATCGTGAAGGCCACCACCTTCTACGACGACCCGAAGATCATCGCGGACGCGTCCCGCAACCTCGGCGAGGCCATGGTCGGCATCAACTGCGACACCCTCCCCGAGTCCGAGCGCTACGCCAACCGCGGCTGGTAGTCCCATGCCGGAATCATCCGAGGCCCCCGTCATCGGCGTCCTGGCCCTCCAGGGCGACGTACGGGAGCACCTCATCGCCCTGGCCGCGGCCGACGCCGTGGCCAGGCCGGTGCGGCGCCCCGAGGAACTCGCCGAGGTCGACGGCCTGGTCGTCCCCGGCGGCGAGTCCACCACCATCTCCAAGCTGGCCGTCCTCTTCGGCGTGATGGAGCCCCTGCGCGCCCGCGTGCGGGACGGCCTGCCCGTCTACGGCACCTGCGCGGGCATGATCATGCTCGCCGACAAGATCCTCGACCCGCGCTCCGGCCAGGAGACCATCGGCGGCATCGACATGATCGTGCGCCGCAACGCCTTCGGACGCCAGAACGAGTCCTTCGAGGCGGCGGTCGACGTCAAGGGCGTCGCGGGGGACCCCGTGGAGGGCGTCTTCATCCGCGCCCCCTGGGTCGAGTCCGTCGGGGCCGGGGCCGAGGTGCTCGCCGAGCACGACGGCCACATCGTCGCCGTCCGCCAGGGGAACGCGTTGGCCACGTCCTTCCACCCGGAACTGACCGGCGACCACCGCGTGCACGGGCTCTTCGTCGACATGGTGCGCGCGAACCGGGCAGCGGAGTCCTTGTAGGATCTCGGGGGGTCCCCCCGCGCCCTTAAGGCCTGGGGGAGTTCGTCATGTGGATGGTTACGCGAAGGAGACAGGCAGATGTCCGGCCACTCTAAATGGGCTACGACGAAGCACAAGAAGGCCGTGATCGACGCCAAGCGCGGCAAGCTCTTCGCGAAGCTGATCAAGAACATCGAGGTCGCGGCGCGGATGGGCGGCGTCGACCTCGACGGCAACCCGACGCTCTACGACGCCGTCCAGAAGGCCAAGAAGCAGTCGGTGCCGAACAAGAACATCGACTCCGCGATCAAGCGCGGCGGTGGACTCGAGGCCGGCGGCGCCGACTACGAGACGATCATGTACGAGGGCTACGGCCCGAACGGTGTCGCGGTGCTCATCGAGTGCCTCACCGACAACCGCAACCGCGCCGCCTCCGACGTCCGCGTCGCCATGACCCGCAACGGCGGCTCCATGGCGGACCCGGGCTCCGTGTCGTACATGTTCAGCCGCAAGGGCGTCGTCATCGTCCCCAAGGGCGAGCTGACCGAGGACGACGTGCTCGGCGCCGTGCTGGACGCGGGCGCCGAGGAGGTCAACGACCTTGGCGAGTCCTTCGAGGTGATCAGCGAGGCCACCGACCTGGTCGCGGTCCGCACCGCCCTCCAGGACGCCGGGATCGACTACGACTCCGCCGAGTCCAGCTTCGTGCCGTCCGTCCAGGTCGAACTGGACGAGGAGGGCGCCAAGAAGATCTTCAAGCTGATCGACGCGCTCGAGGACAGCGACGACGTGCAGAACGTCTTCGCCAACTTCGACGTCAGCGACGAGATCATGGAGAAGGTCGACGCCTGAGCCGAGGCCCGTTCCTCGCCCGTCGTCGTGGACCTCGTACGGCCCTCCCTTCATGTCGGGCCGCCGCGTTGTCGGTGGCACCCGATAGCCTGCACGAACAGGCGGGCGAAGGGAGGGCACGTGCGCGTACTGGGGGTGGACCCCGGACTGACCCGGTGCGGTGTCGGCGTGGTCGAGGGGGTCGCGGGCCGGCCGCTCACCATGGTCGCCGTCGGCGTCGTCCGCACACCGCCGGACGCCGATCTGGGGCACCGCCTGGTCGCCATCGAGCAGGGCGTCGAAGAATGGCTGGATCTGCACCGGCCCGAATACGTCGCCGTGGAGCGGGTGTTCAGCCAGCACAACGTGCGCACGGTGATGGGAACCGCCCAGGCCAGCGCCGTCGCCATGCTCTGCGCCGCCCGCCGCGGCATCCCCGTCGCCCTGCACACCCCCAGCGAGGTCAAGGCAGCCGTCACCGGTTCCGGCCGCGCCGACAAGGCCCAGGTCGGCGCCATGGTCACCCGGCTGCTCCGGCTCGACGCGCCGCCCAGACCCGCCGACGCCGCCGACGCCCTCGCCCTCGCCATCTGCCACATCTGGCGCGCCCCCGCCCAGAACCGGCTGCAGCAGGCCGTCGCCCTGCAGGCGGCCAGAGCATCGAAAGGCCGTAGCGCATGATCGCCTTCGTCAGCGGACCGGTCGCCGCCCTCGCCCCCGACTCCGCGGTCGTCGAGGTGGGCGGGATCGGCATCGCCGTCCAGTGCACGCCGAACACGCTCTCCGGGCTGCGCGCGGGCCAGCACGCCAGGCTGGCCACCTCCCTGGTCGTCCGCGAGGACTCGCTCACCCTGTACGGCTTCGCCGACGACGACGAGCGCCAGACCTTCGAGCTGTTGCAGACCGCCAGCGGCGTCGGCCCCCGCCTCGCCCAGGCGATGCTGGCCGTGCACTCCCCGGACGCCCTGCGCCGGGCCGTCTCCACCGGCGACGAGAAGGCGCTCACCGCCGTCCCCGGCATCGGCAAGAAGGGCGCCCAGAAACTCCTGCTGGAGCTCAAGGACCGCCTCGGCGAGCCGGTCGGCGCCCCGGCCGCCGGCCCGGCGGCCGACGGCGGCTGGCGCGACCAGCTGCACGCCGCGCTGGTCGGCCTCGGGTACGCCACCCGCGAGGCCGACGAGGCGGTGGCCGCCGTGACCCCGCAGGCGGAGGCCGCCGAGGGCGCCCCGCAGGTCGGCCGGTTGCTGAGGGCCGCCCTGCAGACCCTGAACCGAGCCCGCTGACCGACCCGACCCCGAGGCACACCACATGAACTGGGACGACCCGACCGACGCCGCCGCCCCCGAGCGGCTGGTGGCCTCCGTCGCCGACCGCGAGGACCAGGCCGTCGAGGCCGCCCTGCGCCCCAAGGACCTGGGCGAGTTCATCGGCCAGGAGAAGGTCCGCGAACAGCTCGACCTCGTGCTGCGCGCGGCACGCGCGCGTGGCGCCACCGCCGACCACGTGCTGCTGTCCGGCGCCCCCGGCCTCGGCAAGACCACCCTCTCCATGATCATCGCGGCCGAGATGGGCGCACCCATCCGCATCACCTCCGGCCCCGCCATCCAGCACGCCGGCGACCTCGCCGCGATCCTGTCCTCCCTCCAGGAGGGCGAGGTCCTCTTCCTCGACGAGATCCACCGCATGTCCCGGCCCGCCGAGGAGATGCTGTACATGGCGATGGAGGACTTCCGCGTCGACGTCATCGTCGGCAAGGGCCCCGGCGCCACCGCCATCCCCCTCGAACTCCCGCCGTTCACCCTGGTCGGCGCCACCACCCGGGCGGGCCTGCTGCCGCCGCCGCTGCGCGACCGCTTCGGCTTCACCGCGCACATGGAGTTCTACGAGCCCGCCGAACTCGAGCGCGTCATCCACCGCTCGGCCGGCCTGCTCGACGTCGAGATCGAGGGCGACGGCGCCGCCGAGATCGCGGGCCGCTCCCGCGGCACGCCCCGCATCGCCAACCGCCTGCTGCGCCGCGTGCGCGACTACGCGCAGGTCAAGGCCGACGGCCTGATCACCAGGGACATCGCCGCAGCGGCCCTCGCGGTCTACGAGGTCGACGCCCGCGGCCTCGACCGCCTCGACCGCGCGGTGCTGGAGGCGCTGCTCAAGCTGTTCGGCGGCGGCCCTGTCGGCCTGTCCACACTCGCCGTCGCCGTGGGGGAGGAGCGGGAGACCGTCGAGGAGGTCGCCGAGCCCTTCCTCGTACGGGAGGGACTGCTCGCCCGCACCCCGCGCGGACGGGTCGCGACGCCCGCCGCATGGGCGCATCTCGGCCTCACCCCGCCCGGCACGTCGACCGTGGGAAACGGACAACAGGACTTGTTCGGGACGTGACGCCTCCATGACGGCGCGGGCATTGGCCGGAGCAGGAACCCAGGTGCCATGCTGAGCGTTGTTCCCTGCGCGGGGACTCGCTTAGACTCCGCCGATGCCGCCGTTGTCGACGGCATACACACCCCCATCCAACAGGCCGCTGTCCGCCGCGGTCGTGCGAAGGAAATTCCGTCCCGTGAATAACATCGGCATGCTCCTCCCGTTCATCGTGCTCATCGGGGCCATGTTCCTCATGACCCGCTCGGCCAAGCGCAAGCAGCAGCAGGCCGCGCAGATGCGCAACGAGATGCAGCCCGGCAGCGGCGTCCGCACCATCGGGGGCATGTACGCGACGGTCAAGGAGGTCAACGAGGACACGGTCCTCCTCGACGCCGGTCCGGGTGTCGAGCTCCTCTTCGCGAAGAACGCCATCGGTGCCGTCCTCACCGACGACGAGTACAACCGCATCGTGCACGGCATCGAGCACGACCTGAAGTCCGACGCCGACGTCGTCCCCGACGACGCCTCCTCCCTCACCGAGACCGACGACTCCGCCGACGAAGCTGCCGCCGCCTCCGACGACAAGTCCGTCGACCTCGGCAAGAAGGACGCGCCCGAGGAGCCGGCCGACGAGACTCCGGCCGCCGAGGCGAAGTCGGACGACGATCCGAAGAAGACCGACGGCGACTCCGACGCGAAGTAGCCGTGCCCCGGGGCGCGCGGACAGGCACCGCGCGCCCCGGATCATGCGCGGCTCGCACGGGATCCCGACACCATGTCATGGCCGCCCGCCCGCAGATCCGGCGCGCGGCGGCCCGAGAGGGAGTACGAGAAGGTGGCAGCACCTAAGAGGGGCCGTATCGCGAGCGCCCAGAGCAAACCATGGCGCTCGCTGGCCCTCATCCTGATCGCCATCGTGGCGCTCACCGCAGGGATGTTCGCCTCCGGGCACACCACCCCGCGTCTCGGCATCGACCTGGCCGGCGGCACGAGCATCACGCTGCGGGCGGTCGCCGAGCCGGGCCAGGAGTCCGCGATCAACAAGACCAACATGGACACCGCGGTGGAGATCATGAACCGCCGTGTCAACGGTCTTGGCGTCTCGGAGGCCGAGGTTCAGACCCAGGGTGACAAGAACATCATCGTCAACATCCCCAAGGGCACGAACTCCAAGGAGGCACGGCAGCAGGTCGGCACCACCGCCAAGCTGTACTTCCGCCCGGTGATCGCGACCGAGAGTTCCGGTGGCGCCGCCACGGCCACCCCGTCGCCGAGCGCCTCCAGCAGCGCCTCGGGCAAGGCGACCGAAAAGGCGACGGACAAGTCCACCTCGTCGGCCACTCCCTCGGCCTCCTCCACCTCCCAGGGCCGCGCCGTCACCGACGCGCTCAAGGCGGACTCGTCCCCGAGCGCCAGCGCCAGTGCGAGTGCGAGCGCGTCCTCCAGCGCCTCTCCGTCCGCGAGCGGCAGCACCTCCACCAGCAAGCTCGAAGCGCAGTACGCCGCGCTCGACTGCACCAAGAAGTCCGTCCGCGCCACGGCCGGCAAGGGCGCCAAGCCCACCGATCCCACCGTCGCCTGCGGCGAGACCTCGCCGGGCCAGTGGCAGAAGTACATCCTCGGCCCGGCCGAGGTGGACGGCACCGACGTCAAGAAGGCGCAGGCCGTCTTCAACACGCAGACCGCCGCCGGCTGGACCGTCACCATGGACTTCACGTCCAAGGGCACCAAGAAGTTCGGCGACGTCACCGGCAAGCTGGCCAAGAACCAGCCCCCGCAGAACCAGTTCGCCATCGTCCTGGACGGCAACGTCGTCTCCGACCCCCGCGTCAACGAGGCGCTGACCGGCGGCAACGCGGAGATCTCCGGCAACTTCAGCCAGGAGGAGGCCCAGAGCCTCGCCAACATGCTGAAGTACGGCGCGCTGCCGCTGACCTTCAAGGAGGACAGCGTCACCACGGTGACCGCCGCGCTCGGCGGCGAGCAGCTGCACGCCGGTCTGATCGCGGGCGCGATCGGCCTCGCCCTGGTCGTCGTCTACCTGCTGGTCTTCTACCGCGGCCTGTCGGTCATCGCGATCCCCTCGCTGCTGGTCTCCGCGCTCCTCACGTACGTGATCATGACGCTGCTCGGCCCGGCCATCGGCTTCGCGCTGAACCTGCCGGCCGTCTGCGGCGCGATCGTCGCCATCGGCATCACCGCGGACTCGTTCATCGTGTTCTTCGAGCGCATCCGCGACGAGATCCGCGAGGGCCGCTCGCTGCGGCCGGCCGTCGAGCGGGCCTGGCCGCGCGCCCGGCGCACCATCCTGGTCTCCGACTTCGTGTCGTTCCTCGCCGCCGCGGTGCTGTTCATCGTCACCGTCGGCAAGGTCCAGGGCTTCGCGTTCACGCTCGGCCTGACCACCGTGCTCGACGTGGTCGTCGTCTTCCTGTTCACCAAGCCGCTGATGACGATCCTCGCGCGCCGGAAGTTCTTCGCGAGCGGCCACAAGCTCTCCGGCCTGGACCCCAAGGCCCTCGGCGCCAAGGCCCCGCTGCGCCGCACCCGTCGTCCCGCCCGCCCCGCCGACCCGAAGGAGGCGTGAGATGTCCAAGCTCGGCAGCCTCGGCGCCCGACTGCACCGCGGCGAGGTCGGCTACGACTTCGTCGGCAACCGCAAGCTCTGGTACGGCATCTCGATCCTGATCACCATCACGGCCGTCCTCGGCCTGGCGGTGCGCGGCCTGAACATGGGCATCGAGTTCCAGGGCGGCGCGGTCTTCACGACGCCCAAGAACATGAGCGTCTCCGTCGCCCAGACCGAGACGTTCGCGCAGGACGCCTCCGGTCACGACGCCATCGTCCAGAAGCTCGGCGACGGCAGCCTGCGCATCCAGATCGCCGGCATCGACACCGACAAGTCGGACCACATCAAGGACCAGCTGGCCAAGGACCTCAAGGTCAACACGGAGAAGATCAACGCCGACCTGGTCGGCCCGAGCTGGGGCGACCAGATCGCCAACAAGGCCTGGCAGGGCCTGGCGATCTTCATGATCCTCGTGGTGATCTACCTGGCGATCGCCTTCGAGTGGCGCATGGCGGTCGCGGCGCTCGTCGCCCTCGTCCACGACATCACCATCACCACCGGCATCTACGCCCTCGTCGGCTTCGAGGTCACGCCGGGCACGGTGATCGGTCTGCTGACGATCCTCGGTTACTCGCTCTACGACACGGTCGTCGTCTTCGACAGCCTCAAGGAGCAGACGAAGGACATCACCAAGCAGACCCGCTGGACCTACAGCGACATCGCCAACCGCTCCATCAACGGCACCCTGATGCGTTCCATCAACACCACGGTGGTCGCACTGCTGCCCGTCGCGGGCCTGCTGTTCATCGGCGGCGGCGTCCTCGGCGCGGGCATGCTGAACGACATCTCGCTGTCGCTGTTCGTCGGCCTCGCGGCGGGCGCGTACTCCTCGATCTTCATCGCCACGCCCCTGGTCGCCGACCTCAAGGAGCGCGAGCCGCAGATGAAGGCGCTGAAGAAGCGCGTCCTCGCCAAGCGCGCCCAGGCCGCCGCGCAGGGCGAGCCGCTGGAGCCCGAGGACGTCGGCGCGCTCCACGACGACGAGCCCGAGGACGCCGCCCCGGCGGTCGTCGGCCCGCGCAACCAGCCCGCGTCCCGCACCCGGGGCCGTGGCCGATCCTCGGGCAAGCGCCGGTGACCGGCATCGAGGAACTGCTGCTGAGCCGCATCCGTGACGTGGCCGACTACCCGGAGCCCGGGGTGATGTTCAAGGACATCACCCCGCTTCTGGCGGACCCGGCGGCCTTCACGGCGCTCACCGACACCCTCGCCCGGTTCGCCTCCGGAACCGGCGCCACCAAGGTCGTCGGCCTGGAGGCCCGCGGCTTCATCCTCGGCGCCCCGGTCGCCGTCCGGGCCGGCCTGGGCTTCGTCCCGGTACGCAAGGCGGGCAAGCTCCCCGGGGCCACCCTCGCCCAGTCCTACGAGCTGGAGTACGGCTCGGCGGAGATCGAGGTGCACGCCGAGGACCTCACCGCCGAGGACCGCGTCCTGATCGTCGACGACGTCCTCGCCACCGGCGGCACCGCGGAGGCGTCCATCCAGCTCATCCGCAGGGCCGGCGCCGAGGTCGCGGGCCTCGCCGTGCTGATGGAGCTCGGCTTCCTCGGCGGCCGCACCCGCCTGGAGCCCGCGCTCGGCAGCGCTCCGCTGGAGGCGCTGCTCGTGGTCTGAACACCCTTTCCGGGCAACGGGGCGGGCACCGGAGGAATCCGGCGCCCGCCCCGTGCGTTTCCCTGGTGTACGGCCCTCACAGTGGCCTGACGGCGATCCTGAGGCCCAGGATCGCTACCATGGGGTCTCCGGAGCCTGACCGGGGGACCCGGATCGCGCACGAGGAGTCCTCTTGCCAGACGAGGCCCAGCACCTGACCGCCGCCAAGCCCGAGTCCGCCTCGGCGGCCGCGGCCAAGCCCGCGCCGAACACGCCGCACGCGAAGAACGACGCCCGCGGGCCGGTCGAAGGCGCCGCCACGCCCGTCGACAAGCCGGCCGACCACGCGCGCCCCAAGCCGGCCCCTCCGGAGCGCCCCCAGACGGCCCCCGCCGTCCGCCCGAACGCCGGCCCGCCCGCTCGCACCGGCTCCTCCAACCGCGTCCGCGCCCGCCTCGCCCGCCTCGGAGTGCAGCGCTCCAACCCCTACAACCCGGTGCTGGAGCCGCTGCTGCGGATAGTGCGCAGCAACGACCCGAAGATCGAGACGGCCACGCTCCGCCAGATCGAGAACGCCTACCAGGTGGCCGAGCGCTGGCACCGCGGGCAGAAGCGCAAGAGCGGCGACCCGTACATCACGCACCCGCTCGCGGTGACCACCATCCTCGCCGAGCTGGGCATGGATCCGGCCACCCTGATGGCGGGCCTGCTGCACGACACCGTCGAGGACACCGATTACGGCCTCGACCAGCTGCGCCGCGACTTCGGCGACCAGGTCGCCCTCCTCGTCGACGGCGTCACCAAGCTGGACAAGGTCAAGTTCGGCGAGGCCGCCCAGGCCGAGACCGTGCGCAAGATGGTCGTCGCCATGGCCAAGGACCCCCGCGTCCTGGTCATCAAGCTCGCCGACCGCCTGCACAACATGCGCACCATGCGCTACCTCAAGCGGGAGAAGCAGGAGAAGAAGGCGCGCGAGACCCTCGAGATCTACGCGCCGCTCGCCCACCGCCTGGGCATGAACACCATCAAGTGGGAGCTGGAGGATCTCGCCTTCGCGATCCTCTACCCCAAGATGTACGACGAGATCGTCCGCCTGGTCGCCGAGCGCGCCCCCAAGCGCGACGAGTACCTCGCCATAGTGACCGACGAGGTGCAGCAGGACCTGCGCGCCGCCCGCATCAAGGCGACCGTCACCGGCCGCCCGAAGCACTACTACAGCGTCTACCAGAAGATGATCGTCCGCGGCCGCGACTTCGCGGAGATCTACGACCTGGTCGGCATCCGCGTCCTCGTCGACACCGTCCGCGACTGCTACGCGGCACTGGGCACCGTCCACGCCCGCTGGAACCCGGTTCCGGGGCGGTTCAAGGACTACATCGCGATGCCCAAGTTCAACATGTACCAGTCGCTGCACACCACGGTGATCGGCCCCAACGGCAAGCCGGTCGAACTCCAGATCCGCACGTTCGACATGCACCGCCGCGCCGAGTACGGCATCGCCGCGCACTGGAAGTACAAGCAGGAGGCCGTCGCCGGCGCATCGAAGGTGCGCACCGACGCGCCCCGCACGTCCGCCAAGGACAAGGACGCCATCAACGACATGGCGTGGCTGAGGCAGCTGCTGGACTGGCAGAAGGAGACCGAGGACCCCAGCGAGTTCCTGGAGTCCCTGCGCTTCGACCTGTCCCGCAACGAGGTCTTCGTCTTCACCCCCAAGGGCGACGTCATAGCGCTCCCGGCCGGGGCCACCCCGGTCGACTTCGCGTACGCCGTCCACACCGAGGTCGGCCACCGCACGATAGGAGCACGGGTCAACGGCCGCCTCGTACCGCTGGAGTCGACGCTCGACAACGGCGACCTGGTGGAGGTCTTCACCTCCAAGGCGGCAGGCGCGGGTCCCTCCCGCGACTGGCTCGGCTTCGTCAAGTCACCGCGCGCCCGCAACAAGATCCGGGGCTGGTTCTCCAAGGAGCGCCGCGACGAGGCGATCGAGCAGGGCAAGGACGCCATCGTCCGCGCCATGCGCAAGCAGAACCTGCCGATCCAGCGCATCCTGACCGGCGACTCGCTGGTCACGCTCGCGCACGAGATGCGCTACTCCGACATCTCCGCGCTGTACGCGGCGATCGGCGAGGGCCACGTCTCCGCGCAGAACATCGTGCAGAAGCTCGTCCAGGCGCTCGGCGGCGAGGAGGCGGCCACCGAGGAGATCGACGAGTCGGTCCCGCCGGCCCGCAGCCGCAGCCGCAAGCGCCGCTCCAGCGCCGACCCCGGCGTCATCGTCAAGGGCGTCGAGGACGTGTGGGTCAAGCTGGCCCGCTGCTGCACGCCCGTACCGGGCGACCCGATCATCGGTTTCGTCACGCGCGGCAGCGGAGTATCGGTTCACCGCAGCGACTGCGTCAACGTGGAGTCACTGTCCCGCGAGCCCGAGCGCATCCTCGACGTCGAGTGGGCGCCCACCCAGTCCTCGGTCTTCCTGGTCGCCATCCAGGTCGAGGCGCTGGACCGCTCCAGGCTGCTGTCGGACGTCACCCGCGTGCTGTCCGACCAGCACGTCAACATCCTCTCCGCGGCCGTGCAGACCTCCCGCGACCGCGTCGCCACCTCCCGCTTCACCTTCGAGATGGGCGACCCCAAGCACCTCGGACACGTCCTGAAGGCGGTACGGGGCGTCGAGGGCGTCTACGACGTGTACCGGGTGACGTCGGCCCGCAACAGGTCGTAGCGACAGGTCCCCCTGACAGAGCACGTCGTGAGCACACGAGGGGGCGCCCGCACCAGGTGACCTGGTGCGGGCGCCCCCTTCGTGCTTACCAGCCGCTCAGCCGCCGAACTCCTGCAGGCCCTTCAGCGCCTGGTCCAGCAGCGCCTGACGGCCCTCCAGCTCGCGCTCCAGCTTGTCGGCCCTGGCCGTGTTGCCCTGGGCGCGTGCCTGCTCGATCTGGCCCCGGAGCTTGTCCACGGCCGCCTGCAGCTGGCCGGTGAGGCCCTCGGCTCGCGCGCGTGCCTCCGGGTTCGTCCGGCGCCACTCGGCGTCCTCGGCCTCCTGGATGGCCCGCTCGACGGCGTGCATCCGGCCCTCGACCCGCGGACGCGCGTCCCGCGGCACGTGACCGATGGCCTCCCAGCGCTCGTTGATGGAGCGGAAGGCGGCGCGGGCGGCCTTCAGATCCGTCACCGGGAGCAGCTTCTCGGCCTCCTCGGCCAGCCCCTCCTTGAGCTTCAGGTTCTCGCCCTGCTCGGCGTCCCGCTCGGCGAAGACCGAGCTGCGGGCGGCGAAGAACACGTCCTGGGCGCCGCGGAAGCGGTTCCACAGGTCGTCCTCGTGCTCGCGCTGGGCGCGGCCCGCCGCCTTCCAATCCGCCATCAGCTCGCGGTAGCGGGCGGCCGTCGGCCCCCAGTCCGTCGACCCGGACAGCGCCTCGGCCTCGGAGACCAGCCGCTCCTTGATCCTGCGGGCCTCCTCGCGCTGCGCGTCCAGCGACGCGAAGTGGGCCTTGCGGCGCTTGGAGAACGCCGACCGGGCGTGCGAGAAGCGGTGCCACAGCTCGTCGTCCGACTTGCGGTCCAGCCGCGGCAGGCCCTTCCAGGTGTCCACCAGGGCCCGCAGCCGCTCACCGGCCGCCCGCCACTGGTCGGACTGCGCCAGCTGCTCCGCCTCCTCGACCAGCGCCTCCTTGGCGTGCCGAGCCTCGTCGGACTGCTTCGCGCGCTGCTGTTTGCGCTCCTCACGACGCGCCTCGACGGTCCGGACGAGGGCGTCCAGACGGGTCCGCAGGGCGTCCAGATCACCGACCGCGTGGTGGGCGTCGACCTGTTCACGGATGTGCTCGATCGCCGCCAGCGCGTCCTTCGCGGACAGGTCGGTGGTCTTCACTCGCTTCTCGAGGAGGCCGATCTCGACAACCAGGCCCTCGTACTTGCGCTCGAAATAGGCCAGCGCCTCCTCGGGGGAGCCCGCCTGCCAGGAACCGACGACCTGCTCGCCGTCGGCCGTACGCACGTACACGGTCCCCGTCTCGTCGACGCGGCCCCACGGGTCGCTGCTCACAGCGCCTCCTCCACATGATGCCGACGGGAGGTCTCAGCTCCCCCGGGCATCGTCCACAGTTTCGTCACGGCCAACATAGGCGACCGGCGGGTTGCCTGTCCGCATCCCGCGCGACCGAAATTCCGCACTTCGGGGTCGGGATGGCTCAGGATTTCGTGACCGTCGCCTTGTCGATCACGACCGTCGCATTCGGGGCCCCGTCGCCCGCGCCCGTGCTCTCGCCGGCCGCGGCGATTTTCTTCAGTACCTTCATCCCGGAGGACGAAACCGTACCGAACGGGGTGTAGCTCGGCGGCAGCTGGCTGTCCTGGTAGACGAGGAAGAACTGGCTGCCGCCGGTGTGCTTCTGCCCGGTGTTCGCCATCGCGACCGTACCCGCCGGGTAGACGTTGTTCTTCAGGCTCTTGTCCTTCAGATTCTCGTCCGGGATGGTGTAGCCGGGACCCCCGCTGCCGCTGCCCGTCGGGTCGCCGCACTGCAGCACGTAGATGCCGTTGGTGGTGAGCCGGTGGCACTTCGTGTGGTCGAAGTAGCCCTTGCCGGCCAGGAAGTCGAAGGAATTCACGGTGTGCGGGGCCGCCGACGCCTTCAGCGCGATGTCGATCTCGCCGCACGTCGTGGCCAGCTTCATCGTGTACTTCGCCGACTCGTCGATGGTCATGGCCGGCTCCTTCTTCCAGCTCAGCTTCTCCACCGACCCCTTGGCCGCCTTCTCGCACGGGTCCGGCGCCTTGCTGGGCGCCGAGGCGCTCGGGCTGGCCTCGGAGCTCGCGTCGGACTTGTCGTCGTTCTTCAGGACCCCGGTCGTGTACAGCGCCAGGCTGCCGATGACGACGACGCCGAGCACCGACGCGATCACGGAGTTGCGGACGCGCGCCTTGCGTCGCGCTTCCGTGCGCCGCTGCTGCTGCCGCAAGAACTTCTCCCGCGCGAGCTGCCGCTTTCGCTGTTCCTGGGTGACCACGGGGTTATCTCCTCATGCGTCTCGTACGCCGACTGGGACGCGTGCGTCTGGTGAGCCGACCGCCTGCGTGTGCCCCGTACCGTATATGGGTTCGCTGAGGATTCGGCAGCGCCGGTAGGCTTCGACGACAGGCGCGACCACCGAAAAGCGCCCCCGTACCGACACAAACGAAGGACGATCGTGCTCATTGCCGGGTTCCCCGCCGGTGCCTGGGGGACGAACTGTTACCTCGTCGCCCCCGCCGCCGGTGAGGAGTGCGTGATCATCGACCCGGGCCACCAGGCCGCCCAAGGAGTCGAGGAAGCGCTGAAGAAGCATCGGCTCAAGCCCGTCGCCGTCGTCCTCACCCACGGCCACATCGACCACGTGGCCTCGGTCGTCCCGGTGTGCGGCGCGCACGACGTGCCCGCCTGGATCCACCCCGCGGACCGCTACATGATGAGCGACCCCGAGAAGGCGCTCGGCCGTTCCATCGGGATGCCGCTGATGGGCGAGCTGACGGTGGGGGAGCCGGACGACGTCAGGGAGCTGGCCGACGGCGCGGAACTGGCGCTCGCGGGGATGGAGTTCTCCGTCGCGCACGCGCCGGGCCATACCAAGGGGTCGGTGACCTTCCGGATGCCCGAGACCGCGGACGTCCCGCAGGTCTTCTTCTCGGGCGACCTGCTCTTCGCCGGCTCCATCGGACGCACCGACCTGCCCGGCGGCGACATGGCCGAGATGCTCGACTCGCTGGCCCGCGTGTGCCTGCCGCTCGACGACTCGACCGTGGTGCTGTCCGGCCACGGCCCCCAGACGACCATCGGCCAGGAGCGCGCCACCAACCCGTACCTGCGGCAGGTGGCCGCAGACCGCCAGGGACACAGTGCGCGGCCCGCTCCCCGACGAGGAATGTGACGAGAACTCCGTGAGCACCTTCAAGGCCCCCAAGGGCACGTACGACCTGATCCCGCCGGACAGCGCCAAGTACCTGGCCGTCCGCGAGGCGATCGCCGCGCCCCTGCGCGGCGCCGGTTACGGATACATCGAGACGCCCGGCTTCGAGAGCGTGGAGCTGTTCGCCCGCGGTGTCGGAGAGTCGACCGACATCGTGACCAAGGAGATGTACGCCTTCGAGACCAAGGGCGGCGACAAGCTCGCCCTGCGTCCCGAGGGCACGGCCTCCGTGCTGCGTGCCGCGCTGGAGGCGAACCTGCACAAGGCGGGCAACCTCCCGGTCAAGCTCTGGTACTCCGGCTCGTACTACCGCTACGAGCGCCCGCAGAAGGGCCGCTACCGGCACTTCTCCCAGGTCGGCGCCGAGGCGATCGGCGCCGAGGACCCGGCACTGGACGCCGAGCTGATCATCCTCGCCGACCAGGCGTACCGCTCGCTGGGCCTGAGCGACTTCCGCATCCTGCTCAACAGCCTGGGCGACAAGGAGTGCCGGCCGGTGTACCGGGCCGCGCTGCAGGACTTCCTGCGCGGACTGGACCTCGACGAGGACACCCTGCGCCGCGCGGAGATCAACCCGCTGCGCGTCCTGGACGACAAGCGCCCGGACGTCCAGAAGCAGCTGACGGACGCCCCGCTGCTGCGCGACTACCTCTGCGACGCCTGCAAGGCGTACCAAGAGGAGGTCCGCGAGCTGATCACCGCCGCGGGCGTGGCCTTCGAGGACGACCCCAAGCTGGTGCGCGGCCTGGACTACTACACGCGCACCACCTTCGAGTTCGTCCACGACGGTCTCGGCTCGCAGTCCGCGGTGGGCGGCGGCGGCCGCTACGACGGCCTGTCGGAGATGATCGGCGGCCCCGCCCTGCCGTCCGTCGGCTGGGCCCTCGGCGTCGACCGCACCGTGCTCGCCCTGGAGGCCGAGGGCGTGGAACTCGCGCTGCCCTCCACCACCAGCGTGTTCGCCGTCCCGCTCGGCGAGGACGCCCGCCGCGTGCTGTTCGGCAAGGTCACCGAGCTGCGCAAGGTCGGCATCGCCGCCGACTTCTCCTACGGCCACAAGGGCCTCAAGGGCGCGATGAAGAACGCCAACCGCAGCGGCGCCCGCTACACGATCGTCGCCGGGGAACGCGACCTCGCCGAGGGCGTCGTCCAGCTCAAGGACATGGAGTCCGGCGAGCAGGCGGCGGTCGGGGTCAACGAGATCGTGGCCGAGCTGGAGTCGAGGCTCGGCTAGTACCGGCACGACCGGCACCGGCACGACGGCGGCACCCGCGGACGTCAACTCCGCGGGTGCCGGTTCGTTCGTGCGGATGATTCCGGCGGTGACCGCCGCACGCCGTGCGACATCGGCCGGAACCGATCGTTCAGGCCCCGCGAGCGGACTTCCTTATGTGCACCGAACGGTGGACGGGGCGCGTGGTACGGCACAATGGCCCTGCCCGAAGAAGGTCCAGTCCCCGAGCAGACGGAATCGGCGTGATGAGCAAGACGACAGTCAAGGACGTCTCCACGGAGCCCGAGCCCGAGCCGCCGGCGGAGCGCACCGCGGCGGGACCGCGGACGGTGGGCGGCAGCCGTGCGTTCGCCATTCTGCTGCTGATCACCGGCGCGGCCGGCCTGCTCGCCTCGTGGGTCATCACGATCGACAAGTTCAAGCTGCTCGAGGCCAAGGTCGAGGGCAAGACCTTCACCCCCGGCTGCAGCCTCAACCCGGTCGTCTCCTGCGGCAGCGTCATGGAGAGCAAGCAGGCCGCCGCCTTCGGGTTCCCCAACCCGATGCTCGGCCTGGTCTGCTACGGCATCGTCATCTGCGTCGCCATGAGCCTGCTCGCCCGCGCCCGCTTCCCGCGCTGGTACTGGCTCACCTTCAACGCCGGCACCCTCTTCGGCGTCGGCTTCTGCGCCTGGCTGATGTTCCAGTCGCTGTACCGCATCAACGCGCTGTGCCTGTGGTGCAACCTGGCCTGGGTCGCGACGATCATCATGTTCTGGTACGTGACCTCGTTCAACGTGCGCAACGGCTTCCTGCCCGCACCGAAGTGGCTCAAGAGCTTCTTCGGCGAGTTCACCTGGGTCCTGCCCGTGCTGCACATCGGCATCATCGGCATGCTGATCCTGACCCGCTGGTGGGACTTCTGGACCAGCTGACGGGCCCGGAGGGATTGTCGGTGCGGTGATTTAGGGTTTGGGACGTGGAGCCCGACCTGTTCACCGCCGCAGCAGAAGAACGCCAGGAGAAGGATCCGGCAGCTAGCCCCCTGGCCGTGCGGATGCGTCCGCGCACCCTCGACGAGGTGGTCGGCCAGCAGCACCTGCTGAAGCCGGGCTCGCCGCTGCGCAGACTGGTCGGCGAGGGCGCAGGCCAGAGGGGCGGGGCCGCAGGCCCCTCCGGCAAGGGCGGCGGCGGGCGACGGGTGGGCCCCGCCGGCCCCTCCTCGGTGATCCTCTGGGGTCCGCCCGGCACCGGCAAGACGACCCTGGCCTACGTCGTCTCCAAGGCCACCGACAAGCGCTTCGTGGAGCTGTCGGCCATCACCGCGGGCGTCAAGGAGGTCCGCGCGGTCATCGACGGCGCCCGCCGCGCCACCGGCGGCTACGGCAAGGAGACCGTCCTCTTCCTCGACGAGATCCACCGCTTCTCCAAGGCCCAGCAGGACTCCCTGCTGCCCGCGGTCGAGAACCGCTGGGTGACGCTGATCGCGGCGACCACCGAGAACCCGTACTTCTCCGTGATCTCCCCGTTGCTGTCCCGCTCCCTGCTGCTGACCCTCGAACCGCTCACCGACGACGACCTGCGCGGCCTGCTGCGGCGCGCCGTCGGCGACGAGCGCGGCCTGAAGGGCGCCGTCGCCCTGCCCGAGGACACCGAGGAGCACCTGCTGCGCGTCGCCGGCGGCGACGCCCGCCGCGCCCTGACCGCGTTGGAGGCCGCCGCCGGGGCCGCGCTCGACAAGGGCGAGACGGAGATCGGCCTGCGGACCCTGGAGGAGACGGTCGACCGGGCGGCGGTGAAGTACGACCGTGACGGCGACCAGCACTACGACGTCGCCAGCGCCCTGATCAAGTCCATCCGCGGCTCCGACGTCGACGCGGCGCTGCACTACCTCGCCCGCATGATCGAGGCCGGCGAGGACCCCCGTTTCATCGCCCGCCGACTGATGATCTCCGCGAGCGAGGACATCGGCCTGGCCGACCCCAACGCCCTGCCGATCGCGGTCGCCGCCGCCCAGGCCGTCGCCATGATCGGCTTCCCCGAGGCCGCCCTCACCCTCAGCCACGCCACCATCGCCCTCGCCCTGGCCCCCAAGTCCAACTCCGCGACGACCGCGATCGGCGCCGCCCTGGGCGACGTACGCAAGGGGCTGGCGGGCCCGGTGCCCCGCCATCTGCGCGACGGTCACTACAAGGGCGCCACCGAGCTGGGGCACGCGCAGGGCTACGTGTACCCGCACGACCTGCCCGAGGGCATCGCCCAGCAGCAGTACGCCCCGGACGCGCTCAAGGACCGCGAGTACTACACCCCGACCCGCCACGGCGCCGAGGCGCGCTACGCCGACGCGGTGGAGTGGACCCGCAAGCACCTGGGTCGGAAGCGGCCCTGAGCACCCTGTAGACTTCGCCGTAGTGCTGAGTCCCGCGCAGTCAGAGCGGGACAGTCAGCCGGAGCCCCGGTCCTTCGGGGGCGGACTCCAGGAGCGTCGCGCACCGTCGAACGGTGTCGCGGGCAGCCCACCACCACCCGGGATCCCGGGAGGGTCGGTGGGCCACTCGCGTGCTGCACATAGTGCCCAGACCAGGGGAGCGGCTGCCCGCAAGGTCCCGCGCGGACCCGACGGGATTCCCCGGCTGCGGATGCGACCTCCCCCGACTCTGACAAGCCGAACACCAGGAAAAGAGAGACAGTGGCGAACCAGTCCCGCCCCAAGGTCAAGAAGTCGCGTGCCCTCGGTATCGCGCTGACCCCGAAGGCCGTCAAGTACTTCGAGGCCCGCCCCTACCCGCCGGGTGAGCACGGCCGTGGCCGCAAGCAGAACTCGGACTACAAGGTCCGTCTGCTCGAGAAGCAGCGTCTGCGCGCGCAGTACGACGTGTCCGAGCGTCAGCTCGTCCGCGCCTACGAGCGTGCCTCCAAGGTTCAGGGCAAGACCGGTGAGGCCCTGATCATCGAGCTCGAGCGCCGTCTCGACGCCCTGGTCCTGCGTTCGGGCATCGCCCGCACCATCTACCAGGCCCGCCAGATGGTCGTCCACGGCCACATCGAGGTCAACGGCCAGAAGGTCGACAAGCCCTCGTTCCGCGTCCGTCCCGACGACGTCGTGATGGTCCGCGAGCGCAGCCGCGAGAAGACCCTCTTCGCGATCGCCCGCGAGGGCGGCTTCGCCCCCGACGGCGAGACCCCGCGCTACCTCCAGGTGAACCTCAAGGCCCTGGCGTTCCGCCTGGACCGCGAGCCGAACCGCAAGGAGATCCCGGTGATCTGCGACGAGCAGCTCGTCGTCGAGTACTACGCCCGCTGATCACCGGCAGGCCGTAGCACACCTCAGCCCGCCGTCTCGCCACCTCTCCGGGTGGGCGGGGCGGCGGGTTCCTGCGTCTCACGGGCCCGCCCGCCCGCGGTTTCCCGCGTCTCACGGGCCCGCTCGCCCGCGGTTTCCCGCGTCCCACGGGCCCGCCCGCCCGCGGGCCGCAGGACGCCGCACAACTTGCCCGCCCGCGAGCGGGAAACCGGTACGGAGCGGCGCCCCCGGCGCGATAGGCTCGGTACGACTTTCCCGTTGTTCAGGCACGTTTCAGGGAGCAGGTGCACACGGTGTCCGGTGGCGAGGTGGCCGGGATCCTGGTGGCCGTCTTCTGGGCGATCCTGGTCTCCTTCCTCGCCGTCGCGCTGGTGAGGCTGGCCCAGACGCTGAAGGCGACCACCAAGCTCGTGGCGGACGTGACCGATCAGGCGGTCCCGCTGCTGGCCGACGCCTCCGCGGCGGTGCGTTCCGCGCAGACCCAGATCGACCGGGTCGACGCGATCGCCTCCGACGTCCAGGAGGTCACGGCGAACGCCTCGGCACTGTCGACCACCGTCGCCTCCACCTTCGGCGGCCCCCTGGTCAAGGTCGCGGCCTTCGGCTACGGCGTGCGCCGGGCCCTGGGCGGCGGCAAGGAGGACGTGCCCGCCAGGACGTCGAGGCGTACCGTGATCGTGGGCCGCACCGTCCCTGCCGCGCGGCGGGGCGGACGAAACCTCCGCGAGGACCTCCGTGAGAAGCTCCGTGAGAACCTCCGTGAGAACCTCCGCGGAAAAGAGGACTAGGTCAGGGATGTTCCGCCGTACGTTCTGGTTCACCACAGGCGTGGCCGCCGGGGTGTGGGCCACCACCAAGGTCAACCGCAAGCTGAAGCAGCTGACCCCGGAGAGCCTCGCCGTGGCCGCGGCCAACAAGGCGCTCGACGCGGGCCAGCGCATCAAGGACCGCGCGGTCGGCTTCGCGCTCGACGTCCGCGACAACATGGCGCAGCGGGAGGCCGAACTGGGCGACGCGCTCGGGATCGACGCGAATCCCGAACTGCCCGCGCCCCGGCGGTACCCCGCCATCGAGAACCGCAGCAACCCGAAGTACGTCGACGACACGACGTACCAGACGTACTCGTACAACCGGAATGAGGACCACTGATGGAGTCGGCCGAGATTCGCCGCCGCTGGCTGAGCTTCTTCGAGGAGCGCGGGCACACCGTCGTCCCTTCGGCGTCGCTCATCGCGGACGACCCGACTCTGCTCCTCGTCCCGGCCGGCATGGTTCCCTTCAAGCCCTACTTCCTGGGTGAGGTCAAGCCGCCCTTCCCGCGCGCCACCAGCGTGCAGAAGTGCGTGCGCACGCCCGACATCGAAGAGGTCGGCAAGACCACGCGGCACGGCACCTTCTTCCAGATGTGCGGCAACTTCTCCTTCGGCGACTACTTCAAGGAAGGCGCCATCAAGCTCGCCTGGGAGCTGCTCACCACGCCCCAGGACAAGGGCGGTTACGGCCTGGAGCCGGAGAAGCTCTGGATCACCGTCTACCAGGACGACGACGAGGCCGAGCGGATCTGGCACGAGGCCGTCGGCGTGCCCAAGGAGCGCATCCAGCGCCTGGGCATGAAGGACAACTTCTGGTCCATGGGCGTCCCCGGCCCGTGCGGTCCCTGCTCCGAGATCAACTACGACCGCGGCCCCGAGTTCGGCGCCGAGGGCGGTCCCGCCGTCAACGACGAGCGGTACGTGGAGATCTGGAACCTCGTCTTCATGCAGTACGAGCGCGGCGAGGGCACCGGCAAGGACAACTTCGAGATCCTCGGCGACCTGCCGAGCAAGAATATCGACACGGGCCTCGGCCTGGAGCGGCTCGCCATGATTCTGCAGGGCGTGCAGAACATGTACGAGATCGACACCTCCATGGCCGTGATCGCCAAGGCCACCGAGCTGACCGGCGTGGCCTACGGCGACGCCCACGACTCGGACGTCTCCCTGCGCGTGGTCACCGACCACATGCGCACCGCCACCATGCTCATCGGCGACGGCGTCACCCCCGGCAACGAGGGCCGCGGCTACGTCCTGCGCCGCATCATGCGCCGCGCCATCCGCAACATGCGCCTGCTCGGCGCCACCGGCCCGGTCGTCAGGGACCTCATCGACGTCGTCATCGGCATGATGGGGCAGCAGTACCCGGAGCTGGTCACCGACCGCGAGCGCATCGAGAAGGTCGCCCTCGCCGAGGAGAACGCCTTCCTCAAGACGCTGAAGGCCGGCACCAACATCCTCGACACGGCCGTCACCGAGACCAAGGCGGCCGGCCAGACCGTGCTGCCCGGCGACAAGGCATTCCTGCTCCACGACACCTGGGGCTTCCCGATCGACCTCACCCTGGAGATGGCCGCCGAGCAGGGCCTCACCGTGGACGAGGACGGCTTCCGCCGCCTGATGAAGGAGCAGCGGGAGCGCGCCAAGGCCGACGCCCAGGCCAAGAAGACCGGCCACGCCGACCTCGGCGCCTACCGCGAGATCGCCGACACCGCCGGTGCGACCGAGTTCATCGGCTACACCGACACCGAGGGCGAGTCCACGGTCGTCGGCATCCTCGTCGACGGCCTGTCCTCCCCGGCCGCCACCGAGGGCGACGAGGTCGAGATCGTCCTCGACCGCACCCCGTTCTACGCCGAGGGCGGTGGCCAGATCGGCGACACCGGCCGCATCAAGGTCGACTCCGGCGCCGTCATCGAGGTCCGCGACTGCCAGAAGCCGGTGCCGGGCGTCTACGTCCACAAGGGCGTCGTCCAGGTCGGCGAGGTGACGGTGGGCGCCAAGGCGCACGCCGCCATCGACGACCGCCGCCGCAAGGCCATCGCCCGCGCCCACTCGGCCACCCATCTCACCCACCAGGCCCTGCGCGACGCCCTCGGTCCGACGGCCGCCCAGGCCGGTTCCGAGAACCAGCCCGGCCGCTTCCGCTTCGACTTCGGCTCGCCGTCCGCCGTCCCGACGGCCGTGATGACCGACGTCGAACAGAAGATCAACGAGGTGCTCGCCCGCGACCTCGACGTCCGCGCCGACGTCATGGGCATCGACGAGGCCAAGAAGCAGGGTGCCATCGCCGAGTTCGGCGAGAAGTACGGCGAGCGGGTCCGCGTGGTGACCATCGGCGACTTCTCCAAGGAGCTGTGCGGCGGCACGCACGTGCACAACACCGCCCAGCTGGGCCTGGTGAAGCTGCTCGGCGAGTCCTCCATCGGCTCCGGTGTGCGCCGCATCGAGGCTCTGGTAGGCGTCGACGCCTACAGCTTCCTCGCCCGTGAGCACACGGTCGTCAACCAGCTGACCGAGCTGCTCAAGGGCCGGCCGGAGGAGCTGCCGGAGAAGGTCTCCGCCATGCTCGGCAAGCTGAAGGACGCCGAGAAGGAGATCGAGAAGTTCCGCGCCGAGAAGGTGCTCCAGGCCGCCGCCGGTCTCGCCGAGTCCGCCAAGGACGTCCGCGGGGTCGCCGTCGTCACCGGGCAGGTCCCGGACGGCACCACCCCCGACGACCTGCGCAAGCTGGTCCTCGACGTGCGCGGCCGCATCCAGGGCGGACGGGCCGCCGTGGTCGCCCTGTTCACGGTGAACAACGGCAAGCCGCTCACGGTCATCGCCACCAACGAGGCCGCCCGCGAGCGGGGCCTCAAGGCCGGCGACCTGGTCCGCGCCGCCGCCAAGACGCTCGGCGGCGGCGGTGGCGGCAAGCCGGACGTCGCCCAGGGCGGCGGCCAGAACCCGGCCGCGATCGGCGAGGCCGTCGACGCGGTCGAGCGACTCGTGGCGGAAACCGCCAAGTGAGTCCGGCGATGCGCAGGGGCCGCCGACTCGCGATCGACGTCGGGGACGCCCGCATCGGGGTCGCCTCGTGCGACCCCGAGGGGATCCTCGCCACCCCCGTGGAGACCGTCCCCGGCCGGGACGTTCCCGCGGCGCACCGTCGGCTGCGGCAACTGGTGGAGGAGTACGAGCCGATCGAGGTCGTCGTCGGCCTCCCGCGATCCCTCAAGGGGGGCGAGGGGCCGGCGGCCGTCAAGGTCCGCGGCTTCGCCCAGGAACTGGCGCGCATGATCGCGCCCGTTCCGGTCAGACTCGTCGATGAACGCATGACGACGGTGACGGCCGGTCAGGGACTGCGCGCCTCCGGGGTGAAGTCCAAGAAGGGCCGGGCCGTCATCGACCAGGCGGCCGCGGTGATCATCCTTCAGCAGGCGCTGGAATCCGAACGGGTGTCAGGTAAAGCACCCGGCGAGGGCGTCGAAGTGGTCATCTGATCGCGATACGGTAACGTTCCGCGCGATGCGCCGGTGTTCGAACAGCCGGCGCACAGAGAGAGGCGGGACGGGAACCCGATCTTCCCGGGCCGCGTTGACCGCCGCCTCGCGGCTCTAGGGGATCGATGACTGAGTATGGCCGGGGCCCAGGCTCCGAACCGTGGCATCCCGAGGACCCGCTGTACGGGGACGGCGGATGGGAAGGGCAGCAGGCCCAGGTGGGCCACCAGGCTGCTCACGGCGGCCAGCCGCAGCACTATCCGCAGCAGCCGCAGCAGCCGCACTACGGTAACTGGGAGGACGGCGGGCAGGCCGGATACGGCCAACCGCAGCAGCAGTACTACCCGCAGTACGAGCAGCAGCAGTACGCAGGCCAGGAGCCGCAGCAGTACGCCGGCCAGGAACCGCAGCACTACCCGGGCCAAGAGCCGCAGCAGTACGCCGGCCAGGAACCGCAGCACTACCCGGGCCACGACCAGCAGCAGCCGTACCACCACCAGGGACAGCAGCCGTACCACCCCCACCAGGGACAGCAGGCGTACGGCGACGGCCAGGGACAGCAGCCGTACGCCGAGGGCGGCTGGGGTGCGGCGCAGCCGCAGGTCCCCTACCCGGCGGACCCCGCGGACGCCTACGGTCATCAGCCCGCCGCGTACGGCGGTGACCAGCCCGACCAGTACGGCACTCCGGACGCCTATGCGCCGCCGGAGCCGCCCGCGCGCAGGCAGACCGAAGAGCAGCCGCAGACCGACTGGGACCCCGGCCCCGACCAGGGCGAGCACGCGTTCTTCGCCGGCGGCGACGATGACGACGACGGCGACGACGACCCGCGGAAGGGCCGCGGCGACCGGCGCGGCCGCGGCGGCAAGCCCAAGAAGCGCCGCAGCGGATGCGCCTGCCTGGTGGTGCTGCTGGTGTTCGGCGGCGGCGTCGGCGGAGTCGGATACTTCGGGTACCAGTTCTACCAGGATCGTTTCGGCGCGGCGCCGGACTACGCCGGAGACGGCACCGGCCAGAAGGTGACCGTCCAGATCCCCAAGGGCGCGGGCGGTTACGAGATCGGGCGGCGGCTGAAGGACGCCGGCGTCGTCAAGAGCGTCGACGCCTTCGTGTCCGCGCAGCAGAAGAACCCCGAGGGCAACAAGATCCAGGCCGGCGCCTATCTGCTGAAGAAGCAGATGTCCGCCGCGAGCGCCGTGGAATTGATGCTCGACCCCAAGAGCCAGAACAACGTCCTGGTCCGGCCGGGCGATCGCAACGTGGCCGTCTACAAGGCGATCGACGAGAAACTCGAGCTGAAATCCGGTACCACCAAGAAGACCGCGCAGAAGAAGTACAAGAGCCTCGGTCTGCCGGACTGGGCGAACGACAACAGTGAGATAAAGGACCCGCTCGAAGGTTTCCTCGCCCCGGGCACCTATCCGGCCGCAAAGGGAATGAAGCCCGAGACGGTCCTCAAGGGCATGGTCGCCCAGGCCGCGCGGAAGTACCGCGCGTACGACCTGGCTGCCAAGGCCAAGGCACTCAAGCTCGACAGTCCGCTGCAGCTCATCACCGTGGCCAGCCTTGTCGAGGCGGAGGGCAAGACCGAGGACGACTACCGCAAGATGGCGGAGGTGGTCTACAACCGCCTCGATCGCGCCAACCCCGAGACGTACGGGCTTTTGCAGTTCGACTCGACCTTCAATTACGCGAAGGGTCAGAGCAACATCAACATCTCCGAGTCGGAGATCAACAGCAACAAGGACCCGTACAACACGTACACGAACAAGGGTCTGCCGCCGGGGCCGATCGACAATCCGGGCGACCTCGCACTGAAAGCCGCGCTGAATCCGACCCATGAGGGCTGGTACTACTTCGTCGCGACCGACGGCGTGAACAAGACGGAATTCGCCAGGACCCACGCGGAATTCCTGAAACTCAAGGAAAAGTTCAATGACAGCACGGGTAACTGACGCCCGCCGGGCCGCCGTGCTCGGTTCGCCCATCGCCCACTCCCTCTCCCCGGTGCTGCACCGCGCCGCGTACCGGGAACTGGGCCTGGCCGGCTGGTCGTACGACCGCTTCGAGATCGACGAGGCCGCCCTCGCCGGATTCCTCGGCACCCTCGGACCGGAGTGGGCCGGGCTGTCGCTGACCATGCCGCTGAAGCGGGCCGTCATCCCGCTGCTCGACGAGATCAGCGAGACGGCGGCGTCCGTGGAGGCCGTCAACACGGTCGTCTTCACCGAGGACGGCCGCCGCCTCGGCGACAACACCGACATCCCCGGCATGGTCGCCGCCCTCCGCGAGCGCGGTATCGAACAGGTCGACTCGGCGGCGATCCTCGGAGCCGGCGCCACCGCCTCCTCCGCCCTGGCCGCGCTGGCCCGGATCTGCACCGGCGAGATCGTCGTCCACGTCCGCAGCGAGGCCCGGGCCGCCGAGATGCGGCAGTGGGGCAAGCGGCTCGACGTCCAGGTGCGCATCGCGGACTGGGCGGACGCCGCGTCCGCGCTGCGCGCCCCGCTGGTCGTCGCCACCACCCCGGCCGGCACGACCGACGCCCTCGCCGCCGCCGTCCCCGAGCGGCCCGCCACCCTCTTCGACGTGCTCTACGACCCCTGGCCGACCGAACTCGCGGCCCGCTGGTCGGCGTGCGGCGGAGCGGTCGTCAGCGGCCTCGACCTGCTGGTGCACCAGGCGGTGCTGCAGGTCGAGCAGATGACGGGCCACAGCCCGGCACCCGTCGCCGCCATGCGAAAAGCAGGCGAACAGGCCCTCGCCGCCCGCTAGGCTCCCTCCGGTTCCGCAGGGGGCGGAGCCGGGAGGGGAGCGTTTCGTGTCCGCAGGCATGTCCGTCGCGTCGGCCAAGGGCCAGATCTTCGAGGCCCTGCTCGGGTTCCTGCCCGACTGGGTGCAGGTCGCCGTGATCGCCCTGGTCCTGCTCGCGGTCGTCGCGTCGTGGGTCGTCAAGCTCAGGCGGAAGCTCGCCTACCGGCGCGCGGTGCGCGAGGGACGGCCGATCCACGCCGCGGCGCAGTACGGGCAGGGGCGGGGCGCCGACTACCTGGGCTCCTACGCACCGCCCCGGGGGCAGCAGCAGGGCGGCGGCGCCGGCCACCTTGGCGCCTACGCTCCCCAGCCCGGCCCGCGGGACGGCTCCGCCTGAGCGTGACTTGACCGACTCGCGTCCGCTTTGTGGACCGTCGGCCGGGTCCGGGCCCGGACGTGGGAGGATCGGAGAAGGCGGGCCGGGACCGCGCACCTGGTCGCGCCGTCGCCGTACGCGAGGACGCGCGTACGCAAGGCAGTACCAGGGCGCGAGCACTGAGGAGCATCGTTGAGCAGGCTGCGTTGGCTGACCGCGGGGGAGTCCCACGGTCCCGCCCTTGTCGCGACGCTGGAGGGCCTCCCCGCCGGCGTGCCGATCACCACGGAGATGGTCGCCGACCACCTCGCGCGGCGGCGGCTCGGCTACGGCCGCGGTGCGCGGATGAAGTTCGAGCGGGACGAGGTCACCTTCCTCGGCGGCGTCCGGCACGGCCTGACCCTCGGCTCCCCGGTGGCGATCATGGTCGGCAACACCGAGTGGCCGAAGTGGGAGCAGGTGATGGCCGCCGACCCGGTCGATCCCGAGGTGCTCGCCGGGCTCGCCCGCAACGCCCCGCTGACCCGTCCGCGGCCCGGCCACGCCGACCTGGCGGGCATGCAGAAGTACGGCTTCGACGAGGCCCGGCCGATCCTGGAGCGCGCCTCCGCCCGGGAGACCGCGGCGCGGGTGGCGCTGGGGGCGGTGGCCCGCTCGTACCTGAAGGAGACGGCCGGCATCGAGGTGGTCTCGCACGTGGTGGAGCTGGCGGGCGCGAGGGCGCCGCGCGGGGTGTACCCGACCCCCGCGGACGTCGCGAAGCTGGACGCCGACCCGGTGCGCTGCCTGGACGCGGACGCGTCGAAGGCGATGGTCGCGGAGATCGACCAGGCGCACAAGGACGGCGACACGCTCGGCGGTGTGGTGGAGGTGCTGGCCTACGGCGTGCCGGTCGGCCTGGGCTCGCACGTGCACTGGGACCGCAAGCTGGACGCGCGGCTGGCGGCGGCCCTGATGGGCATCCAGGCGATCAAGGGCGTCGAGGTCGGCGACGGGTTCGAGCTGGCGAGGGTGCCGGGCTCGAAGGCGCACGACGAGATCGTCACCACGCCCGAGGGGATCAAGCGGGCGACGGGCCGTTCCGGCGGCACCGAGGGCGGGCTGACCACCGGTGAGCTGCTGCGGGTCCGCGCCGCCATGAAGCCGATCGCGACCGTGCCGCGGGCCCTGCAGACCGTCGACGTCGCCACCGGCGAGCCGGCGCAGGCCCACCACCAGCGCTCCGACGTGTGCGCGGTGCCGGCGGCCGGGATCGTGGCGGAGGCCATGGTCGCGCTCGTCCTCGCGGACGCGGTGGCGGAGAAGTTCGGCGGCGACAGCGTGGCCGAGACCCGCCGCAACGTGCGGTCGTACCTCGACCACCTGCCGATCCGATGAGCGGGCCGCTGGTCGTCCTGGTCGGGCCGATGGGCGTGGGCAAGTCCACCGTCGGCCGGCTGCTGGCCGAGCGGCTCGGCGTGGCCTACCGCGACACCGACGACGACATCGTGGCCGAGCAGGGCCGGGCCATCGCCGAGATCTTCGTGGACGAGGGCGAGCCGTTCTTCCGTGCGCTGGAGAAGCAGGCCGTGCGCACCGCGCTGGCCGCGCACGACGGCATCCTCGCGCTCGGCGGCGGCGCCGTCCTCGACGCTGACACCCGCGCGCTGCTGGCCGGACGCCGCGTCGTCTACCTCTCGATGGACGTCGAGGAAGCGGTCCGGCGCACCGGCCTGAACGTGGCCCGCCCGCTGCTCGCCGTCAACCCGCGAAAGCAGTGGCGGGAGCTGATGGAGGCGCGGCGGCACCTGTACGAGGAGGTCGCCACGGCCGTCGTGCCCACCGACGGCCGTACGCCCGAAGAGGTCACCCAAGCCGCCCTGGACGCACTGGAGTTGAAGACTGCATCTCTTGGGGGACAACCCCCGGACCCCCGGCCGGAGGACGCCATGGCTAGCCAGGTGACAAGGATCCACGTAAGCGGTAGCGCGGGCAGTGACCCGTACGACGTCCTGGTGGGCCGTCAGCTCCTGGGCGAGCTGGCCGGGTTGATCGGGGCGAAGGCCAAGCGGGTCGCCGTGATCCACCCGGAGGCGCTCGCCGAGACCGGCGAGGCGCTGCGCGCCGACCTCGCCGGTCAGGGCTTCGACGCGGTCGCCATCCAGGTGCCCAACGCCGAGGAGGCCAAGACCGCCGAGGTCGCCGCCTACTGCTGGAAGGCGCTCGGCCAGTCCGGCTTCACCCGCTCCGACGTCATCGTCGGCGTCGGCGGCGGCGCGACCACCGACCTGGCCGGGTTCGTGGCCGCGACCTGGCTGCGCGGGGTGCGCTGGATCGCGATCCCGACGACCGTGCTGGCCATGGTGGACGCGGCGGTCGGCGGCAAGACCGGCATCAACACCGCCGAGGGCAAGAACCTCGTCGGCTCCTTCCATCCGCCGGCGGGCGTGCTGTGCGACCTGGCCGCGCTGGAGTCCCTGCCGGTCAACGACTACGTCTCCGGCCTCGCCGAGATCATCAAGGCCGGATTCATCGCCGACCCGGTGATCCTCGACCTGATCGAGTCCGACCCGCAGGCCGCCCGCGGTCCGTCCGGCCCGCACACCGCGGAGCTCATCGAGCGCTCCATCCGGGTCAAGGCGGAGGTCGTCTCCGCCGACCTGAAGGAGTCGGGCCTGCGCGAGATCCTCAACTACGGCCACACCCTCGGCCACGCCATCGAGAAGAACGAGCGCTACAAGTGGCGGCACGGCGCGGCCGTCGCCGTCGGCATGCACTTCGCCGCCGAACTCGGGCGGCTGGCGGGCCGTCTGGACGACGCCACCGCCGACCGCCACCGCACGATCCTTCAGTCCGTCGGGCTCCCGCTGCACTACCGCCACGACCAGTGGCCCAAGCTGCTGGAGAACATGAGGGTCGACAAGAAGTCCCGCGGTGACCTGCTGCGCTTCGTCGTGCTGGACGGCCTGGCGAAGCCCACCGTCCTGGAGGGCCCCGACCCGGCCGTGCTCGTCGCCGCGTACGGCGAAGTGGGCCAGTAGGCCCGGCCGGACACCGGCCACCCGAAATCCCCTGTCTCCGACGGGCACTTCGGACCGTCCCCGGCCGTTTCACCGAACAGCGGCGGGGGACGGTACCGTTCGGTAGCGAGCGGGGTCCGCGCAGGGCGTGCCCCGCGGCCAGCGCCAATTGCCTGTACGAGACGGAGTGGCACCGGATGCAGCACGCAGTGGGTTCTCCGCTGCCGCCGCCCCACCAGCCGGGGCACGGACCGGCCGCCGGCTGGTCGTCGGCCGCACACCACCCGGGCCAGCACCCCCCGGGCACCCACCAGGGCTCGGCACCCGTGCCCCCGCCGCCCGCGGCACCGGGCTTCCCCGCCGCCACGCCCGCGGCTCCGACACCCGCGGCTCCGGCTGCCGCACCGCCCGCGCCGCAGCACGCCCCGGCCCCGCCGGTCCCCGAGACCACGGGCCACGTCCCGCTGCCGCCCGGCGGCCCGGTCGGCATGCCCAGCGCCCCGCCCGCCACCGCCGCGCCCGATCCGACCACCACGATCCTCGCGGTCCTGCTGATCGGCCCCGCGGGCGCCGGCAAGACGAGCGTCGCCAAGTACTGGGCCGACCACCGCCGGGTCCCCACCGCCCACATCAGCCTCGACGACGTGCGGGAGTGGGTCCGCTCCGGCTTCGCCGACCCGCAGTCCGGCTGGAACGACAACTCCGAGGCGCAGTACCGCCTGGCCCGCCGCACCTGCGGATTCGCCGCGCGCAACTTCCTGGCCAACGGCATCTCCTGCATCCTCGACGACGCCGTCTTCCCCGACCGCCCGGTCGTCGGTCTCGGCGGCTGGAAGCGCCACGTGGGACCCGGACTGCTCCCGGTGGTCCTCCTGCCGGGTCTGGAGGTCGTCCTGGAGCGCAACGCCGAGCGCACGGGCAACCGCCGCCTCAGCGACGAGGAGGTCGCCCGCATCCACGGCCGCATGGCGGGCTGGTACGGCTCGGGACTGCCGATCATCGACAACTCCCAGCTGGACGTGGCGCAGACCGCCCAGGTCCTGGACGAGGTGCTGGCGCGGGCGATCACCAGCCCCCCGAGCTGGTAGCCGCCCGGGCCCCGGCCGCCGGGGTCTGCCGGGCCGGGGCCTGCCGGGCCGTCCCCCGTTCGGCACCCTTCACGCCCTCCCAACCGGCACAAAACGGTCATCGCTCCTAGGCTCATCTCATGTCAGAGATGCACGCCATCCGCCGAACCCGGCTCAGGGAGCAGTGCAACGCGGCCGGCAACGCGGCAGCGCTCGTCTCCCGCCCCGCCAACGTGCGCTACCTCGCGGGCGCCGCCCCGCGCGGCGCCGTCCTGCTGCTGGGCAGGACCGAGGACCTGCTGGTCTGCCCCGGCCCGCCGGACGACCGCCCCACGCAGGGGCGCCCCGACGAGACGCTGCGCGTGCACACGCTCCTGGGCGCCGGAGGCGATCCCGCGGTCGCCGCCGCCGGCCTGGCCGACGCCCAGCGCGCCGACTCCCTCGCCGTCGAGGAACACCACCTCACCGTCTCCCGGCACCGCGCCCTCACCTCCGTCGCGCCGCGGCTGCGCTTCGCGGACCTCTCGGCCGCGGTCGAACAGCTCAGAGTGGTCAAGGACGAGGAGGAGATCTCCTGCCTGCGCATCGGCGCCGAGATCGCCGACCAGGCCCTCGGCGAACTGCTGGAGTCCATCCTCGTCGGCCGCACCGAACGCCACCTCGCCCTGGAACTCGAACGCCGCCTCGTCGACCACGGCGCCGACGGCCCCGCCTTCCCCACCTCCGTCGCCACCGGCCCGAACGCCGGCCGCCGCGCCCACCGGCCCACCGACCGGCGGGTCGAGGAGGGCGACTTCCTCTCCGTCTGCCTGGGCGCCATGTACCGCGGCTACCGCTGCGAGATCGGCCGCACCTTCGTCATCGGCACCACTCCCGCCGACTGGCAGATCGAGCTGTACGACCTGGTCTTCGCCGCCCAGCGCGCCGGCCGCGAGACCCTCGCGCCCGGCGCCGCCCACCGTGACGTGGACCGCGCGGCACGGCAGGTGCTGGACTCGGCGGGGTACGCGGAGGCCCTCCCGGCCCTGACCGGACACGGTGTCGGACTCGAAATCGACGAGGACCCGCAGTTGGCCCCCGCTTCCATGGGTAAACTGGACGCTTGCGTGCCGGTCACCGTCGAACCGGGGGTCCACCTCCCGGGCCGGGGCGGCGTCCGGATCGATGACACGCTCGTCGTCCGCCCCGAGGCGGACGGCGGACCCGAGCTACTCACCATCACGACCAAGGAGCTGCTCGCGCTATAGGTGCGTGCCCCGGGGTCGTCCACGTCAGTCCAGGAGATTCCGCAACCGTGGCTTCCACGAACGACCTCAAGAACGGCATGGTGCTCAAGCTCGAAGGCGGCCAGCTCTGGTCCGTCGTCGAGTTCCAGCACGTCAAGCCCGGCAAGGGCCCGGCATTCGTGCGCACCAAGCTCAAGAACGTGCTCTCCGGCAAGGTGGTCGACAAGACCTTCAACGCCGGTGTCAAGGTCGAGACGGCCACCGTCGACAAGCGCGACATGCAGTTCTCCTACATGGACGGCGAGTACTTCGTCTTCATGGACATGGAGACCTACGACCAGCTCATGGTCGACCGCAAGGCCGTCGGCGACGCCGCCAACTTCCTCATCGAGGGCTTCACCGCCACCGTCGCGCAGCACGAGGGCGAGGTGCTCTTCGTCGAGCTCCCGGCCGCCGTCGAGCTGACGGTCGCGGAGACCGAGCCGGGCGTCCAGGGTGACCGCTCCACCGGCGGCACCAAGCCCGCCACGCTGGAGACCGGCCACCAGATCCAGGTCCCGCTCTTCATCACCACCGGTGAGAAGATCAAGGTCGACACCCGTACGAGCGACTACCTCGGCCGGGTGAACAGCTAACCGTGGCTGCCCGCAACACGGCCCGCAAGCGCGCCTTCCAGATCCTCTTCGAGGGCGACCAGCGCGGCGCCGACGTCCTGACGGTTCTCGCGGACTGGATCCGGCTGTCCCGGACCGACACCCGTCAGCCGCCGGTGAGCGAGTACACGATGCAGCTCGTCGAGGGCTACGCGGGGCACGCGAAGCGCATCGACGAGCTGATCGCGCAGTACTCGGTCGGCTGGACGCTCGACCGGATGCCGGTGGTCGACCGCAACATCCTGCGCCTGGGCGCCTACGAGCTGATCTGGGTCGACGAGACCCCGGACGCCGTCGTCCTGGACGAGATGGTGCAGCTGGCGAAGGAGTTCTCCACGGACGAGTCGCCCTCGTTCGTCAACGGCCTGCTCGGCCGGCTGAAGGACCTCAAGCCCTCGCTGCGCCGCCCGTGTTTCTCCCGGCACCCGGCCACCGGAGACCACCGAACCGCGCACCACACCAGCCGCCGGCACACCCCCCGCCAGCGCATCCAACCCCGCCTCGAACCCCTCGGCACCGGCCGGGGGCGAT